>NZ_RBHX01000001.1:612710-919066 GCF_003626735.1 Microbacterium sp. CGR2 | reverse complement strand
AAGCATGAGTAAACAGGTCGGTATACTTTCAGTGATCGTGACGGTCGCGGCTGCCGCCGCGTTCGTCCTCACGTGGAGCTCCGGCTTCCTCATCGCGGCCATCGCCACCGTCGACGTCTCGCCGATCACGCTCCTGGTCTGGCGATTCGTCCCCCTCGCCGCCGTCCTTCTCGTCGTCGTCGGCATCACCGGGAGCGCCAAGGGGCTGACGGGTCGAGCGCTCCGGACACAGGCCGTGATCGGGTTGTTCGCCCAGTTCGGCTACTGCACGGCGGTGTATGGAGCAGTCGCCGCCGGCATCGCCACCGGAACCGTCGCGCTGATCGACGCCGTTCAGCCCCTGGTCGTCGCCGTGCTCGTCGGCCCACTCCTCGGCATCCGGGTTCGCTGGGCGCAGTGGGCCGGCCTCGTCGTCGGCGCCCTGGGTGTGCTGCTCGTGGTGCGCTCGCAGTTCGGGGCGTCGACCGCCGAGCCTGCCGCCTACCTGCTTCCGGCGGTCGCGATGGCCTGCCTGATCGTGGGCACCTTCGTCGAGCGACGCTCATCGGTGCGAACCGGAGTGCTGGTGACCCTGACCATCCATGTCACCGTGAGCGCGGCCCTGCTGCTCGTGATCGGCGCGCTGACCGGGTCGCTCGTGCCCCCGGCATCCGCATCGTTCTGGCTCGCGGCGGTACTCACCGCGGTGTTCCCGACGCTCGCCGCCTATGGCCTCTACTGGTGGCTGCTGGCGCGGGTGGGCATCACGATCCTCAACGCGCTGCTCTTCCTCATAGCCCCCGCGACCGCGCTCGCCGGAGCTGTTCTCCTGGGTGAGCCGCTGACGATCGTCACGGTCCTCGGCTTCGTGCTCTGCGGGGTCGGAGTCGCCGCCGTGCTGGCGAGTGAGGTGCGCAGCCGTGCGGTCACCCCTCGATCACGCTCGAACGCGTTCGAATCACACGAGGTGTCCCACTCCGGCCACCGATGAGACCGATCGGGCGATTCGAAGGCCAGGGTCAGGGTCGGACCCGGACCGTCCGCCCCTCGAAGGTGACCAGATCTCCGTCGTGGAGTTGGCGGCCGCGCCGCCGATCCACCTCGCCGTTGACGGTCACGTAGCCGTCGATGACGACCTCCTTCGCGTCTCCTCCGGAGTCGAGGAGGCCGGAGTACTTCAGGAACTGACCGAGGCGGATGACGTCTCCGCCGATGGAGACATCGTCGATCGGGTCGGGGTTGGTCATGTGAGAATGCTAGCCGTCGCCGGCCACGGATGATCTCCCTGCGTCAGATGCGCGCGAGAGCCAGGTCGACCGCAGACGCCGAGTACTCTCGCTCGACGACCATCGCGGCGAGCCCGACCGCTGTCGCTCTGTCACCCAGGGTCGACTGGCTGATCGTGAGATGCCGCGTCGCCCGGGGGAGTGACCGCGGGTACAACGTCTCCCGTACGCCGGCCAGCAGTGCCGGCGATGCGAGCTTGCCGCCGACCACCACCTCGGAAGGATTGAGCAGGGAGACCACGGTGGCCACGACCTCGCCGATCACGCGACCTGCCTCCTGAGTGAGCCGCGCGGCGTCCGGATCCCCGTCGGCGAGGTACGCCCCGACATCGGAAGCCGACGACGCCTCCTTCCCCAGCGCGGTGAGCGCCCGGGCCACGGCCCGCCCCGATGCCGCCGCGGCGAGGCATCCGTGCGCTCCGCACTGGCACAGGAGGTCGCCGTGTCCCGAGATCTTCACGTGTCCGATGTCTCCGGCTCCGCCGTCTGCTCCGCGATAGACGCGCCCGCCCAACACGATCCCGGTTCCGATGCCCGATGACACCTTGAGGAAGCAGAGGGCACGAGAGTCCGGATGTGCCGCGCGCTGTTCGCCGAGGGCGGCGGCATCCGCATCGTTGGACACGAGAACGGGGACTCCGAGGGCGCTGTCCAGATGGTCGGGGATCGGGTACGCGTCCCACCCCGGCATGATCGGCGGCTGGGACGGGCGTTGAGTGTCCGGGTCGACCGGGCCGGGGATGCTGAGGGCGATGGCGGCCACGCGGTCGCGCGTGATGCCGGAACGCTGCAGCAGCCGGCCTCCGCGCTCGGCGATCGCATTGAGCGTCACGTCGGGTCCGTCGGCGACAGCGACGTCCACGCGTTCCTCGACCATCACCCGACCGGCCAGGTCGGTGAGCGCCACGGTGGTGTGCGTGGTGTCGACGTTCGCCGCCAGCACGTGGGCGTGCCCGGTGTTGAACTCCAGCCGGCGCGACGGTCGACCCGCTGCGACCTTCTCGGTGCCCGACTCGACGATGAGACCCGCCTCCAGCAGCGCGTCGATGCGCGTCGCGACGGTCATCCGGGACAGCCCGGTCACGTCGAGGACGTCGCCGCGCGTCAGAGCGCGGCGTTCGCGAATGAGCTCGAGCACGTCACCGGGACCGGGCATCTCCACCTCCAGGGGTCCCATTCAGCATAATGTTTGACAGCTAGGCGAGTTATGTCTAGGTTTTAGTCTTAATGACAGTCGACCCGACGGCTGAGCCCTGCAGGATCCAGCGCAAGGAGGCGCCCAGTGAAGACCAGAGGTACCGCAGCAGCAATCGCCATGGTGAGCCTGACAGCACTCGTGCTCTCGGGGTGCACCTCCTCCGGCGACGACAGTCAGAGCGACGAAGGCATCACGTTCTGGTTGCAGGAAGACCTTCCTGACCGGGTGGCGGCGACGCAGGAGATCGTCGACGCGTTCACCGAAGAGACCGGGATCGAGGTCGAACTCGTCTCCGTCGCGGAAGATCAGTTCTCGCAGCTCATCACCTCGTCCGCCGCAGCCGGGGACCTCCCCGACGTGATCGGTGGGATCTCACTCCCACAGGTGCGCACCCTGTCGTCCAACGAGTTCGTCGACACCGACGCGGTCGCATCGGTGATCGAAACGCTCGACCCCTCGACGTTCTCCGAGAACGCCCTGGCGCTCACGTCAGACGGCGACACGCACCTCGCCGTCCCGAGCGAGTCCTGGACGCAGATGCTGTTCTACCGCACCGACCTGTTCGAGGCGGCCGGCCTGGAAGCCCCGGACTCGTACGAGTCCATCCTCGCCGCAGCGAAGAAGCTCGACTCTCCCGAGGTGGCCGGATTCGTCGGCGCCACGGCTCCCGGCGACGCCTTCACCGAGCAGACCTTCGAGCAGATCGCCCTCGGCAACGGATGCGAGCTCGTGAACAAGGACGGCGAGGTCGGGCTCGATTCCGACGCCTGCGTCGATTCCTTCGAGTTCTACGGAGACCTGACCCAGAACTACTCCGTGCCCGGTGCCCAAGACGTCGACACGACCCGCGCGACCTACTTCGCCGGTGGTGCGGCCATGTTCATCTGGTCGAGCTTCGTGCTGGACGAGATGGCGGGGCTTCGCGACGACGCCAAGCCCTCATGCCCCGAATGCGTCGCCGACCCGGCCTTCCTCGCGGCGAACACGGGGGTCGTCACCTCGATCGCCGGTCCGGATGCCGACACCGCCGCGCAGTTCGGTGAGATCACCTCGTGGACCGTCACCGAGGGCGCGAACGCCGAGGCATCGCAGTCGTTCATCGAGTACATGATGAGCGACGGCTACGAGCCCTGGATCGCGATCGCCCCGGAGGGCAAGGTTCCGGTCCGTACCGGCACCGCCGACGAGCCGACCCTCTACTCCGACCTGTGGGGGACCCTCCCCGCCGGAGTCGACACCAAGGCTCCGCTGTCCGACTTCTACGCACCCGAGGTTCTCGAAGCCGTTGCCGCCGGCCCGCAGGATCTCGCTCGCTGGGGTATCACGCAGGGGCAGGGCAACCTGCTCGGAGCGCTCCAGGGCGAGCTTCCCGTGTCGACGGCCGTCAGTGACGTCGCGCAGGGTGGAGACCCCGCCGATGCCGCTGCGAGCGCCGCCGAGACGGTGCGTTCGATCGGCGAGTCGCTGGAATGAGCAGGGTCGCACAAGGCACCGGGTCCGGGGCGGTTCGCCCCGGACCCGGGACCACGCCCGGGAAGCCCTCGGGCGGCGGGAAACAGCGTCGACGCTCGCGGCACAACCGCGAAGAGAACCGCACCGGTCTGCTCCTCATCTCCCCGACCTTCCTCATCATCCTGGTCGCGGTGGTGCTGCCGATCATCTGGGCGATCTCCCTGGCCTTCCAGGACGTCCGCCTGATCAACATCCGCGGCACCGGCATCATCGGCGACTACACGCTCGACAATTTCGTCGAAGTGCTCACCTCGCCCGGCTTCTTCAGCGCGTTGTGGACGACGATCGTGTACTCGGTGTGCGGCACCGCGCTCGCCATCGGCATCGGGCTCCTCGCCGCTCTCGCTCTGCGCAAGCCCTTCCGCGGACGCGGGCTCATCCGCGCCTCGCTCCTGCTGCCTTACGTCGCTCCGGTGGTCGCTGCCACCTTCGTCTGGTCGACGATGCTCAATCCGCAGTTCGGTATCGTCAACTGGTTCGGCGTCAACGTCCTCGGATGGGACGACCCGGTCGCCTTCCTGTCGGATCGCGCGCTTCCGGTGAGCATCTTCGGCTGGGAGGTCGACCTGCCCATCGCGCTCATCACCGTCATCCTCTTCGAAGCCTGGCGCTCGTTCCCCTTCGCGTTCCTCTTCCTCACGGCCCGCCTCGAAGCAGTGCCGGGCGTGCTCGACGAGGCTGCACGCGTCGACGGGGCCACGCCCACTCAGCGCTTCCGTCACATCCTGCTGCCGCAGCTCCTGCCGACGATCGCGGTGCTGTGCGTGCTGCGCTTCATCTGGACCTTCAACAACTTCGACGACATCTACCTGCTCACCGGCGGTGGTGCCGGCACGGAGGTCGTCTCGGTTCGGGTGTTCGACCTCCTCACCGCGCGGGGCGACATCGGCGCGGCCGCAGCTCAGGCCCTCGTGCTCGCCGCGATCCTGGCGGTCCTCGTCGGCATCTACCTGAAGTTCTTCGGCAAGCAGGAGGAGCAGGCATGAGCGTCCAGACGACTACCTCCGCCCGCGCGACGGACCGCACCTCGCGTCGGGGCCTCGACCGTGACCGCATCGAGAACGGCGTCTTGAGAATCCTCCGCCCGGTGGTGATCGTGCTGCTGGTGCTCGCCGCCGTGGTGCCGTTCTACTACATGGTGTTGATGAGCTTCCGCTCGTTGGACTCGCTGCTGCAGAATCCCGGGGCGCTGTGGATCTCGATCGAGGAGCTGGACCTCTCGACGTACCTCCAGGTCCTCGCCCCGGTGGATGCCGGCGGGCAGGGCTTCATCGTCTTCATGCGCAATTCGTTGCTGGTCGCCCTCGCGACGGTCGCGTTGACCCTCCTGGTTTCGATCCCCGGTTCCTACGCCGTGAGCCGGCTGGCGTTCTTCGGTCGCCGACAGGTCTCGGGTCTCTTCCTGGTGGTGTACTTCTTCCCGGCGATCCTGCTCGCGGTGCCGCTGTTCGTGTTCTTCACACAGATCGGGCTGCGAGGGTCGCTGTTCGGGCTGCTCCTGGTCTACGTCTCGCAAGTCGCGGCGGTGTCGATCTACACGCTCCGCAACTACTTCGCGACGATCCCGGTCTCGCTGGAAGAAGCGGCGGCCCTCGACGGATGCAGTCGCTTCCAGATCATGCGCAAGGTCAGCATCCCGCTGGCGATGCCCGCCATCGTCTCCAACGGTCTGTTCATCTTCATGATCGCCTGGAACGAGTTCCTGTTCGCGCTGCTGTTCCTCGTCGAGAAGCGTGACGCCTGGACGGTTTCGCTCGGCCTGTCGCAGCTGTCGGGGAGCATCGAGGTCCCCACCACGGTGCTCATGGCCGGGTCCGTCATCCTCACTCTCCCCATCATCCTGCTCTTCTTCGCATCGGAGCGCCTCCTCGTCGGAGGCCTCACTGCCGGTGCGGAGAAGGGCTGACCCTTCGGAAGGAAGGCACGCCCGTGCCCCAAGTCGTGCAGTTCTCCGCCGTCCGAGAGGTCGAGCTGGTCGAGATCGAAGCGCAGCCGCTGACTCCGGGAAGCGTCCGCATCGCGACCTGGTACTCGGGGATCTCCGCCGGCACCGAACTCACCGCCTATCGCGGCACCAACCCGTACCTGACGTCGACCTGGGACACGGAGCGACGGATGTTCGTTCCCGGGGAGCCGAGCTTCGGATATCCGGTGAGCGGGTGGGGGTACTCGGAGGTCGGGCAGGTCGTCGAGGTCGCGGACGACGTCACGAGCGTGCACGTCGGCGACGTCGTGCACGGCATCTGGGGGCATCGCAGCGATGCGGTCGTGGCGGCGGTACAGGTCGCCGGACGTCGCGTCCCGGACGGCGTCGATCCCGTCCTCGGGACGTTCGCGCGCGTCGGAGCCATCGGGCTCAACGCCGTCCTCGCGGCCGACGTGCGACTCGGCGAGCAGGTCGCCGTCTTCGGTCAGGGTGTCATCGGGCTCCTCGCGACTCGCCTCGCCACCCTCTCCGGCGGCAGCGTCATCGCCGTCGACACACTGGCGACCCGCCTGGCGATGGCGACGACATTCGGGGCGGCGCACGCGGTCGATGCGCTCCGGCAGGGCGGCGCGGGCGAGATGATCCGAGAGCTCACCGGCGGAGGAGCCGACAGTGCGATCGAACTGTCGGGCACCGATCGTGCCCTGCATGAGGCGATCCGCGCCGTCGTGCCCGAGGGGCTCGTGGCGGCATCCGGCTTCTATCAGGGGGGTGCGACGAACCTCCGTCTCGGCGAGGAGTTCCACCACAACCGGGTGCGCATCGTGGCCAGCCAGATCTCCGGCGTTCCGGTCTCACTCGGGGGGCGCTGGGACCAGGCGCGGCTCGTGCGCACCGTCATGCGGCTGATCTTCGCGGGCGACGTGGATGCGGCGGCGCTCATCTCGGACGTCGTCCCCGTCGCCGATGTCGCCGGGGTCTTCGAGCGGCTGGATGCCGGTGACCCCGAGATCCTGCAGGCTGTGCTGCGGTTCGAGGCGGCTCCGGAGCGGATGCCGTGACAGCGGTTCTCTCCTCCCGCCCGAACTTTCCCGAACGGCGTCGCGGTGTGGGAATCGTCGGCGCCGGTGCGATCGCACGAACAGCCCACCTGCCCGCATACCGGGGCTGGGATGTACCCGTCGTCGCGGTGACCTCTCGCACTGTGGAGGACGCGAAGGCGCTCGCCGCCGATTTCGGGATCGAGACGGTGCACGAGTCGCTCGATGCGATGCTCGCCGACCCCCGTGTCGAGATCGTCGACCTTGCGACGGGGCCCGCGGGCCGTATCGAACTCATCGCCGCCGCGGTCGCTGCCGGCAAACACGTTCTCGCACAGAAGCCGCTGGTGAACGACCCGTCCGAGTTGCCGCGGCTCGCTGCAGTGCTGGATGAGGCGCGGGCGAGAGGTGTGCGGGTCGCCGTGAACCAGAACGCGCGGTGGGCACCGGCCTGGCGCCTCGCCACGCTGCTGATCCGCGAAGGGCGCATCGGCGAAGTCGTCGGCGTGACCCACCTGCACGACAAGCCCCTGCCGCCGCTGGTGGGGACGCCGTTCGACGATGTGCCGCACATGCTGCTCAGCGACTACCTGGTGCACTGGATCGACATCACCCGCTGCTGGCTCGAGGGCGGGAGAGTCATGGCCGTCACGGCATCCGATCATCGTGTCCCCGGTCAGCCGGACGGGGCCCGCAACCCGTGGGGCGCGGACCTCCGCATCGATACGTCGACGGGGGCGAGTGCGGCGATCCGCATCGTCGGCGATGCCCGTGCGCGGAGCATGGGCTGTCCGTTCTGGATCCACGGGACCGAGGGAACACTGCGCGGAAGTCTCCTCGTCGGCTCCGATCATCTGACGCTCGAGCGCGACGGTGACAGCGTCGGCTTTCCCCTCACCGGCGAGTGGTTCACCGACGGGTTCGCGGGCGCGATGGGGGAACTGCAGACCGCGATCGATGGACAGCGAGAGCCGGAGAACTCGGCCGCCCATGTTGTGGCGACGGTGCGCATGACTCTCGCGGCCGTGGAATCCGCCGAGCAGGGAGGAACCCCCGTGCACCCGATCGACCTCGAACTGACGACAGCCGGGGAACCCACTGCCCCCGTGCGGAGTGGAGAAGCGTGACCGTCCTGGATGAGATCCCCGTCGGCCCCGACGCTCGGGTGTATGCGGAGGGATGGCAGAGCTGGAGCCCGACGACCTGGTATGCCCGGGGCGACGCGGTGCACCGTCCGGAGGAACCCTGGCAACACGCGATGAGGTTCCGTCCTGGCACCGATGTCGCAGAGGGTGCGGTGCAGGGCGAGGGTCTGCTGGTCGTCGACCCCGGAGAGGGCAGCGCGGCTCGAGTCTTCGGCACTCTCGATGCGAGCCGCGAGGTGCCCACTCTTCGCGCCTCCTGGCAGGGCGACAGGATCGTCGTCGAGACTGAGGGGACCGGTGACGGTCTCGCGTCGTGGACGCAGGAAGCGGACGGGGCGGATGCGCGCGCCACGGCTCTCGCCTCCTTCGGAGACCGCTTCGGCGCAGCATCCGGCGCACGGCTCCAGCCGCGCTCGCCGCGGGTGTGGTGCACCTGGTACCAGTACTTCGAAGAGGTTGGTGCCTCGGATGTCATCGAGAACCTGACGGCGATCGACGAGACCGGCCTGGATGTCGATGTGGTGCAGATCGATGACGGTTGGAGCCTCGGCACCGGCGAGTGGACCGCGCCGAACCCGCGATTCGGGTCGCTTCCCGACGCCGTCGAGGCGATCAGAGCGACGGGCCGCCGGGCAGGCATCTGGGCGGCCCCCTTCTCGGTGGCCGCGACCTCGACCGTCGCCACGGAGCATCCGGAGTGGGTCCTCGGTGACGCCGGCCGTAACTGGGGCGACGATCTGCGCGGCCTCGATCTCACCCACCCTGGCGTCCGCGACTATCTCGCTCGCGTCTTCACCGACATCCGCGAGCTCGGCATCGACTACGTCAAACTCGACTTCCTGTACTCGGGAGCGCTGCCGGGCACGCGCTGGGACGCCGACGCCACACCGATCTCCGCCTACCGCTCGGGCCTGGCCCTCATCCGCGACGTGCTCGGCGACGAGGCGTTCCTCCTCGGCTGCGGTGCGCCGATCCTCCCCAGTGTCGGGCTGGTCGATGCGATGCGCGTGTCCGGCGACACGTTTCACGAGGGCGGCGAAGACGGCTCGCAGGGCCTGCGAGGACGGATGTCGCTCGAGGCGAGGTCGTGGCAGCACGACCGGTTCTGGACGAACGACCCCGACTGCCTCGTCGCCCGCCCCCAGTTCGCGCTTCGTGAGGAATGGGCGGAGGTCGTGCAGGCCGCCCCCGGCATCCGCGGTTTCTCGGACCGCATCGGCGGATTGGACGCGCGAGGGATTCATCTCGTTCGCGAACTTCTGAAGGAGACACCGGTATGAACGAGCAGAACACCATGAGGGATCGCCTCGCGCCGCTGGTGCAGCAGCTCTACCCGGATGCCGTGGACGAGGTGCTCACCGACCTCGTCGATCTCGCCGAGAGGTGGCGGGCACGCCTGTCTCCGGCCCGCGGGAACGCCGGCCATGTCGGCCCGGATGAGAGCACTGCCTACCTCATCAC
This sequence comes from Microbacterium sp. CGR2, assembly GCF_003626735.1. Lineage (NCBI taxonomy): Bacteria > Bacillati > Actinomycetota > Actinomycetes > Micrococcales > Microbacteriaceae > Microbacterium > Microbacterium sp. CGR2. The sequence goes on along the minus strand of NZ_RBHX01000001.1, from coordinate 909,518 downwards.
CTACGGAGACTCGTTCCGCAGGCAGGGCGAGACGCCGTTGCACACGCTGGCCGGGGTGCTGCGCGAGCACATCGGCGATGTCATCAGCGACGTGCATCTGCTGCCCATCTATCCGTGGACGTCCGACGACGGGTTCGGAGTGGTCGACCATCGTCAGGTGAACCCCTCGTTGGGCACCTGGGACGACATCTCGGACCTCCGCGGCGAGTACGCGCTGGCGTTGGACTTCGTCGCGAACCACATCTCGAGTTCATCGCCGTGGTTCCGCGCCTGGCTCGCCCGCGATGGGCGCTACGACGGATACTTCCTCGATCCGGGCCCCGACTTCGACGTCTCCCGGGTCGTGCGCCCCCGGGTCAGCCCCCTGGTGCACGAGTACGGTCGCCCCGACGGCACGACCGCCAGGGCCTGGACGACCTTCGGGCCCGACCAGGTCGACGTCGACCCCAGCACTCCTGCGGTGCTTCTCGACCTGACCGACATCCTGCTCGGGTATCTCGGGCACGGCGCGACGACGGTGCGTCTGGACGCGATCGGGTACCTGTGGAAAGAGTCCGGAACCACCTGCATCCACCTGCCGCAGACGCACGCGATCATCCGGATCTGGCGGATCCTCGTCGACGAGCTGTCCCCGGGGACGCTGCTGCTCACCGAGACGAACGTCCCGCACGCTGACAACATCACGTACTTCGGCGACGGCAGCGACGAAGCACACATGGTCTACCAGTTCGCCCTGCCGCCCCTGGTGCTGCACGCCTTCGTCACGGGCAGAGCGACCGCATTGTCGGAATGGGCGAGCGGTGTGGGGCCGGTCAGCGACACAGCCACCTGGTTCAACTTCCTGGCCAGCCACGACGGCATCGGCCTGCGCCCCACCGAAGGGCTGCTGACGGATGCCGACCGAGACCTCCTCGTCGAGAGAACGCTTGCGCGCGGCGGCAGGGTGTCGATGGCCCGACGCCCCGACGGCAGCGAAGGCGTCTACGAGCTCAACACCAACTTCCTCGACGCGCTCGTCGATCCCGCTGATTCCGATTCCGACGTCTCGGCGGTGCGCCGCGGCCTCGCGGCGCATGCGATCCTGCTCTCACTCGTCGGCGTTCCGGCGATCTACCACCATTCGCTCCTGGGATCCGAGCAAGACCGACAGGGGCTGGAGGAGAGCGATATCCCCCGGCGGATCAACCGCGAGGTCCTCGACGCCGACCGCCTGCGCGAAGAACTCCACGTGTCGCGTCGTCGGCGCGGGATGCTCGAAGGAATACGGGCGATGCTCGCCGTACGGCGGACTACGCCCGGATTCTCGCCGTTCGCGTCGCAGCGGATAGAGCAGCTCGATCCTCGCGTCATCGTCATCCGCCGATCCGCCGCCACGGCGGATGAGGTGGTCGCGGCCGTGAATGTCAGCGATCAGACGGTGCGCTTGGAGTCGCTCCGCGGGACGGACCTGCTCACCGGCCTGGCTCACGCGGGCGTCGAACTCGAGCCCTTCGGCTATGTCTGGCTCGCGCAGGGATCGTTCTGACGAGGTCGGAGAGCCGACCCGGTGATCACTCGCCGCGTGCGGCGAACGTGGGCGGCCGTTCGGGTGCCCACGTAGGATGTTGCGAACCGCGACCCAGTGCGGGGGAGGACCCATGGGGATTCCGGAATCCACGGCACCGCTCACGCCGCTGACGGGCGTCGAGCTGACGAGGGTAGCGCGCGATTGGGCGCACCAGCGCTCTCTCATCGTCGTGGGCGACCACGGCTCGGGACGCAGCGACGTGGTCGATGAGATCGTCCGTCGCCGGGGCAGGACGGCGGAGGTGCGGCGCTCACGGTCCTTCGCTGACGAGCGAGACCCCTACACGGTTCTGCTCGCTCTGGGGCTCGTCGATTCGGCGGACCCGGCGGTCGCACCCGAGGGGCTCGCGCGAACGATCGCCGGCACAGTACCCCCGCTCACCCTCGTGCTGGAGAACGCGGAGTACGTCGACGCGCTGAGCCTCCGGGCATTGATGGCGCTCGTGCGGATCCGCGACGACGTACGGCTGATCGCCGAGATGGATCGATCGATCGCGGCGCTGCAGTCCACCGATCTCACGGCTCGTATACCGCGGATCGTGCTCGAGCCGCTCGACAAAGCCGCCATCGCGGACGTCATGGAGCGAGCCTGTGGTGCGCGCCCTACGGCGACCGCGGTGGCGACGATGGAGATCCGCTCGCGCGGCAACTTCCGCTCGGTGCTGTGGCTCATCGAGCTGTCGAAGCTTCACGACGGCATCCGACGCGAGCATGGAGCCGTCCGAGTCCTCGTTCCCCGGCCAGATCAGGTGGAGGCGGTCCCGGATTGGTCGATCGAACCCAGCCTGCATGGAAATCCCGCCGCGACGGCGCTCGCGCTCGCCGGAGGACTCACCGTCGCGCAGCTCACACGGCTGGATCTCGTGGAGGCGTGTGCCGATCTGGAAGCGGCCGGTCTGACTGCCGTGATCGACGGTCTCGTCCGGCTTCCCTCCCCGGCGATCGTGAAAGACGTCGCGTCCCGGCTCGGCGGTGTCGCCCGCCACGCAACGCTCTCAGCGATCGTCGAGGCTCTGGAGGCCGGCGAGATAGCGCCGCTCACGGCAGGAGCGCTCGCGGACTGGTGTCGCACCACGGGTGTTCCGCTACCGCTCAGCTACCGGGCTCCGGCGATCCGATGGTTCGTCTATCTCGGCAGGCACGAGGAAGCCACAGAGCTGCACGCCGGAACAGAGATCGACGACCCGCGCGCGCTGGCGGACCTGGCTCTGGCCTACGTCGCCACGGGCCGCTTTGACGAAGCCGTCGCAGTGGCGAAGGCGATCGCCGCCGACGAACGCGCAGCGACGGGCGCGGCCTGGTTGGCCGTCGTCCTGGGAACCCTGCGCGAAGGGGTGGACGGGAGCTGCGCAGCCGCCGTCGGCGATTTCCTCTCCCGTGACGATCTCGCGACCACCACGAGAGGCGCGGTCAGCGCGTGGTACGACCTGCTCGTTCCAGGAGATCGCGGGAGCGGCGAGGGCGCGATACCGCTCGGCTCGGGGGAGAACTCGCGCCGGGTGAATGCGGCCGCCGCTGCTCGGGCCTTGCTGAGAGGACGCCCGGTGGCGGCAGGATCGATGTTGATCTCCCCGCCTTCGAGCTTCGAATTCGCTGTCGACCGCGACGTCGACCGGTTCCTGCGTTTCACGACACGGCTGCTGGCGCCCGATCTCCCGGGGGCGATGGACGCTCTGATGGCGACGCGGGAGGCGGGTGCGACCGATGGGCTGACGACCCTGCTCGCGGCGGGGCACGACGTCTACGCCGGCAACATCGCCGATGCCTGGCTGGACATCTCCCGGTTGATCGAGGAGGAGGGAGATCGTGGCGCCGGTCTGGACTCGCTCGCCTGGGCGATCGCTTCGATCGCGAGCTCCATGCTCGGCGAAACCTCCCGTGCGCACGCGGAGTACGAGCGCGCGCTCGGGCGGACGACGAACTCATCGATCACCGCGGCAGCCGCACTCCACATCCGTGGTATCGCGGCCACTCAGCTGAATCCGTCCCGCCACGACGACGGCGTGATCGCCTACCGCGCTGCCGCTGACGCGGCTCGCCGTCTGCGGTTCCCGCTGCTCGGGATGCTGGCGACCTACCGACTCGCGCACGAGCTGGGCGAAGGCCGGCGATCAGCGTTGCTGCGCGGACTCGCTGAGCTCAACGTTGCGGATGAGCCGACGGACGGTGTGCCCGGTTTGTTCGCCGAGATGGCTTCGGCGATGGAGAAGCGCGACCTCCGTCGCCTCATCACCGTCTTCCAGCGGCTTCAGGGGGCCGGTCTGATCCAGGACAGCAAGGTGCTCGCGATGCGCTTGATCCGGGATGCTGCTGCGGAGCTCCCGGAGACCACGCGCCGAGCCGTCGCCCGCCTGGCACGGTTCGATTTCCGACGCAGCGAGCAAGGATCGACCGCTCTCACGAAACGGGAGCGCGAAGTGGCAGCCTTGGTGGCCGCAGGGCGTACCGACCGGGAGATCGGCCAGGCGTTGAAATGCTCGCCGCGAACGGTCGGCGTGCACGTCAGTCGCATCCTGCGAAAGCTCGGGCTTCCGAATCGGCACGCGCTCACGGCCGATCTGGCGGATAGGCACGGCGCTATCGGCGCCTGAATGTGCCGTTGATCCGGCACTGAACTTTCGTCGACGTGTACGTAGACGAAAGACGGATTGTACGTAGACCTACGTAGCGCGCGCCGACGCTGCCGATGGGACATTAGTACCTCGAGAACCGGAATACCGAAATCTTGGGGGAACCATGGATTTTCACCGTTCGTTCGAGTCCAGCGGTCTGCGACCGCATATCGGCAGCGCGGCACCCGCGGCACCCGCTGATACCCGTCCACGACGTACGTATACCTACGTATGTCGGACGGATAGCGCGCTCTAGAAGATAGTCGCACCCAGACGCTTCCGGCTTTTTGCCCGAAGCACCACGTCAGTCACCCCAACCGGCGTCGGCCTGCGGCGCGCTCCCACCCGTCCTTCCCCAGTGACGACCGCGCACCGCAGGCCACTTTCACGTTCACGAGGCATCGCCCGAGCATGCCTCATCATCGGAGGAGCGAGACATGGTCTTCAACGGCCGAGACAGAATTGATTCCAGCCGCGCACAGACGCTGCAGCGAGCTCTCGGGCTCGTGAAGAGCGGCGAAAGCGTCGACATCTACGGACGGCGTTTCTCCGGCCGCAGCCACTTCCTCGCCAAGCTTCGCGAGGAGCTCGAGGACGACGGCTGGGCGGTGGTCACCGTCGCGGGCGTGTCGTCGCTGCAGGGTACGCCTCTTGCGGCGCTCGACATCGCCGGACTCGTGTCGAACCCGAGAGCCGGGTCGGGCGTACGGGCTGCAGTGATGGCGCTGGTGGAGCTCGCGAAGACCCGACGCACGGTCGTGCTCGTCGATGACTGGAACGCCCTCGACGAGACGACGTGGGGCGTCATCACCGCCGCGCAGGAGATCGCCCGCATCCCGATCGCCCGCACCTCGCTCCGCCGCCGTGACCGACGCCTCACCCCGACCGGACGGGAGGCGACCACATCGCCGCGAATGTTCGCGATCGACCTCGTGCCCCTGCGTATCGACGAGCTGGAGGAGGTCTTGGTCGAGGTGCTCGGAGGCCCTGTCGAGGCATCTCTGGTGTCACGGGTCTTCGGGAAGTCCGCGGGCATCGTGGGCCTCGCGGTGAGCATCGTCGTCGCGGCCCGATCGCAGGGCGCGCTCAGATTCGTCGACGAGGTGTGGACCGTGGTCGAAGGACTGTGGGTTCCGGAACTGGCGCGCATCGTCGAGTCGTACCTGAGCGACGTGTCGTTGGCGGAGCTCGACACCCTCGAGGCTCTCGCGCTTGTCGGAGCTCTGGATGTCGACACCGCGCGGGAAGCGCTGGACTGGGCCGCCGTGGAAAGCCTGGAGGACCGCGCGCTCGTGCGGTTCCACCGGTCGGGATCGCGCACATTCCTCAACATCATCCCGCCGCTGGTGGCGGAGTACCTCGGGCACGAGCGCAGCGCATCCCGTCGCTCTCGCATGACCGACCAGCTGGGCAAGCTCGAGAATCTCCTCGGGCACCTTCAGCCTGACGTCGACGAGAAGGTCCCGAATCTGCGTGAGCCCGATGCCTTCTTCGTGCGGATGCTGTCTGAGAAATCGCGGTCGGATCTGAAGATCGCGCGCGCGCAATGGGAACGGGGGCTCGATTGCAAGACCGGCGCGAAGTACCTGCGACTGCTGAACGAACAGCACGCCCATCCGGACGAGATTCGAGACGTTCTCGCGCGGACCGATGCGGACAGCGGCGATCGAGCGAGTCGCGCGCGGTTCAAGGTCTTCGAAGCCTGGTGGCGTGCGTACCACGGCCACGATCTCGACGGAGCGCTGGAGCTCTTGGCCGAGGATCCGGAGTCGTATGGTCCGTACAGCGGCCTGCTCGATGTCGCACGGGTCGACCTGTTGGCTCATCTGCGCCAGGTGCCCGAGGATTTCGAGGAGCTCCTCGAACTCCGCGCCGACATGCCGCCCGTCGTGTTCCTCGCCGTCGCTGAGTGTCGTGCCATTCAACTTCTGACGCTCGGTCGCGTCGAAGAAGCACGACGCGTCCTGGAACGACGGTCGAGCGACCTAGCCGGAGAGGCTACGCATCCGCGACACCTGATCGAAGGTCTTCTCCTCGTCTTCGAAGGCGATCTCGACGGCGCGCTTCAGCTCGCGGACATCTCGTTCGCTGAGGCGCGCGATGAACTCGATGTTCGCGCCCTGCGTGCACACTCGTATCTCACTGCCTTGAGCCTCTTCCTCTCGGGGCGCTACCGCGAGGTCGAGCCGCTCGTCGACATGGTGCTCGCCCTCGGTGAGCCGCCGCACTTCCCGCAACGCGTGCACTCGGGCATGCTCGCCATCGGAGCCGTGGTCGCCATGCGGAGAGGCAAGACGGAGACGGCAACGACGTTCGTCGGCGCGATGAAGAAGCTGCCCACGCGAGACACTCTGCTGCCGTTCACCCGGTGGCCGGAGGTTCAAGAGTTGGTGCTCGCCGACGATGACTCGGCGGCGGCGGCCGCCCTGCTCTGGGACGATGCCGCCGACCTCTGGTCCCGCGGTGGGCGCCTGTCCGCCCTGCTGAGTCAGATCGCAGCCGTCGGCCTGAACCCCCGGCGCGACTGGCTGGACGCTCTTCGCTCGCGCGTGGATCTCATCGATTCTCCGCTCCTGCAGGCGCAGGCGGACTCCGTGGAGATGCTCCGGGAGCAGGATGCCGACGTGCGCGATATCGCCGTGCCTCGCCTGCACCTGATCGGCGACGAACCCGCGGGCGCCGACGCTCACGACCTATTCGAGTTCCGCCAGGTGCGCCCTCGGCTGAGCGATCGCGAGGTGGAGGTTGCACGTCTCATCGCCCAGGGGCTCTCGAATCAGCAGATCGCGCAACGCCTGACGCTCAGCCCGCGGACCGTGGAGAACCACGTGCACCGCGCGTTGCGCAAGACAGGCGGAACCCGCCGCGCCGACCTGATGGTCGTGGTTCAGGACGACGGAGTGCGCTGATGGCGTTCGCCGCATCCTACGTCTCGTCCACTACTCAAGGCGCCCGGCGAAACTACTGCACCGCAGATTCTGGCCACTCAAATACTGCCGTTCGGCCGAGCGGGGCTACGGCTCTCAAAAAGGATGGACAGCACAAACACGTCAATTCATTTAAGGCGCGGAGCACCGTGAAATCCGAACGATGCCGCGCCGACTGGAGGGGAACTATGTACGCACCTGGTGGTGGTTCAACACCCGGCGCCCTGGTATCGACCGGCGGCGCGCTCGTCGCTTCGGGCGTCAACTCGAGCCTCGCGCTGATCGTCGCAACGATCGCCGTCGGTCTGGGCACGCTCATGCTCTATCGGACTCGGATGCTCGCGCGACGCGAGGCCGAAGCGGGCAGCTCGCTGTGACCGCTATCACGGCGACCCGCCGAGGCAGGCGGGAGGGCGGGGTCCGGAAGACACCAGTCCGCATCGGTGTCTTCGCGCTGCTGCTGCTTGTCAGCGCAGGGATGCTCTGGACAGAGGCCGCGTTCCGCACGCTCGAAGCCGCTGCGGCCGCGTCGTGGCTCAACCTCTTCTTGGGCCCGGTGACCTCGTCCGGTCCCCACTATCTGGTCCCGATCGGCGACACCGGCGCGGTGCTGTTGCGAGTGAGTCCCGAGTGCTCTGTGCTCCTGCTCATCATCCCGATCCTCGTGATCCTCAGCTTCTTCGCGCTGCACGGCCGCACGCCGTTGCCCCGGGTCATCCTCGCCGCGCTCGTCACGATCGCAGGGCTCTTCCTGGTCAACCAGATCCGCCTCGGCGTGATCGCGGTGGCCACCAACGTCTGGGGCATGGATCCCGGCTACGAACTGAGCCACGTCCTCGTGGGCTCCCTCATCGGCATCCTCGGTTTCGTCGGTGCTCTGTTGGCGGCGCTGCTCATCATGGGCGTCCGCCGAAAGCGGCGCTGACTCATCACGACCGGCCACGGGACGGGCCATCTCCTCACCCGAATCACGTTCCGAACCCGAATCACACTCTCTACCCGAACCAATTCCGAAGGGCAACGCAATGAACGATCGTGGGCAAGACATCGCGGTGGTGCTCGGTACAAGACCTGAAATCATCAAACTCGCTCCCGTCATCAAAGAGCTCGGCGACAGGGCGTGGGTCATCCACACCGGCCAGCACTATGACGGGGAACTCGCCGGGCAGCATTTCGCTGAGCTCGGCCTCGACGAACCCGACGTCCGGCTCACCGGCGTCGGCGGTAGCGGTCGCGGCAAGCAGATCGCGCGAATGCTGTCGGCGCTGACCGAGATCTTCGTAGAACGCCGACCCGCAGCGGTCATCGTCCAGGGAGACACCAATACTGTCTCGGCGGGCGCCCAGGCGGCGAACTACCTCGACATCCCCGTCATCCATGTGGAAGCCGGGCTCCGGTCGAACGACCGGGGGATGCCGGAAGAGATCAACCGTCTCGTGACGAGCGCACTCGCCGACGTGCATTGTGCTCCCACCGAACTCAACGCCGACGCCCTTCTCGATCAAGGGGTGACGCCCGAGGCGGTGTTCCACACCGGGAACACCGTCGTCGAGGCGACACTTGCCGCTGTCGAACGCGGCTCGGAAGACATCGCAAGTTGGTTCCCCGACGGAATCCTCCCCGACCGTTACGTCCTGGCGACGATCCACCGTCCCGAGAACACCGACACCGAGCCGGCCCTCCGACGCATCCTCGAAGGGCTCCGGCACGTCGACGCTCCGGTGCTCTTCCTGGCGCACCCTCGCACCCGCAATGCGATCGAGCGGTTCGGGTTGACCGACCTGCTCTGGGGGCTGATCGTTCGCGGCGCCCCTGCTTCGGCTGAGTTCCTCGCGCTCGCCAGGAACGCCTCGCTGCTGATCTCCGATTCCGGAGGCGTCCAGGAGGAATGCACGATCATCCGCGTGCCGTTGGCCGTCGTCCGCCGCAGCACCGAGCGCCCTGAAGCCGTCGAGGCCGGATTCGCTCGTCTGGTGCCGCCGCACCTCGACCTCGCACACGAGGCGAACGCGATGCTCGCCGACGAACGTCTTCGCGAGACGGTGCACCATGCGCCGAGCCCGTTCGGAGACGGCCACGCCAGCAGCCGCATCGCTCAGGTCGCCTTCGCACTCGCCGACGGCGCGTCTCCCTCCGCTGCTGTCCGCAGTGCGGCAGATGCCCGCGTCGCTCGTCGCGCAGCCTGAGGGACGGACATCGAAATGATCGCTATTCTCAGCGCTTTCACGCTTCTTCTCGGTGTGACGTTCGTCGCATACGTCGTCAGCATCCTGGTGCCATTCCTGCGTCATCGGCCCGTCGCAGAGGGAAACCCGCACGAGTTCGAGTGGCACATCTTCATTCCCTGCCGTGACGAGGCGGTGGTCATCGATCAGACGATCGCCCGTGCGCGCAACGATTTCCCCATGGCGCACGTGTGGGTGATCGACGACGACAGTGACGACGAGACTGCGGCGATCACCGAATCGCACGCCCTGGTCGACGACCACGTCCACCTCGTACGGCGGGTCCGTCCGAATGCCCGGACGGGTAAAGGAGATGCGCTGAACTCGGCATACGACGCACTTCAGGAGTGGCTCCCAGCGGACGCGGACCATTCGCGCGTGATCGTCGCGGTGGTCGATGCCGACGGAGAACTCGCCCCCAACGCGCTCGAGGTCGTCTCCTCTCCGGAGATCTTCGGAGAGTCCAAGACCGGTGCCGCTCAGATAGCGGTGTGGATGAAGAATCGCGACGACCCTCGTCCGCTTCCCGACCAGGGTCGCCTTGCGAACGCCTTCGCCCGCAATCTCATTCGCATGCAGGACCTGGAATTCCGTACGGTGATTTCGGGAATGCAGGCGCTGCGGGCGCGGACGGGCACGGTGGGCCTCGGCGGTAACGGCCAGTTCACACGACTCGACGTGCTGGATGCGATCGGCCGGGGCTACGGGCGGCCGTGGCACGGTGCACTCCTCGAAGATTACGAACTCGGCGTTCACGTCATGCTCGCCGGCTACGAGGTGCGCCACGTGTACGACACTCATGTCTCACAGGAGGCGCTCCCCAGCCTTCGGCGGTTGCTCACCCAGCGCACGCGTTGGGCCCAGGGGAACATCCAGTGCGTGAAGTACCTCAAGGACATCTTCAACTCGAGCAACGTCGACACCGGCGGCGTCATCGAATCGGCGTATTACCTCCTGCTGCCGTTCCTGCAGATACTGGGCGGAATCGCTCTCCTGATCCTTACGGGCACCGCAATCGCATTCGGTATTCAGCACCCGGACGTCATCGAGTCGAATATCGGACAGGTCTGGGGCCTTCTGGCCCTCAACATCATCTTCTCGGTCACACCGTTCGCTATCTGGGGCATCGTCTACAAGCTCAAGTGCGAGCCTGAGGCCTCGTGGGCTCGGGCACTCTTCTGGGGTCTCGAGGTGTGGCTTTACGTCTACAACATCTACATCTGCATCGCACGGGCGTTCGTCCGTGTGGCGCGCGGCAAGAACGGCTGGTCGAAAACACGACGGAATGCCGAGGCTCATGTCGTGGTGGCTGGATCGGTGGCGGTCGAGCAGTGAGCGCAACCCGAGGAAGGAGTGCGGATGCACGGAGTGAAGAGAAAGGCGTTGTCGTGCGGGTGATCGTCAGTGTGATCGGAGCTCTGGCGTGTGACGTCATCATCGCGTTCGGAGGCGCGCGTCTCCTCTGGGAGTCGGGCGTGACGTCCGTGGCGGACGCTCCGACGATGTCCTATGTCATCGTGGTCTTGGCTTCCGCGTTCCTGGTGATCGTGCGCTATGCCGTGCTCGGGCTCAGCCGCGGCCGGCCCGCAGTGATCGAGTGCGTCCTGGTCGGGGATGTGGTGCTCACGGCAGCGGTCGCGCTGCTGTGGCAGATTCAGAACGCCTACTTCCTCGGATGGGTCGTGTCCTACTGCTCAGCCCTTCTCCTAGTGATGGGGATCTTCGAGCTCTTCGGCGTCGCAGCAGGTCGCGCGCGCACCACCGTCAGGAACGTCGTGGTGGCGGATTTCATCCGGTTCTTCGTCATCCTCAGCGCAGGCGCAGGGTTTGTGGTGACATCGACCATCCACCAATGGAACCTGCCCATCCTCAACGTGTCCCTCCTGACAGCAGCCGTCGGCGTCGGCATCGGAGTCGTGGGTCGAGCCGTGCTGTTCCGCAGTCAGTCCGAGACGCCGGAGCGCGTCGTCGATGGAACGAAAGCGGAGGTCGCACCAGACGCCGTCGCAACCGTCGATGGCGACCCTGCGCCCGGAGAAGCGGGCCCGCTCGAACCGCAGACTGCCGAGACCAGAACCAGTCCGCGCCGATCCGGCGGAAGCAGAACGATCGATGCCAGCAACGTCTGAATCCGCGCGGGGGACCGGCCGTCGCGCATCGCGCGGCGCGTTCGTGTTCGCCATGATCGCTTTCCTCGTCGCAGCGGGGGCCGCGACCATGGCGTTCTTGCCGTCGAATCAGACGCCGGTCATCACCGCTGAAGACCTGCGAGGCAACACCGTTCAACTCGAGTCCGGGCCCACGCCGCCTCCCGCTGAGGTCGTTGCCGCCACCCCCGATGACGGTGGTCGCCTGATCGTGGAGTCCGTCGGCCTGGACGTGCCGCTCGGCTCGATGAATGAGGCCGACGGTGTGATCGTTCCTCCCGGCTTCACCTCCGCCTATTGGGTCCGCAACCGCGGCGTGTCCACAGCAGACGCGGCGACCGGCACGGTCTACGTGGTGATGCACGCTCTCCGCGGAGGCGCTGTCGGGCCCGGCAACTACATCACAGACGTCGAGAACCAGCAGAGCAAGCTCAGTTCCGGCGATGCGATCGACGTCGACGGCACGCGCTACACCGTTGACGAATCGCACCTCATCAGCAAGTCCGAACTGCCGGACGTGCAGGAAATATGGGCGGATACGCCGGACCGGCTCGTCGTCATCACATGTCTCCAGCACGCGGACGGATCGCCGTCGACGCAGAATCTCGTCGTGACGGCGACCCTGGACCCGACTCGTTGAAAGCAGGTCAACTTGTCATCCACCACCTCGTCCGTCGGTTCTGTACTGAGGAGCATCCGCTGCACTACTTAGCGGAGAAGTCATCAGTACTTCACGAGCGGTCGTCACTACTGCATCCGGTGTTCTGACTCTGGTGGGACCAGTTTCACCGAGAAGGTTGACCCATGACCCAGTCACTGTTTCGCAAGAGCCCCGCGGCTGACAAGCCAATTCACCGTTCACCGTTGCCGCGGTTCATCGCCTTCGTGGGTCTGGTGCTGCTGGTGGTGGCGGGGTGGCTTGTTCTGGGCGTGTGGTCTCTCTCGATCGAACCCGAGGCTGCAGCAACGACGTTCGTGTTCGAGGCGCCTACGGTCGCGCCGTGATGGACAGAGTGCCCGGCGCCCTTCGCGCGCGTGCCGAACGTGACAGCTCGATGCGAGTCCGAACGCGGAGGGAAGCATGATCGGGAACGAGAACGCGCTCAATGATTCGTTCGCGTACGTCCGCGCCGGAGTGGATGTCGCAATCTATGGGCGACCCGGCAGCGGACGCACCGTCTTCTTGCAGCGGCTGGGTTCCGAGCTGAAGAGCATCGACTATCGCATCGTCCGAGTGACGGGCATCGCGGGTCTGACACACGTCCACCTCGCCGGACTCGCGGGTGCTTTTCCTGATCCCGTCCTGACGTCGCGCAGCGTCGCCGTCGCCGCCTTCATGCAGAGGCTGGTCGACGAAGCCGCAGATGGAAGTTTCGCCGTGATAATCGACGACGCGGATCGTCTGGACGACGTCTCGTGGGGAGTCATCCGCGCCGCGCAACACCGCCGTCCGTTTCCGGTCGTGACGAGCCATACGCGAGCCAAAGAGATCCTTCAGGGCGCGCGTAACCCGCACCTCGCGCGTGCCTATCAGATCGGGCTACAGCCACTGCAGCTCGACGAGATGGAGAGGCTGCTCGTCGCACGCTGTGGTGGCCCGGTCGATCCGACGACGGTGAGTCGGATCTTCGGAAAGTCCGGCGGCCTCCCCGGACTCGCCATCGGGATCGTCGACGTCGGCGTGCAGGAAGGTCGAATCTTCCAAGAGGACGGGTACTGGGCCGCCTGCGATGATCTGTGGAGTTCGACGCTCGGTCGACTGGTCGAGCGGCATATCGGTCCCTTGCGGCGGCGTGAGCGCGAGGCTCTGGAGACGCTGAGTCTGTCGCCCACAATCGATATGGCCGGAGTGGTGTCCCTGCTCGGACGCCGAGCGGTCGAGCGACTCGAAGAGAAAGCTCTGCTGACGTTCGAGATGCTCGACGGCCAACAACGCGCCGCGATCACTCCACCGTTGATCGCGGAATATTTTCGGCACCTGGCGCTGCCGGCGAGATCCGCGCGGATGATGCAGGGAGAGAAGACGCTCCTGGTCGCCGGCAGGTCGATGACTCCTGCCGATGCCTCCGAATTTCGGGCATCTCAACCCAACGCCGTGTTCGTGCGCGCCGTGCAGGACAGCGCTCGAATCCGCTATGCCGAAGCCAGCGCGGCGTGGCGGGACGACGCGAGCGCGAAAAACGCTCTCGCGTATCTCGATTCGCGGGTGGATTCGGACGTCGCGCTTCCGGAGATCCGTGCTGTCATCGCGAAGGCGACTCCGGATTCGGATCTCGACGCGGCGCGACTCACGCTTTGGCACGCTGCATGGCTCGCGGCCCACGGCCAGCTCGCTTCGGCGACCGAGCTGCTTCGGAAGGAGGCGGACCAGCACACGTCCCTGAGGCCGTTGTTGCAGGCAGCCCGGGTGCGGCTCGCCTGGCTGTACGAGGGGTACACCGGCGATGTCTACGCCGACATCGACGAGCCTGGCGACCTGGCGCGGGATGTGGCCGGGTGTGTGCACGTCATCCGTGCGGCGGTTCTGCTCGGCCAGGGTCGCATCGTGGCCGCAGAAGACGAAGTCTCGGCCGTCGATCCGTCCAGCCTGGAGGCAGAGTGGGCAGAGCACGAGGTGATCCGCGGGTTCATCCGCCTCGCCAAGGGCGAGCATGCAGAGGCGACCATGCTGGCCTATGGAGCGTTCGAGCGTGCCCGTGCCACCTCGGATGCTGCGGCGATCCGGTCCACCGCGTATCTCGCCGCCTTCTGCCAAGTCGTCCAGGGCAACTACAGCGAGGTCACGAATCTCGTCGAGACGGTTCTCGCGGTGGGATCGCCCAAAGCGACGGCGCCGTCCTCCCTGCTCGGAGTGCTGTGCATCGGAAGTATCGCTGCGGGCCGATCCGGCAACGTCGGGCTCGCCGCCGCACGCCTCGAGCAGGTCAACCGGCTGTTGATCTCGGACGGACCCCTTCCGGGGATGTCGGCGAGCTGGGCCCGCACCCAGATACTCCTCGGAGAAGGACGCGCGGGCGCTGCTCGTCAGGAGATCAGAGACGGTGCCGAGCGCTTGTGGGTGCGCGGTGCCCGCTGGTCGGCCACCATGGCGCACCTGATCGAACTCGAACTGTGGCCCGACGTCGAGCGTCTTGCCGCGCTGGCGGACAGATTCGATGCCGTCGAAGGCGAGCTGGTCGACGCGCTCCGCGAATATGTGGAAGGGCTGGTGCACGACGATCCGATACGACTGGAGGGAGCCGGTCCGCGGATGATCTCGACGGGGCGCGCGGGTTTCGCGATCAATGCGTACGATCACGCCGCGGAACTCTATGAGAGTGCAGGGAAACGCAGTGACGCGGAACGGCTGCGGAACCGTGCTGAAGCCCTGGTCGACTCTCTCGAACCCGGGTCTTTCGACGCCGGTCGATTTCACAGCGCGGAGCTCTTGCTGAGCGCGAGGGAGATCCAGCTTGCACGCTTGGCAGCGAAGGGGTGGTCCAACCAGCAGATCGCCGACGAGCTCGTGCTCAGCGTGCGCACCGTCGAGAGCCATCTGCATCGCATCATGAAGA
Source organism: Microbacterium sp. CGR2 (assembly GCF_003626735.1). NCBI lineage: Bacteria > Bacillati > Actinomycetota > Actinomycetes > Micrococcales > Microbacteriaceae > Microbacterium > Microbacterium sp. CGR2. The sequence continues at coordinate 894,487 of NZ_RBHX01000001.1, read as the reverse complement.
AGACGGTGACGTCGAACAGACGGGCGCTGTCGAGATTCCTCTCCGACACGGCTCGCTAGAGCGTCCAGGAAACACGTAGCGATAGCGCGCGAACCACTTAAGGCGGGGGCGCGCACCACTTAAGGCGGAGGGCGGGCACCACTTAACGCTCGCCTCGCACGTACTGAACACCGCTTGTCGAACGGCAAGCGGCCCTGACGACGCAGAGTCTGGGAGGGCCCAAACAGGTCGTCGGGGCTCCGCGTGCGTTGAAGCGTGACACGAAGCTCCGGCCGCCGCTACCGCGTGCGCTGGGGCGCATGCAGGAGGAATCTGACCCGTATGAACAATCGTCCGCACATCCGGCCGTGGCGCAAGTCACTCGCCGTCTTCACACCGCTACTCGCCATCGTGATCGCCCTTCTGGGCATCCAGCCCGCCAGCGCCGCTGTCGTCGACGCCGTCACAGACATACAGATCAACCCCGACAGGCCCGACCGGCCGATCAGCCTCTACGACGGCATCGAGGTGCAGGTGAAGTGGCAAGCCCCCGACACCGCAGCGGCGGGGGACAGCTTCAGTCTCGACCTTCCCGAGATGATCAGGGGGCGGGACGGGCAGTTCGACGTCGTCAGCAGCCGGGGCGACGCGGTCGGAACCTGCGTCGTGCAGGCGCGGCAGATCGTTTGCACCTTCTCCGACTTCATCGAGAAGTACGAGAACGTCACCGGCACTCTGAGCTTCTATGCACAAGCGACAAAGGAGACGAGCGAAGAGCGCTGGACGTGGACCGATGATTCTGGGTTCGAATACGAGACACCTGTCGCGGGAGGTGTCGGTCCGTACGTTCCGCACGTGCCCACCGAGAGCCGGAAGGGAGCGGCAACCACGCCGGACGGAAACATCGAATGGGTGCTCTCGCTGCTGGGAAGCGACGTGGTCACGCCCGGTGGTAACGATGTGACGCTCGTCGACACCTACGACGGCCGCCTCCCCACCCTCGACCCCAAGTACTTCACGGTGCGGGTCGCGCCCGATGCGGACGCCCTGATGGCCGGCGCGTGGGATCGGCTCGTCGAAGGGCCCTCTGCGGGGCAGTACGACGTGAGCTTCGCGGAGAACACCTTCACCCTGCAGTTCCACCAGCCGGACCCCGAGGCCTTCTACCAGGTCGTCTACTACACCGACATCCCGCCGGCGACCGAGAACGGAACGGTCTTCGTGAACACCGTGACCGCCGACGGGGTGGACATGCTGTCGAAAGAGATCGAGTACCAGGGCGGAAGCGGGCAGGGCGACGGCGATCAGCGCAACGGCTCCGTGTCCTGGGGGAAGACGGATGCCGTGGGCAATGCTCTCGCAGGTTCAGAGTGGACGCTGACGTCGAGCGACGGAGGCGCTGAGATCGTCGTCGTCGACAACGGTGAGAACGACGCCGACCCCGCCGACGGTGCGCTGACGGTGACGGGTCTCGGGTGGGACACCTACGTCCTCGCCGAGACGAAGGCTCCCGCGGGTTACCAGCAGACGGATGCGACGTTCTCCGCCGTCATCGACGGCACCCATCTGACGGTTGCCCTCGGCGACATCGCCAACACCCTCCTGTACAACGGCTCCCTGTCCTGGGGAAAGACGGATGACAGCGGCAAGACGCTCGCCGGATCCGAGTGGACGCTGACGCCGAGCGCCGGCGGCGCTGCGATCGTCGTCGTCGACAACGGCGAGAACGACGCGGACCCGGCCGAGGGTGCTCTCTCCGTCTCCGGCCTCGCGTGGGATACCTACGTCCTGGCCGAGACTCAGGCGCCCGAGGGCTACGTGCGCACCGATGAGACGTTCGATGCCGTCATCGACGGCAGCCATCTGGACGTCGCGCTCGGAGATATCGTCAACGCGGCAGTGCCGAGCGACGGCGGGAACGTGACGCCGCCCACCGACGGTGAGAACGTGACGCCGCCCAGCGACGGTGGCACCGTGCCTCCGCCTGCGGAAGGACCGTCGGTGCACACCGGCGGAACGCTCGCGGAAACCGGTCCTGCACCACTCTGGATCGGCGGGGCCGTGTTCGCTGCACTGCTCGGACTCGGCGGGGTCGCGATCGCCGTGCGCCGTCGACAGGTGGAACACACCGAGTAGCACTCGGCGGCATGCAGCAGAGGCGGGGCCCGTCGTCACGAGCCCCGCCTCTGCTCACGGCATCCGCCTGTTCCGATCGCCGAGCGGCGCCTTGTGCGGGTCGTCGCCCACCGGAACTGCCAGGGGAGGTCAGCCGATGACGGCGAAGTCCGCCGACAGGTTGATGTCGACGAAGCGCTTGTCTGACGTGAGCACCGACGCGTCATAGGGACTGACCTCGTCGTCATCGATCTCGAGGTCAGTGATCGTCCCTTCCGCCTCGGCGAGAGCAGCAGACACGAGCGAGCGGATCGTCTCGTCATCCAGTGTCAGCGTGGGGCCGGTGTCGTCGTCCTCTGCAGCTTCGATCGAGATGACGGTCGCCGCGAGGTCGGCGTTCACAGCAACCTCGGTCTCCTCGCCTGCGTCGGTCGTCAGCTGGACCTCCCACGTGCCGTCGCGTTTCGCGTCGATCGCCGTGACCTCGCCCGCCGCAGCGCTCCGCGCCGCCTCGGCGATCTCGACGAGCTCATCTGCGGAAGCGGTGCCGATCTCGGTCGCGGAACCCTGGCCGCCTGATGCGGCGTTCGTGTCGTCGGCGTCGCCGGCGTCGGATTTCGTGTCGGTGCCGCGGTCGTCGCCATCGCCGCCGTCCTCGTGGTGCGCGTCGTCAGACATCGAGGGCCTGTCGTCGTCTTCGCCGAACTCGTCGCCGATTGCCGCGCCCACCGCGACTCCGCCGCCCAGCAGGACGACGGCGGCCGCGATGCCGCCACCGATGAGGAGTCCGCGCTTACGCCGAGGCGTGCCGTGCGCGGTTGCTGCCGCGGAGGATCCGTTCTGAGCCGACGGATCGTGGAGTGCGGACGGCGCCTGCGGCGCAGCATCCGCTGCCGGAGCGACGGGCGTGGTCGCAGCGTCGGGGAGGTGGTCGGGAGTCTGGTCAGGGGTGGGTGTCTTGTCGTCCATATGACGATGCTCCCGCGCGGGCACTGAAGCCATCCTGAAGCCTCCTGAAGAGATCTTCAGCGAACGTCGGGTCAGGAGGTGAGTGGCAGCGTGACGACGAACCGCGCGCCGCCCCACCGGGAATCGTCGACGACGATCGTCCCGTTCTGCGCGGTGACGATGCCGCGTGCGATGGCGAGTCCGAGCCCGCTGCCTCCGGCATCGCGGCTGCGGGCCTCGTCGAGCCGGACGAATCGCTCGAATACCCGCTCGCGTTCTTCCAGCGGGACCCCGTCGCCGTCATCCTCGACGGCGATGTGCACGTGCTCGCCCGCGCGCTTCACGCCGATCGCGATGCGTCCACGGGAGTGCCGCACGGCGTTGTCGGCCAGATTTCGGAGGAGTTGCCCCAGAAGCCGGCTGTCACCTTCGGTGCGAGCCGCCTCGATACCCGTGCTGTCCACGTCGAGTCCCGCAGCGCGCAGCCGGCGGGCCTCACTCAGCGCCACATCGTCGAGATCCACCGGCTCGGCGCGGAGGTCCACCCGCTCGTCGAGTCTTGCGAGGAGCAGCAACGATTCGACGATTCCCTGGAGCCGCAGGCCCTCCTCCGAGACCACTTCCGCGAGTTCGCCGATGCTGGTCGCGTGCGGATGCGCCTGCGCAAGCTCCGCGTGTTGGCGGATCGTCGCGAGTGGAGAGCGCAGCTCGTGCGACGCATCCGAGACGAAGCGCCGTTGCGCGGTGGCGGCCGCGTCCAGGCGATCCAGCATCCTGTTCATCGTCGTCGCGAGAGCGGCGACCTCGTCGGCGGAATCGGGCACGGCGACACGCTGATGAAGACGTTCGGCAGTGATGCCTTCGACCTCCCGGCGGATACGGGTGACCGGCCGAAGAGCGCGCCCCGTGACGAGCCAGGTCGTCCCCGCGACGAGGAGGAGAAGCAGCGGAACGGCGACGGCCAGCAGCGTCGCGACCGTCGCCAGAGTCTCCGCATCGTCCTCGGCGGCGACGGCGAGGACGAGCGTCCGATCGTCGTTGAGGTCGTCCGACACGATGAGCATCGGTTCGCCGTCGATGGTCATCGTGTGAGGTTCGTCGGAGACGGGCAGCGGCACCGAACCCAGGGCCTCGCGGGCGTCTTCGCTGGCGGCGGTGACGCTGCCGTCCGCACCGATGATCTGTACGAAGTCGTCGTCCGACGAAGCGAGGCCGGCACCGCCCGCCGGTCCGCCGGCACGATCACTGAGCTCATCGAGACGCTGCTCCGCCGCCTGCTCGGTGCTGCGGTGCACACTGTCGCTGAGCACGGCATAGAACGAGATCGCGCCGACGAGAAGTGCGACCGCGACCACGAGGGTCGCGGCGAGCGTCGTCCTCGCACGGACGGACCGCCAGGAGCGGCTAGCCACCGTCGGCCGCCAACCGGTATCCCGCGCCGCGGATCGTCTCGATCGCCTCGCGGCCGAACGGTTTGTCGAGCTTCCGACGGAGGTGTCCGACGTAGACCTCGACGATGTTCGGATCTCCGTCGAAATCGTCGTCCCAGACGCCGTCGATCACTGCGCGCTTGGAGAGGACCTGTCCGCGATGGCGCATGAGGTGCTCGAGTACGGCGAACTCACGCGCCGTCAGCGACACAGGCGTATCGCCTCGCCAGACTCGATGCGCGGCGGGGTCGAGTCGCAGGTCGCCCGCCTCGAGGATCGCGGGCCGCGCGACGGCTCCTCGTCGCACGAGGGCTCGGATGCGCGCGACGAGGATCGCGAAGGAGAACGGCTTGGTGACGTAGTCGTCGGCGCCGGTCTCCAGGGCCTCGACCTGATCCCATTCGCCGTCCTTGGCGGTGAGCATGAGCACCGGCGTCCAGTTCTCCTCGGCGCGCAGCGCTTCGCACACCTTCCAGCCGCTCATTCCGGGCATCATCAGGTCGAGCACGATCGCGTCATAACGGTTCTCGCGCGCCCGCCACAACCCGTCGACGCCGGTGTGCGCGACGTCGACGGCGAAGCCCTCCGCCTCGAGTCCGCGGCGCACGCCGTCGGCCAGGCGCACCTCGTCGTCCACCACCAGGATCCGCATCTTCCCAGTGTGGTGGTCGCCCGCTGAATCCGGGCTGAAGCGCTGCGGTGGCGTTCCGGTCTCGGCGACGCCGGGAACAGGGCGTCAGCCATCGGCGAGACGGCCCTGGATCACCCGGATGACGGCCCCGAGGGTGCCGGCGGCGAGCAGGCCGGGGCCGAGGGGGCCCGCCGTATCCTCGCCCAGAGGTGGCAGGCGGCGAAGCGCCATGGTCGCTTCCGGAGAGAGGATCGCGAGCTGCCTACTTGTCTCGATTGCGACGGCATCCGATTCTTCCGGCCGCGCCAGGCCCACCGCGTTCGCGGCGTATGCGGCCGCACCCAGCGCATGGGCTCCCATGTGAGCCACTCCGGCGGCCTGGGCCGCGGAACGAGCGGCCGCCCTCCCCGCCGGAGTCCGGGCGGCGGATGCGGCGCGTCCCGCGACGAAGCGTCGGCGGATCTCACCGGCGGCGCTGAGTTCACCGCGCGAGAAGGCCCGCGCACGGGCGATGGCATCGCGGGCCCGGTCGTCGCCCGGCGCCTCGGCCTCGAAGAGAGGCAGCACCCGTTCGGCGCAGTCAGCCGCCCATGCAGCGACGATCCGCCGTTCGGCTTCGCTCAGCGCTTGCGGTGAGCTGCGAACAGTCATCTCGACCTCACCGGGTTCGCCGCGCGGTACGCGCCTGAGCACGGTCATGCGCTTCTCGCAGGAGTGCCAGCACAGTCTCCGCCGTTTCCTCGCCCGGATTGATCACGCAGACCCAGCCAGCGGTGCCGTAGAGCGGATGCCGGAACAACACATCCGTCTGCACAGGGTCCGCCGTCCCCGGGACGAGGACGTCGGCACGGTCGTTCCCGACGTGGATGTTCACGCGAGAGCGCCCAGGGTCGTCGAGGAGAGACGAGGTGTCGTCGGGGTAGTTCTTGGTGACGATGGTGGCGTACGGCTGGGTGCGCTCCGGCATCCGGCCGTCGGGGGCGTAGTAGAAGTACGCGTCTCCCCACGCGATCTCCGGGAAGGCGCTGCCCGCTTCGGGCGCGACGACAAGCGCGCCGTCGAATTCTCGGACGGTCTCGATGATCTGCTGCATGTTCATGCATTCAATGGTGAGGTTGAAGTGCTTATGTGGAGCTAGGCCGCATATTCGAGAGGATTCCTGTGCCCAACCCTCAAGTGCTCGCGATGACGACGGCAGATCTCGGACGCCACGTCGACTATTCGACCCAGCAGGTGCGCGATCTGGAGCGGCTCGGTGTCATCCCGGCGGCCGAGCGTGGCGCGAACGGTTACCGCCGCTACGAGGGCCGGCATGTCGTGGCGCTCCGCGCCTATAAAGCCCTCGCGACGGCGCTCGGTCCGGTGCCCGCGCGGCGACTGATGCCCGCTCTCGTCAGCGGCACGGTCGATGACGCGGCCGAGCGCATCGACGAGATCCACGCCGGGCTGGCGAGTGAACGGGCCCGCGTCAAAGAGGCACTCCGCGGGCTCGACGTCGCCGTCCGGGAATCCGCCGACGTCTTCCGCGACGATGACGCGATGACGATCAGCGAGCTCGCGCATGCGCTCGACGTCCGCACGTCGGCTCTGCGGCACTGGGAGCGCGAAGGGCTCGTCCATCCGCTGCGTTCGGCCGCATCCACCACCCGGACATACGGCGCCAGAGCCGTCACCGAGGCGCGAATCGTTGCGGCCCTGCGCGCCGGCGGCTACGGCATCCCGGGGATCACCCGCATCCTCGATCAGCTCCGCGGCCAGGCGTTGACGGCGGATGCCGAGCGGATCCTCGCCGACCGTCTCGCTGCGCTGACGCGCCAGAGCCTCGCCCTGCTCGCGGCGGCCGGTGATCTTCACGAGCTCCTCCGCGAAGGCTCGCGGGGGCTTACGAATCGCGCGAATGGCCGAGTTCCGGGCGCCGATACGACACTGTGAGCGACTCGAAAGCGCCTGCGGGCATCAGCCGAGAACCCGGAAGAACTCCCGACGGGCGGGGTTGGCATCCGCATCTTCACGCGTCGGATGCACACGGTTCGTGAGCAGGACGGCATAGGCGCCCGACGCCCGCCCGACCGCGAAGGCCGTCCCGGTGAAGCCGGTGTGGCCGGCGGCATCCGCCCCACCCATCCACGACTTATCGCGCACCCGCAGGCCGAGCGCCTGGCCGTATCCGTCGTCGGCGGTCATGACCGGAGTGATGAGCAGGTGGGCGCTCTCGACCGAGATGACCCGCCCCGATTCGCCGACGCCCTCGTCGCGAACCATTCGCGCCAGAGCGGCCACGTCGTGCACGGTTCCGAACAGTCCGGCGTGGCCCGCGGGACGGCCGAGCGCATGCGCGAGCTCGTCGTGCACCTCGCCCCGCACGGGTCCCCGATGTCGCTGCATCTCGGTGGCGACTGCCGACTCCGGCGAAGGCGCCCAGGTCAGTGTGGCGGCCCCCATCCGAGCCGCCGCATCCGCGACGAGGTCGGTGAGTGAGCGGCCCGACACCCGCTCGAGCAGCTCGCCGACGGCGATGAGTCCGACGTCGGAATACAGGTGCGCGCCGCCCGGCTCGGCCCGCAGTTCGCTGCGCAGCACGGCGGCCCGAAGCTCCTCGCCGGTGAGTCCGCCCCGCCAGGCGCCGCCTTCGGCCACAAGCCCGGAACTGTGTGTGAGAAGGTGTCGCAGAGTGATGCGCTCGCGCCCGGCTCCGGTCCCGACGCGGAGCGCGCCGACGACCGGCGCGTCGAGGTCGAGCATCCCGTCGTCGACGAGCCGCAGGGCCGCCACCGTCGTGAAGATCTTCGTCAGCGACGCGAGGTCGAACAGGTGATCGGCGGTCAGGGGTGCCGGGTCGTCGTTCGCCGGAGCGCCGAGTACGACCACCTCTTCGGCGTCTGTCCCGGGATCGCTGACGAGCGAAGCCCAGGCCGAACCGGGGGCGCCGTTCACCACCGTAGGCTCACTTGCTCATTCCCGAGGTGAGTCCGTTGATGATCTGCTTCGTCGCCAGCAGGAACAGTACCACCAGCGGGATCGTCGCGATCGTGAGCCCCGCGAACAACTGCGGCCAGTCGGTGGAGTACTCGCCGAAGAAGCGGGTGAGACCGACGGGCAGCGTGTACGAGTCGCGGTCGCGCAGCAAGATCAGCGGGTAGAAGAAGTCGTTCCACACCGGCACGAAGCGGAACACGATCACGGTCGCGAGTGCCGGTCGCACCAGCGGGAGCAGGATCTGCAGGAACGTCCGGAGGGGACCTGCGCCGTCGATGCGCGCCGCCTCTTCGAGCTCGATCGGCAGCGCGCGGAAGAACACCGTCAGCACGAACGTCGTGAACGGGATGCCCAGGGCGCCGTACACGAGGATGAGGCTGAAGATGTTGCTCGTCATGCCGAGCGAGTCGAGCAGGTAGAACAGCGGCAGGATCGCCAGGTGCACCGGAAGCATGAGCCCGGAGAGGAAGACCGCCTCGATGCCGCGGAAGAACTTCGCCCGCGCTCGTGCGAACGCGTAGGCCGCCAAGACGGACACGACCGTGGTGACGATGACGGAACCGACGGTGACGACGATCGAGTTGATGAAGTACGTGTCGAAGGATGCTGTGATCCACGCGCTCTGGAAGCTCGTGAACGTCGGGGGTACCGGAAGCCCCAGCGGCTCCGTCGCGATCTGCTGCTGGGTGCGCAGGGAGCTGTTGACCATCAGCAGGAGCGGGCCGATGGCGATCAGCGCGTAGCCCCAGAGGAAGATGTTCGCGAACAGGCGTCCGATGAACGGGGTGTCCGAGGTGCGAGTCGTCCTGCGACGTGGCGCAGGACGGCGACCCGAGACGATCGCCTCGGTGGTCGGTTCGGTACGGAGTTCGGTGGTGGTGCTCATCAGAACAGCTTTCGTTCGGCTCGGCGCATCGTGGAGGTGATGACCACCGAGATCACCATGATGAAGATGAACAGGACGGTCGCCAGCGCGGACGACACCCCGATCGAGTTGGGGTTCCCCGATTCGAAAGCGGTGCGGTAGAAGAGCAGCATCATCACGTCGGTCGATCCGGCGGGAGCACCGTTGGACCCGGCGAGCGCGAACGGAATGGCCATCGCCTCCATGCTCCCGATGAAGGTCAACACGGTGATGATGCCGATCGTGGGCGTGAGCATCGGCAGCGTGATGTAGCGGAAGCGCTTGCCGGCGGTGGCGCCGTCGAGGGAGGCGGCCTCTTCTATCTCTTCGGGGATGCCGCCGAGTGCGGCGCCGTAGAGCAGGATCGGGAAGCCGATCCACTGCCAGGCGCTCACCAGCACGATCACCCAGATGGCGAGCTGCGGGTCACCGAGCCAGGGAAGGGCGAGGCTCTCGAGTCCGACCCCGCGGAGGATGGCGTTCACCGGGCCGAACAGCGGCGAGAGCATCAGTGACCAGAGGTAGCCGATGACCATCGGGCTCACCAGGTAGGGCAGCGCGAAGATCGTCTGGAAGAAGCGCTTGGTGCGCTTGCGGCGATGCAGCAGGGTGGCGATGCCGAGGCCGAGTGAGTTCTGGAAGACGAGGGCGCCGGCGAACAGCAGCAGGTTGTGGCCGAACGCGTTCCAGAGCTCGGAGGCGTAGGGCTCCGTGGTCAGGAGGGTGATGTAGTTGCCGACACCGGCGAACCCACCCTGCTTGGTTCCCTGCCAGTCGAAGAACGAGTAACTGAGCGCGGCGAGCATCGGATACAGGATGAGCACGGCGAACAGCGCCGCAGCGGGGAGGACGAACAGCAGCGCGGTGGGCGTCGTGAGGGCGATACCGGTGCGCGGGCGCCGCGTCTTCTCCCGGCGGACGGGAAGGGTCAGAGCCATGAGGTGTCTTTCGCTGCGAGAAGGGGGTGCCGAGTGCGGCACCCCCTTCGCGGACGGATCAGGAACCCGGGGTGAACCAGGTGGAGACCCCGGACTGCAGGTCGGCGCCGAGTTGCTCCGGTGTCTTGTCGCCGAGGAACATCGCCTGGATGTCCGGGCCGAGCACTGCGGTGCCGGTCGGGTCGCCGTAGCGGAAGTCGACGAGCAGCAGGTACGGCGCGGGGTTCGCGGTGTACGCCTCGTTCATCTCCTGCATCAGCGGGTCGGAGTACTTCACGTCCGGGAGGGCCGAGAACTGGTCGACCTCGTCGGCGACGAGCTGACCGAACTCGGTCGTCGTCATCCAGTTGAGGAGCTCGGTGGCGGCCTCCTGCTGGTCGCTGGATGCGTTGATGCCGAAGCTGCCGTCGGCGTAGCCGGGGGTCACGGCGTGATCGAGCGCGCTGCCCGGTGCCGGCGGCACTTCGTACACGCCCCATTCGGTGTCGGGGGCGGAGTTCTGGAAGGTCGGCAGATCGAATGATCCGCCGGGCCACTGGGCCGCCTGGCCCGAGGTGAACTGGAGTACGGCGTCGGCTACGGCGATGGCGTTGACGTTCTTGTCGAGGTACTTCTGCATGTCCTTGACGATCTGCAGTGACGACACGTAAGCCGGGTCGGTGAAGTCGGCCTCTCCGCTGAGCACCTTCTCTTCGAAGTCAGCCCCGCCGTAGTTCGCCGATCCCACGATGTCGTGGAACATCGGCAGCACCCAGTCCTCACGAGCGCCGAGCGCCATCGGGGTGACGCCCTCGGCCTGCAGTTTCTCCTGCAGCTCGATGAACTCGTCCCAGTCCTTCGGCTCCTCGAGGTTCATCTCGTCGAACATCGTCTTGTTGTAGAACATCTGCATCGTCTGGTACGCGAAGGGGACGCCGTAGGTCTTGCCGTCGTCCTTGCCCTGAGCGGCGCGGAGCACCGTCGGGTCGAACTGGTCGAGACCGTCGACGACGTCATCGATCGGCACGATCTGCTCCGACTGGATCGCGGGCTGGATGCCGCCGTAGGCGCGGAGCATGGCGATGTCGGGACCGTCGCTGCCTTCGAGGCCGGTGGCGAGGATCTGGTTGTACTCGGTGGGCTGGAAGCCTTCGAACTCGACCGTCACACCGGGGTGCGACTCCTCGTAGACGTCGAACACGGCCTCCCACTTGGGGGACGACGACGCCTGCCATGACCAGATGGTGAGGGTGACGTCTTCGCCGCCTTCTCCACTCGATGCTGCAGGCGCGCAACCGGCCACGGCGAGGCCCGTGGCGACGAGACCTGCGGTGAGGGCTAGTCGGGTGGTGCGATTTCGCATGGGGTTTCCTCTCGGTGGGGAGGGCCGGGTGACGAGCCGCGGCCTCTTCGCAGTGTGGCTCCTGCCCACTTTGGGCAATCAGTTACGAAAACTCAACCCCTTTCTGAAAATTACTTACAGAGTCGTTACCGGTATGCGATCCTGTTGCTGTGCCCACCAGTGCGATGACCGCCATCCATCAGCGCCTGTCCGCGCTGACTCCCACGGAACGTCGGATCGCGGAGTACGTGCTCGCCGACCCGCAGAGCGCGGTCGACGCGTCGATCACGCAGCTCGCGACAGCGTGCGAGACCTCCGTCGCCAGCATCGCCCGATTCACGCAGAGCCTCGGGTTCTCCGGGTACCCGGAGCTGCGGCTCGCGCTGGCGACAGAACTGGACCGCAGCGCCTCCGATCGCGAACGGTTCCAGGTGTCGGAAGGAGATGTCAGTCGCCACGACGACGCGATCACCACAGTGCGCAAGATCGCCTTCGCTGAAGCATCCGCCATCGAGCGCACCGCGCGCCAGATCGACATCGACGAACTGGAACGCTGCGTCACGGCCGTGCGCGGCGCTCGCCGCATCGACATCTACGGAGCGGCATCCAGCGGACTCGCCGCTCAGGATCTCGAACTGAAACTGCACCGCGCCGGACTCTTCGCCCAGTCGCGCACTGACCTGCATGTCGCGCTCACCGGTGCCGCGCTCCTCGACGAACGCGACGTGGCGATCGCGATCTCGCACTCCGGCCGCACTCTCGAGATCGTGCAGTCGGCGCAGGTGGCTGCCCGCGCCGGGGCGACCACGATCGCCATCACGAACAATCCGCGCTCGCCGCTGGCCAGGGTGTGCGACCTCGTGCTGGTCACGGCCGTCTCGGAGTCGACCTTCCGCTCGGGCGCGATGGCGAGCCGCATCGCGCAACTCGCCGTCGTCGACTTCCTTTTCACGCGCATCGCCCAAGCCGACTACGACACCATCGCCGACAACCTCCAACGCACCTACAACGCCGTCACCGACCACAGAATCGATTGATCCCATGCTGCTCGGCATCGACCGTCTGATCCGCCACGACATCCCTCCCGGCCTTCTTCCTCGCCTGACCGGCGGCCGGCTGGGGATGCTGACGAACGACCTCGCCCTCACCTCCGACTTGTTGCGCGGACGCCAGGCGATGGCCGAGACCGGATGGCGGTTCACGCGCCTCTTCGGTCCGGAGCACGGACTCAGCGGGCGGGCGCGGGAAGGGGAGCTGGTCGCTGACCTGAGCGACCCGGTGACGGGTGTCGAGGTTCGGAGTCTCTACGGCGACGCGGTGCGCCCGGCCGCGAGCGATCTGGCCGATCTCGACGTCATGCTGATCGACCTGCCCGACGTGGGGGCACGCTTCTACACCTACATCTGGACCATGAGCCACGTGCTCGAAGCGTGCGCCGATGCGGGCGTCGCGGTCGTCGTTCTCGACCGGCCCAATCCCCTGGGCGGGCGTCTCGAGCGCGCGGAAGGGCCGATGCTCGACGAGGCGGCGCAGTCGCTCGTCGGGCGCTGGAGCATCCCGATCCGTCACGGTCTCACGATCGGCGAGCTCGCACGGCACTGGGTGCGGACCCGCGGAATCGACGTCGAGCTCGAGGTGGTCGAGGTATCCGGGCTGAGGCGCGACGCGGCGATCGGCGGTGGGGAGCGCACGTGGATGCCCCCGTCGCCCAACCTTCCGAGCCCGACGACGGCGCTCCTGTACCCGGGTACGTGCTTGGCGGAAGGCGTGAATGTGTCGGAAGGACGGAGCACCGCCGTGCCGTTCCGCGTGATCGCGGCGCCCTTCATCGACGGTGAGCGGTATGCCGCAGCGATTGCCGCAGCCGACCTGGCGGGGATCGCCGCCGTTCCGTACGGCTTCACTCCGCTGGTGCGCGACCACGCGGGCGAGCCTTGCGAGGGCGTCATCCTGCACATCACCGATGCGGATGCTCTTCGTCCGGTGCACGCGGGGGTGCGGTTGCTGTCACTCATCGAAGAGCTCCATCCCGGCACGCTCGAGGAGCGATCGCTCATCCCGATGCCGGGGGAGTCGGACTGGTCGCCGCTCGAGAAGCTGTTCGGCGTGCGGGGCGCGTTCGCGCAGATCACGGGCGGGGAGTGGAATGATCCGGCACGGTTCGCGGTGCCCGAGTGGGCGGATGCCGTAGCCGCGGACCTGCTTTACTCCTGACCAGCTGTCTCGGTGCGGGGACGCGACACCACCTAGCGGCGTCTCTTCGGTACTCAAGGAGCTGTGGCGCGCCACGCAAGGCGTTCGGGTCGTCACTCAGAAGTGCAGATCCGGCCGGTTCGGGCCGCACGCGTCACATTGACTATCTTCAGGCGTTTGCCCCGCGGGTCGGATTGAGATTGGCCCGCATCACTGAGACCCGACTGGAGAATGTCGAATGAAGAAAATGTTGAAGATCGGCCTGGGCGCTGCCATCGCCGGTGCCGCTTTCGCCGGAATGGTGGCCGTGCCCGCGAGCGCGGCCGACACCGATCAGGTGGTCGGCAAGTTCACGCTCGAGAGCCGGTCGCAGGCCGCCGGCGGGTTCTACCCGATCCTCGAGCCGAGTGGCGCGGGCCCCGCGATGTCGGCGCCGACGCGCTACGCGACGGCGGCAGAGGCTGATGCCGTGGCCGGAGAGTTCCTCTTCCCCGCGATCGGTGCCGTCGGCCCGATCCAGCCGACATCGAACCCCGACCTCTGCCTGACGTACGGGAACCGGTTGACCAACTGGGAGGCGTGCGACGGTGGTGTGGACCAGCAGTTCCAGATCACGACCAAGGACGGGCGCGACTACATCTACAACCAGGTCGACAGCTATGTCATCAGCACCTCGACAGCAAATGCGCAGCTGAGCTCGGGTGATCGCGCGTTCGCCTCGTCGCTGAGCGGTGCCAGCGCATTCGTTCCGGTTGAGGACGCGGCGCCGACGGACATCACCGGCGCGACCGTGCAGGACAACACTGCAACCGCCATCAACGGCACGGGTGAGCCCGGTTCGACGATCACCGTCTCCGACGCGAACGGTGTCATCGGCACGACGACGGTCGACGAGGACGGCAACTGGTCCGTTCCGTCGAACATCACCGAGAACACCACGGTCACCGCGACCGACGGTCTGACCGAGGACTCGTTCGACATCGTGTTCGCCGATGCTCCGATCATCGCTGCTCCGATCGCCCTGGGCGCACTCGCGCTCGGTGGTGTCGGATTCGGTGGCGTCATGCTCCGTCGCCGCCAGAAGGCCGGCGCCAACGCCTGATTCGACTCTCGAGTCAGCACGCAGCACCTCTGAAGGGGGCTCTCCAGGTGGAGAGCCCCCTTTCTCATGCCTTCCCAGCGGGACGGGCGATACCGACCCCGAGCGTCACTGCCGGCCGGTGATCCTTCCCATCAGCTCGGGGATGAGACTGTTCTGGTCGTGCGGGTCGCTGATGATCTCGGTGACCGCGTCGAAGCCGATCACGGGGAAGCGCGAGACGGCACCGATCTTCTCTTCACTCGCCAACACGATCGTGTCGGCGCAGCGCTCTGTGATGGCGCGCTTCGTGACGGCGTCGTCGAGGCTGCCGGTGGTGAGGCCCTGCTCGGGGTCGACGCCGGTGACGCCGAGAAAGAAGGTGTCGGCCGCGATGTGACGGATCGCCTCCATCGCCAGGGCTCCTCCGGCCACTGAGGAGTATCGGTCGAGCTCGCCGCCGATGATGATCACTCGCGCCTCGGAGTGGTCGGCGACAGCGAGGGCGATCGTCGGGCTGGGGGTGATGACGGTGAGGTTCGCGCCGTGCGGCAGGAGGCGCGTCATGGCGAGGGTGGTGGTTCCGGCATCCAGCACGATCGTGGATCCCGGACGGATCAGCTCCGCGGCACGACGCGCGACGCGCTCTTTGCTTGCCGTCGCAAGCGTGCGGCGCTCACCGACGGGTCGATCGGCAGCCGGCACCGGGAGGGCGCCCCCGTAGACGCGGATCACCCTCCCTGCGTCGGCGAGTTCACGCAGGTCCCGGCGGATCGAGTCGTCGGAGACGCCGAGTTGGCGAGCGACGCTCTTCGCGACGACGCGTCCCTCGCGGCTGAGGATGTCGAGGAGGTGAGTCTTGCGCTGAGCACCGAGCATGGCATTTCCTTCACGAAGTTGCGCGTTGTTGCACGTTTGAGACTACAGTCATCTCCATGAAGAAGCCACTGCTGATCCTCATCGCTGGTCCCTACCGCTCCGGAACCGGTGGCGACCCCGATCGCATCGCCGCCAATCTCGAACGACTGGAGGAGGCATCCGCACCGATCTACCGTCGTGGGCATATCCCGATGATCGGCGAATGGGTCGCCCTGCCGATTCTGCGCATTTTGAACGAGGCGGATGCCGTCACCGGCGATGTCATGTACGAGACCGCGCACCGGCTGCTGCAGCATTGTGATGCGGTGCTCCGTCTACCCGGCGCCTCTGCTGGGGCAGACAAGGATGTCGAGATCGCCCGTGAGCGCGGGTTGCCCGTCTACTTCTCCACCGACGAGATCCCGGATGCCTCGACAGATCCTCTCGCCGAGTGACGCAGACGGAGACGGTCGGACGCCGGTGCGCACTGTCCGTAGGCTGGGTCCATGAACAAGAACTCGCTCTGGACCGTCGTCGGTGTCATCCTCGCTGTGGTGATCGCCTGGTGGATCGTGAGCGCTCTGTTCTCGGTGCTCTGGTTCATCGTGAAGCTCGTCATCGTCGCGGTCGTCGCCATCGGCGTGTACCTGGTGCTTCGGAACGTCTTCCGCCGCGACGCCGACTGACGCGTCTGGGCTGACTCGCCGCTGCGCGCATCCGGGGCCTGGGCATCACACATGTCGGCCTGAAACACACCTGTCGGGACTTTCGGTCGATTCGGCCCGACATCCGTGCGGACTCCCGACAGGTGTACCTCGCAGGTGGCGGTCAGGGGGCCTCGTCAGGGGAGCACGGGCGGTGCAGCCCGGTCGTCGAGCGTGAGCTGGAGCATGCTGAGGTCGAGCCATCGTCCGAACTTCGCTCCGACCTGCGGCATCCGTCCGACTTCGCGGAACCCCAGCCGTTCGTGCAGTGCGATTGAGGCGGTATTCGCGCTTTCGATGCCCCCGATCATGACGTGGATGCCGGAGGCGCGGGCGCGCTCGATGATCGCGGTCATGACTGTCGTGCCGATGCCGCGCCCGCGCTGGTCGCCCCGTACGTACACCGAATGCTCGACCGTGTGCCGGTAGCCGCTGTGCGGGCGCCACTGCGCATAGGACGCATAGCCGACCACGCCCGTCTCGTCTGCCGCGACGATGACCGGGTACCCGCGGCCCGTGCGGTCGGCGAGCCAGGCAGCGCGGTCGTCGACGTCGACGGCATCCTCGTTCCAGATCGCGGTGGTGTGCACCACGGCATGATTGTGAATCTCAGTGATCGTCGGGAGGTCGGCGGGTTCTGCATCTCTGATCTGCACGGGGGTCATCGGTGAATGGTCTCCTTCTTCTGCGGCGCGCGCATCGCCGAGGCTTATGGATGCCGACGCCGAACATGCTCTGCACGCCCACGGTACCGGGCTGATTCTCCACATCGCGCGTGCGACCGCATTGATCCCGGTCGGTTGAATGCGTCTGCGGCGGCATGATCGTGTGAGATGCCCGATCGAGACGCCCGTGGCGCCGATGAGTGATCATCGCGCTCGTCCCTTGACCCACGATTTGTTACATGTAACACTCTGGAGCATGACCGTGAGAACCCGCGTCGCCGAGTACCGGCGTCGAATGCGCGAACGTGGGCTGCGACCTGTCCAGGTATGGGTACCCGACGTGCGGACTCCCTCTTTCGCAGCCGAGGCGCGGCGCCAGAGCGAGATGGTGGCAGCGGGGCGTCAGGCTCACGAAGAGCAGACCTACGTCGAGTCGATCTCGGCTCCGTGGGACGACGAGTGATCCGAGGAGAACTCTGGACCGTCGCAGGCGGCGTATACGCATCCAAACCCCGCCCTGCGCTGATCCTTCAAGACGATGTCTTCTCCGGAACCGATTCCGTGACGGTCCTCCCGCTCACGACGAAACTCGTGGATGCGCCGCTCCTGCGCATCCGCATCCCGAAGGGAGACATCAACGGATTGGAGCGCGACAGCGACGTGATGGTGGACAAGATGACCATCGTGCGTCGACAGAACGTGACTGCTCGCGTCGGCAGATTGACGGCGTCGGAGCTGGCCGAGATCGAGCGCTCGTCGATGGTTTTCCTCGGGCTGGCGCGCTGACAACCGTCCGGGGTCGACAGGAGGCTTCCGAGCGTCGCAGTCCGCCGCCGGACCCCAGCGAAGCGGGCGTCAGACGTCAGCTCATCAGACGTGCACGGCGGCGGGAGACTCCTCGCCCTCGTGGAAGTTCGGCTTCTTGCCCAGCATCCGTCCGATGCCGAGCACGATGCCGACGATGATCAGCCCGAACACGAGGCCTGCGATCGCCGAGAACAGGGTGTCTCCGATCCAGACGATGACGCCGCCGAGCGGCTCGAGGAAGTGCTCGATGCTGTGCAGGATGTCGGCACCGAAGTGCACACCGACCTCGCCGAGGTTCACGAGCACGAGGTGGCCACCGACCCAGAGCATGGCCACCGTGCCGAGGATGCTGATGAACCGGAACACCGCCGGCATCGAACGTACGATTCGCGTGCCGGTGTGCCGCACGCGCTGCACCGGGTTCTTCGCCATCTTCAGCCCGATGTCGTCGATCTTGACCAGCAGGGCGACCGCGCCGTAGACGACACCCGTCATCATCAGGGCGATGACGGCGAGAATCGCCAGCGTCGACCAGAAGTCGAGGCCCTTCTCGAGGCTGGCGAGCGAGATGAGCATGATCTCGGTCGACAGGATGAGGTCGGTGCGTATCGCACCGAAGACGAGCTTCTTCTCATCGCGCACGCTCTCGTCGGCGTGGCCGTGCTGCATGCCGAACCACTCCAGCACCTTCTCGGCGCCCTCGAAGCAGAGGTACGCGCCACCGAGCACCAGCAGGTAGGGCAGCACACCCGGGGCGAACGCGGTCAGCAGCAGCGCCACCGGGATGATGATGAGGAACTTGTTCGCGAGCGAGCCCAGGGCGATCTTCCCGACGACCGGAAGCTCACGGGCTGGCGTGATGCCCTGCACGTACTGCGGGGTCACGGCGGCGTCGTCGATCACGACGCCTGCGGCTTTCGCCGAGGCCTTCATCGCGGCGCTCAGAATATCGTCGACGACGGCAAGCAATCCAACCGACATGTGCAGGTCCCCTCGAGCGGTGTGCGGTGCGGAGCAACTCTACCGAGTCCGGAAACTCACAGCGCGCTCCCAGCCCCACGGGACCAAATCGGGACCGGCATCCGTTCTCCTCTATGACGGCGCAGCCAGCGACGTCGGACAAGGAGTCAGATCATGTCGAACGACCACGGCAAGACCGCCGAGGCGATCAACGCCCTCACCCCCACCCAGTACAAGATCACGCAGCAGGACGGCACGGAGCCACCGTTCCGGAACGCGTACTGGGACAACCACGACGACGGCATCTACGTGGACGTCGTCTCGGGCGAGCCGCTGTTCTCGTCGACCGACAAGTTCGAGAGCGGAACCGGTTGGCCGAGCTTCACCAAGCCCATCGAGGCGGATGCCGTCACCACCAAGACCGACCGGACCCTGTGGATGCAGCGCACCGAGGCGCGTTCGGCGCGCGCCGACAGCCACCTGGGGCACGTCTTCGATGACGGGCCCCGCGACGCAGGCGGACTGCGGTACTGCATGAACTCCGCCGCCCTCCGATTCATCCCGGCAGACAGGCTCGAGGAAGAGGGGTACGGTCGCTACAGCCGTCTCTTCGACCCGAGCACCGGAGACACCACCCACACCAACACCTCTGAGGAGCTGTCATGACCGACACCGGAACCATCACCCGCACCCCCGGCACCGAGACGGCCGTCCTCGCCGGCGGCTGTTTCTGGGGCATGGAAGACCTGATCCGTCGTCAGCCCGGCGTGCTCAGCACTCGCGTCGGCTACGCCGGCGGCACGAACGACCACGCGACCTACCGCAATCACCCCGGTCACGCGGAGGCCGTCGAGATCGTCTTCGACCCGTCGAAGACCTCGTACCGCGACATTCTGGCGTTCTTCTTCCAGATCCACGACCCGTCGACGCTGAACCGTCAGGGCAACGACATCGGCTCGAGCTACCGCTCGGCGATCTTCCCGCTCACCCCTGAGCAGGAGACCGTCGCCCGCGACACGATCGCCGACGTCGACGCGTCGGGTCTGTGGCCCGCGAAGGCCGTCACCACGATCGAGCCCGAGGGCCCGTTCTGGGAGGCCGAGCCCGAGCATCAGGACTACCTGATCCGCTACCCGAACGGCTACACCTGCCACTTCCCTCGCGCGGGATGGGTGCTGCCCAAGCGGGAGGATGCCACGGTCTGACGCACGGACGCGCGGTCTGGCCCTGCCCCGGTTTCTTCGCAGACTCCCGGGCGGGGTCAGGCCTCGGCGAGGAACGCCAACGCCGCGGCCTTGAAGTCGCGTGAGCCGGGGGCGTTGAAGTGGTTCCGACCCGGGATCTCGAAGAAGCGGCCGTCCGCCGCGGCGGATGCAAGGGCGCGTGAGCCTTCGATGATCCCGTCCTTCGAGCCGGTCGCGAACAGGATCGGGCGGGTGGGGGCATCCTCCGGATCCGGGTCGATCGTGCCCGACGCCCGCATGCCCTCCGCCAGCGCGACGAGGGCCTGCAGGTCGTTCCCCGGCACCCGCTCGGTCAGCGTGATGTAGTTCTGCGTGGTCGTGTCGGTGACGGGCGTGCCGTCGGCGATGTACGCCCGCACCTGATCGAGGTTCAGCCTCGCGAGCGGGATGCCGTCGGGCACGCCGCCGAGCACCGCGCGGCCGATGCGATGCGGAAGATCGCGCACCACTTCCCAGCCGACGCGGGCGCCCAGCGAGTAGCCGAGATAGAAGGCATCGTCGACGAGGTACGTGTCCATGACGGTCTCGACGTCGGTGACGAGCGTGCGGATGCCATATCCGCCCGGCTCGTGCGGCTTCGCGCTGTGCCCATGGCCGCGCTGGTCGAGGGCGAGCACCCGGTACCCGGCACGGGTGAGCTCGCGCACCCAGCCGGTGAGCCCCCAGTTGTCGCGGGCGTTCGAAGCGAAGCCGTGCACGGCGACGACGACAGGAGCGTCGAGTTCACCCCAGGTGTAGGTCGCAAGGCGAGTGCCGTCGGGGGCGTACACCTGCTGCGGTTCCGGCATGCTGGTCAGGTCGGAGAGAGAGACTGCCACCCCTCCATCATGGCCCTGTCTGCAGATGCGTTGCGAAGGAGATCGGCGCTGCGGAGGGCTGCCACCGCGCATCCGCCCCCCGAGGGCAGATCCCCCCCGACGCGAAGAGCGGATGCCGTTGACCACGGCATCCGCTCTTCGGTTCACTTCAGCGGTCAGACGGTGCGGCGCAGCGACTCTCCGAGTGCAGCATCCACGTTCGTCCAGTACTGGAAGAAGCGCTCGCGGATCTCGTCGATCGTGATCGAGCGACCCTGACCGGTCAGGGTCTCGAGGAACCGGGCGCGCTGCTCGTCGTCGAAGACGGTGCGGTAAAGCGTTCCGGCCTGGCCGAAGTCGTCGTCGTCGAGGTGCAGGGTCGCCGCGGTGCGCATCAGCTCGCCGTCGGACTCCCAGCTCGCCTCGACGCCGGCGGCCGGATCGGCCTCAGGTCCGCCGGCAGCGCCGAAGGAGTTCGGCGTGTACACGCGGTGCTCGGCCGGGTTGAACTTGTACTGCATCTGACCCTCGTGCATGTAGTTGCGCACTTCGGTCGCATGCGGCTGGTTCACCGGCAGCTGGTTGTAGTTCGCGCCGATGCGGTAGCGCTGCGCGTCGGAGTACGCGAAGACACGGGCCATCAGCATCTTGTCGGGCGAGATGCCCGTGCCGGGAACCTGGTTGCCGGGGGAGAACGCGGCCTGCTCGATCTCGGCGAAGAAGTTCTCCGGGTTGCGGTTCAGCGTGAACGTGCCGACCTTGATGCGCGGGTAATCCTTCTTCGACCAGGTCTTGGTGAGGTCGAACGGGTTGAAGCGGTACTCCTTGGCCTCCTCGTACGGCATGATCTGCACGTAGACGTCCCAGGAGGGGTGCTCGCCGCGGCGGATCGCGTCGAACAGGTCGCGACGGTAGAAGTCGGCGTCCGATCCGGCGAGCTGCTCGGCTTCGGCGGCGCCCATGGCCTCCACGCCCTGGTGGGAGAGGAAGTGGTACTGCACCCAGAAGCGCTCGCCCGCGGCGTTGACCCACTGGTAGGTGTGCGAGCCGTACCCGTTCATGTGGCGCCAGCTGCGGGGGAGCCCGCGGTCGCCCATGAGGTAGGTGACCTGGTGGGCGGTCTCCGGCGACAGCGTCCAGAAGTCCCACTGCATGTCGGAGTTGCGCAGGCCGGAGTCGCCGAGGCGCTTCTGCGAGTGGATGAAGTCCGGGAACTTCATGGCGTCGCGCAGGAAGAACGTCGGGGTGTTGTTGCCGACGATGTCGAGGTTGCCCTCGGTCGTGTAGAAGCGCAACGCGAAGCCGCGCACGTCGCGCCAGGTGTCGGGGGAGCCCTGTTCGCCGGCGACCGACGAGAATCGCAGCAGGGTCTCGCTCTTGGCCCCAGGCTGGAAGGCTGCGGCGCGGGTGTATGCCGAGACGTCTTCCGTGACGACGAACTCGCCGAAGGCGCCGCCGCCCTTCGCGTGCGGGTTGCGCTCCGGCACGCGCTCGCGGTTGAACGAGGCGAGCTTCTCGACCAGGTAGCGGTCGTGGAGGACGGTGGGGCCGTCGGCGCCGACGGTGAGCGAATGCGCGTCGCTCGGTGCCGGGGTGCCGGTCTGGGTGGTGGTGTTCGGTTTCGTCATTTTACTTCTCCTTCTGCGCGCAGGCGCGACGAGTACCTCTACCCGGGCGGGCAGGGACTCATGGCACTACTGAGCGACGTTCTGGCAGCTGGGGCAGAGACCCCAGAAGGTGACTTCGGCTGTCTGGACGGTGAATCCCCCGGCGGAAGACGGGGTCAGGCATGGTGCTTCTCCGGTCACGCAGTCGACGTCGCCGACGGCGCCGCATGAGGTGCACACGACGTGGTGGTGGTTGTCGCCGATGCGGCGCTCGTAGAGAGCTGCGGAACCCGCCGGTTCGATTCGGCGGAGGAGGCCCGCCGCGGTCAGATCGGACAGGATGTTGTGCACCGACTGGATCGACGTGGTCGGCAGCCCGTCGGACACGGTGTGGAAGATCCGCTCGGCGTCGGTGTGCGGCAGGGAGTCGAGCGCCTCGAGGACGGCGACCCGTCCTGCGGTGACCTTCAATCCGGCTTCGCGAAGTGCCGAGTCGAGTACCGTTTCCATGCTTCGACCCTACTCGTTATTTTGAGTTGTTCAAAAGAACGGATGCTGCGGGCGTGTCGCGAGGCGGATGAGCCGTGCGGATCAGGACTCCGCCGGTGCCGAGGGCAGCTGCGGACCGTAGTTCCACGACAGGATGGCCGGTTGCTCGCGGGCGAAGCCGAGGACCGAGACCGATCCGGCATCCAAGCTGATCTGCGCCCCGAACCGTGGTGCCTGACGCAGGTATACGGCCGTGAGGATCCGCAAGAAGTGTCCGTGGGCGACGAGGGCGACATCGCCCTCGGCCATCGCCGGCAGCACCCGGGTGAGCACACGCGACGCGCGTGCGGCGACCTCCTCCACGGTCTCCCCGGGCGTGCGCCCCGGCACCACGCCGTGCGTGAACGTGCTCCAGTCATAGCCGAGCTCGGCGCGGATGTCCTTCGTCGTGCGGCCCTCGTACCCGCCGTAGTCCCACTCGACGAGATGCGGGTCGACCTCGGCGCGGAGCCCGG
This sequence comes from Microbacterium sp. CGR2, assembly GCF_003626735.1. NCBI lineage: Bacteria > Bacillati > Actinomycetota > Actinomycetes > Micrococcales > Microbacteriaceae > Microbacterium > Microbacterium sp. CGR2. Next base: position 871,328 of record NZ_RBHX01000001.1, on the reverse strand, counting down.
CGAGTTCCGCCGTCCGCTGAGCGCGCAGCAGCGGAGAGGTCAGCACGAGCGAGAAGTCGTAGTCGGAGACCAGGGCACCCGCGCGTCGTGCCAGCTCCTCCCCGCGCGCGGTGAGCGGGATGTCGGTCAGGCCGGTGTGCCGTCCTGACTTCGACCACTCCGTCTCGCCGTGGCGAAGGAGGATCAGCTTTCCCGTCGGGGCGTCGGGAATCTGTCTGCCGGGTGTCTGATCGTCTGCACGCACAAACGACACCGTAGTCGTGATGGCCGCAGGAGTCAGTGGCGGTCGCAGGATTCAGCCACCAGGCCCGGCCCACTGACCTCACCCGCGGGTGATCGTGAAGCCGCCTCCACGCACTCGCACCTTCCCGCCCTGAACGGCCTGGCCCCGCTGCCGACCATCCGCGTCGTACGCCCGGCCCGTCCCTGCGGCGAGAGCCGGTACGCGCTCATCGCGCCGCGCTCCGCTGGCGTAGAGCACTGCTGCGCCCGCCTTCGTCGCGTACACCGCGTTCACGACTCGAGGCTGAACGATCAGAGCATCGAGGCGCACATCCCCGCGACTGGTGCAGCGCACCGTCACCGCGGAGTCGGGCAGATCGCCGCCCAGCAGCTGCGGCACCAGCATTCCGTCGGCCTCCGTCAGCCCGCGATCGCCGGTGGCCCCGGCCGCGGTGCGCGTGCTCCACAGCTTCCGCGACCCGTGGAAGACTTCCCACACTGCTTCGCCCGCATCCGCGGCCTGGCGCCAGACGAGACCGTGCAGGATGCCGCCGGCCTCGGTCACGTCGAACTCGACGGACTCGCCGGTCGGCACCCGCACATACGACCCGCCGGAGAGGTTTCCTTCGCCCGTCCAGGCCCCACCGTCCGGTCGCTCGACGACGCAGCCGGGGGACAGACGTGCGCTTTCCGCGTCGAGGACCCGAAGGCCGGAGAACGAAGTCAGCCCCGTGATCGACGTCGCGATCTGCGCCACGTCACGGTTCGCGTCGAGCAGCAGCATCGTGAGGAGGCCGTGGATCGTCGACTCGGCGCCGGAGTTGCGGTTCACGCGCCCATCGGTCTCGACGCCGTCGAAGGTCACGCCCGTCGCGGGGTCGTACACCGGGATGCCGGCAGTGTTCGCGCCGAAGAACCATCCGGCCGCCAGGCCCGCGAGTGCGCGGAAGCCTTCACCGCCCTTGGCGGCGGACTGCAGCGCGCCGGCGACCCGTCCGTGCGCGCCGTAAGCGATCTGCGCTTCGGCCGGCAACGGCGCCCAGGCATTGTGCGGACCACCGGATGCGAGCACCTGCGGTGTGAACCGCCCGGAGTCGGCGGCGGCGGCGGCGGACCAGGCTCGCTGCCTGAGCAGCGCGCCCGCGCGAGCCAGCGCCTCCGGAGCTGCAGCGCCCCACGCGTGCCAGAATCCGAGCGACCCCGTCCACGGCAGCACCGCTCCGAACGGCCACCCTGCGGCCGGGTCGGTCGCCATCGCCGCCACGGCCGCACCGTATGACTGGAGCGCCTTCTTGCTCCGGGCGTCGCCGGCTTCGGTCGCGGCCGCGAGCCCGAGCATGGCCTCGGCCGTGGCATCCGCTCCTCCGGCGATGAGCCAGGCAGGCAGGTTCCGCCCATCGCTGATCACCCACTGGCCGGCGCGCGAAAGCGACTCGCGCGCGAGCGCGTCGAGGCACAGATGCAGACGCGTGCGCAGGAAAGCGGCGAACTCCGGATCGGTGCGGCGGAAAGCCGCGTGACCTTCTCCGAACGCCCAGACAGTGCGCGCGAGCCAGTACGACTCGGCCGAGTCCGAGGGGTCCGGCAGCTCCACCGGGATCGCACTCGGATTGAGCGTGCCGTCCTCCTGCTGCCACAGCACCACACGCCCGGCGTTCGGCCCGCTCGTGGTCTGCAGATAGGCGAGTGAGCGCAGGACGTCCTTCGCCTCGTCGCGGCTCTGCGCGTCTCCGGTCGCTTTCCAGTCACGGATGAAGACGATGGCGGCGCGCGCGATGTCGTCGGCGTTGTACGCGCCCTGGGTCCAGTGGCCGGTCGCCGCGTCGCGTGTGCCGCCTCCGACCGGGCGGTACCCGCCCGCACCGTCGGTGTCGGCGTACGTCCATGGCGCGAGCACCGTCGGACGACTCTCGATGCCGAACGTCGTGTGTGTCGCGCTCGTCGCGACGGGCACCTCGGCGAGGAGGAATCGCAGGTGGCTGAGGTTCGTCAGCCGCGCGCCATGCGTTCCCTCAGCGGGACGGCTGGCTGTGGAAGTCGAGGCCTCGGTCTGCGCGACCGCAGCGTCGACCGGGAGGAGAGCGAGCGCGGGTGCCGCTGCCGCGAGGGCAAGGAATGCGCGACGGGAAGCGTCCATGACGTCACTCCTCGCCGCTGCCGGAAGACTCGCCGCTGCCGGCCGGCGCCGAATCCCGGAGCGCGCGACCCCACGGCTCGGTCGGGTCGTAGATGGCGACCGCCAGCGTCGTGTCGGACTGCCCGTAGTAGGCGAACCACTTGCGTTGGAACTTCACGAGTCCCTCCACGAAAGTCACGTTCGACACCAGCCCATTCATGTCCTCGAAGGTCTGCGGACGCAGCCACGGCTCCTGCAGACGGGCGATCACCTTCGTCGGCTCGTCCGGGTCGATGGCGATCTGGCCGCAACGGTAGTCGACGTCGACGGAGCCGTCGTCGTGCACGGTCCGGGTGGCGCCGTTGGTGAGGAACACCAGCAACCCGTTGTCGGCGAGAACCGGCGATGTGCCGATCTCGACGAGCGCCTCGTCCCACGTGCCCGGTGTCGGCGAGTACATCGGCTCGGTGTCCGTCGTGCCGGGAGTCCAGTGGATGAGGTCGTCGCTGGTCGCCCAGTAGATGGCGCCCTCCCCGAAGTACATCCACCATTTGCCGTGCATCTTCTGCGGCACGATCACGCCGGCCTTCGACCAGTTGAACCCGCGTGGGTCCATGGTCTTGAACGTGTCGAAGTCGTCGAAGAGCGGGCCGTGCTTCGTCCAGGTGCGCAGGTCGGTCGAGGTCGCCAGGCACAGCTGGGCGCTGCGCCGGTCCCATCCGGTGTAGGTGAGGTAGTACGTCCCGTCGATGAGTGCGATGCGCGGATCTTCGCACCCGAATCGCTCGTAGTCCTCGGACGGCGACAGGATCGGCGCATCCTCTCTCGTGAAGTTCACTCCGTCGCGCGACCGGGCGATGCCGATGTGGGAGATGATGTCGTCGGCGTGCGCCCGGTACAGCAGCACGACCTCGTCGCCGTCGACGAGAGCGGCGGGGTTGTAGAGGTTGGCTGACTCCCAGCTGTCGCCGCGCGGTCGCATGATCGGGTTGTTCGCATACGGGGTGAACGGACCGAGAGGGAAGGAGGCTCCGGTGAACATGAATGCCCTTTCTGGCTAGCCTTTGACGGCCGCGCCGAGGTCGGTGGCTCGGAAGAAGCGTTGGAAGACGATGAACAGGATGACGACGGGGAACGCGAGCGCCGTGGCTCCGGCGAGGATCGCCCCATTCGGATTGGCCGTGGACTGCGCCACGTTCGAGATGTAATTCGCGAGGGAGACGGCGAGCGGCTGCAGCGTCGCATCCTTCGTGATGAGGAACGGCCAGAGGAACTCGTTCCACGGGCCGATGAACGTGACGAGGACGACCGTCACCAGCACCGGACGGATGAGCGGGATCGCGACCGAGGTGAGCAGCCGGATCTCGCCGGCGCCGTCGATGCGCGCCGCTTCGAAGATCTCCACCGGCAGAGCCTTGAAGAACTGCACGAAGATGAACACCGCCGTGGTGTTGATGAGGAACGGCAGGATCATGCCGAGATACGAGTCGCCGAGACCATAGCTGCGAGTGATCTGCACGTAGAGCGGAATCATCAGCAGCTGGAACGGCACCATCTGCACCAGCAGCATGAGCACCCAGACCGTGCCGCGTCCGCGGAAGTCGAGACGAGCGATCGCATACCCGGCGAGCAGGCCGAAGACCACGGTTCCCAGCAGCACGCCCGCGGTGAAGATGAGAGAGTTCAACAGCGAGCCGGCCAGGTCGATGCGCGAGTCGATCGCCACGAAGTTGTCGACGGTCCAGCCGCTGGTGGGGAAGAGCTCGCTGGGAGAGTTCGTCGGACTCTCCTGGAAGGCGCCGATCAGCATGAAGTAGAACGGGAACGCGAACCCGATGGCCGCGACCGTGAGCAGGACGATGCTGAGGATGCGGGGCAGTGAACGTCGGCGCTTCATCATCGCTCCCTGGTTGCACGGTTGGCCGCGAGTGACAGCATCCCGACGAGGACCACGAGGATCATGCCGATGGCTGCTGCGGTGTCGGGGTTCTGCTGCTGGATGCCCAGTTGATAGATCAGCAGCACGGGAGTGGAGGAGGCGCCGTCCGGTCCGCCGCCGTTGGTCAGCAGGTACGGCTCCGTGAAGAGATTCGCGCCCGTGATGATCGACAGGATCAGCACCAGGGTCGTCGCGCTGCGCACCCCGGGAACCGTCACGTGGAGGAACCGCTTGAACGCGCCGGCGCCGTCGGTCTCCGCCGATTCGTAGAGTTCCTTGGGCACGTTCTGCAGCGCGGCGAGGTAGAGCAGGATGTAGAAACCGAGCTGCTTCCAGGTGACGTAGAGAGCGATCATCGGCATCGCGAGTCCGCTGTTCACGAGCCACGACGGATCGGGCGCGAGTGGCCCGAGGATGGTGTTGATCAGGCCGTTTCCGGAGAACAGCAGCATCCAGACGCCGACCAGCGAGACGCTGGCGGTCAGGTACGGCACGTAGAAGGCGACGCGATACGCAGCCACCCAGCGGATGCCGGTGTTGAGGGCCGCCGCGAGGATCAGCGAGAGCACCGCCGTCAGCGGCACGTTGATCACGAGGAAGACCAGCGTGTTGCGGAACGACCCCAGCACGCGCGGATCCGTGAGCACCGCCACGAAGTTGTCGAAACCGACGAACGGACGCTCGACCTCGGTGCCTGGTGCGGTGAAGAAGTAGTCGTGAAAGGCGATGTAGATCGCGAACGCGAGCGGGTAGGCGAAGATCGCGATCACGAACACGAAGTACGGCAGCGCGAACAGGCCGCCGATCGGTTGCGCACCCAGCCATCGGGTGCGCAACCGCCGGTTCTCGGTCATGACGTCACTCGGCGACGAGGTCATCGATCTTCGACGACGCGTTCTTCAGGAAGTCGTCGATCGAGTTCTTGGCGAAGATCACTGCAGGAGAGTATTCGTCGCGGAAGGCCTGCCACGCCTCGACGGAGTTCGGGATGCTGGGGACGTCGGCGGTCGCCTCGGCCTGCTCCGCGAACGCCACATAGTTCGGATTCGACTCGAAGTAGTCGGCGTAGGTCTCGGTGAGGTCCGTGCGCATCGGCATCTGACCGGTGAGCTCGAGGAACTCTCCGTCGTTCTCCACGCTCGTCGAGAACTGCAGGAACTCCCATGCGGTCGCCTGGTTCTCGCACGCGGTGAACATCGACACGCTCTTGGAGTCGGCGAAGGTGATCGGGTTCTCGCGGCCGTCACTCGTCGGCACAGGCATGAAGCCCACATCGACGGTCTCGGCGTAGGACGGGATCGCCCACGGTCCTGCGAGCTGCATCGCTGTCGTCCCCGCTGACATCGCGTCGTCGGTGGCGGCCTCGTTGGGGGCGAGTTTCTCTTCGTAGATCGTCGCCCAGAACTCGGCGACCGTGCGACCGGCATCCGAATCGACCGTGGTCTTACCGTCTTCGACGAGCATCGTTCCGTCGGTCTCGGCGAGATACAGCGGGTAGAAGTCGAACCACGGCTGGTAGAACTCGCTCGTCGGCGCGGGCCAGATCGCGCTCTGCACGCCCGACTCGACGATCGCCCGCGAACCTTCGAGGAACGCCTCGTGCGTGTTCATCTGCGGGTCTTCCGGGTCGATTCCGGCGGCTTCGAAGAGCGCCTTGTTGTACATGACCATGACCGGATTCGACTTCCACGGCAGCTGGTAGAAACTGCTGTCGCTCGCGTAGGCGTCGACGTCTCCGCCGCGTTCGGTGATGTAGTCGCTGCCGCCCTCGATCGAGCTGAGGTCGACGAGGCCGCCCTGCTTGACCCACCCGGAGACGGCAGCGGGCGCGACGTTGTAGACCAGGCACGGGGCGGTGCCGGCGGTGATCGCCGCGGTGATGGCCTCCTCCGAAGAGGAACCAGCGGGGATCTCCTGCGCCGTCACCTTCTCGTCCGGGTGCTCGGCGTTCCAGGCTTCGACGACGGCGGTGCCCCAGGCGACCTCCTGCTCGTTGTTCGAGAGCCAGACGTCGATGGGTCCGGTGCCCTCGGCCGCGCCCTCGTCGCCTCCGCCACCCCCGCCCGACGAGCATCCGGTGGCGACGAGGGCGACGACGCCGATGAGTGCTGCTGCGCGGATCTTCTTCATGGTGTCCTCCTCGACACGTTGGGTTATGCGGATGCTGAGGGAGCAGTGCTTTCTCGGAAGTGCACGACATTGCAGTCGACGACCTCGGTCCGCGGAGGCGTGCCGAGGATGTCTTCCCGCAGCAGACGGGCGGCCGCACGCCCGCGTGCGGCAGGGTCGGACGAGACGCTGGTCAGCGCGGGGGAGAGGTGGGCCGAGAGGTGATCGTCGTCGAACCCTGAGATCGCGAGATCGCGGGGGATGACAAGGCCCTGCGAGCGGGCGTAGGAGAGGCCGGCGATGGCCATCGTGTCGTTCGAGTAGAGGATCGCGGTGGGACGGTCGCGGACGGCGAGCAGCTCCTCGGTGAGGTCGCGCCCGCTCGCGGCAGTGAAATCGCCTTCGCGAAGCAGCTCGTCGCTGCCGATCGCCGTCGTGTAGGCATCCGCCCGAGCACGCGAGTGCACGTAGTCGAGAGGGCCCGAGATGTGGGCGATGCGCTCATGCCCGGCGGCGCGGAGGTGGGCGACGATCTCTCGGACGGGGGCGGCGTCGTCCGTGCGGACGCAGGAGAACCTCGTGGGCTGCTCGTAGGCTCCGACCAGGACGGTGGGCAGGCCGAGCGTGTCGAGGAAAGGGACGCGCCAGTCGTCGGATCGCAGGTCGAGGAGCAGTGCGCCGTCGGCGCGGCCGTTGCTGAGTGTGCGGTAGGCGCGCTCTTCGGCGTCGCGGCCCGACACGACCTGAAGGAGCAGCGCCGTCTCGGTCTCGGCGAGCACCGACTCGACGCCGGAGATGAAGGCCGGGAAGAACGAGTCGTTCGCGATGACCGATGGGTCGCGTGCGAGCACGACGGCGACGGCGTTGGCCTTGCTCGTGGCGAGTGCGCGGGCGCTCTGACTCGGCACCCAGTGAAGTTTCTCGGCGGCGGCCAGCACTTTCGCTCTGGTCTCCTCCGAGGTGGGTCGGTTGCCGCTCAGCGCATGCGAAACCGTGGCCTTCGTCACACCCGCTTCTCGGGCGACATCGGCGATCGTCGTGCGGCTCATGCCACCTCCTCGTGGATTCGCGTCGGCTCAAGGACGTCGGTTGAACCGGTTTGTGCGAGCGTAAACCGGTTTGCGCAACGTGTCAATGGTCGGGCAGAAGTCGGATGCCGCAGACGAGCGCCTCTGCGAATCGCGCTGTCAGACGAAGCGGACGGTCTGCTGCAGGCGAGTGCGGACATCGAAGAGCTCGTTGCCCCCGATGGCTCGCGCACGCGGGACACCTGTGCGAAGCACCCGTGACAGAGCACTGCGTCGAACCACGACGACGGGGACCCCTCGGATGCTGCCGAGTGGCGTGACCGCCTGGGCGAGGTCGTCGTCGGGGAGCACGATGATCGCCCCGCCGAACCGCACCTTCGCTGCGCGGGCGACGACGCGCATCCGGGCGAGAGCCGTCGTCACGGGAGCCCGGGTGCCCAGACTCGGACCGGTGATCTCGCCGCGGCGGAAGCCGACGACACCGCCGAAGTCCTCCGACATCACCCCGTAGAGCCCGGAAGGACCGAGCACGACGTGGTCGAGCTTGTCGTCGGCATCCGGTCCTGCAACCACGTCATGCCAGACGGTGAAGCCCATGCCGAGGTCGGAGACCGTGCGGGCCGTGGCCTCTTCGGCGAGAGCATCCGCCAGCATCCGTCGCAGTTCACGTGGCGCTGCGCGCACGAGCGCCGGGTCATAGGGGTCGGGAACCTCGACGCCGCGGCCGGCCCACTCGCGGATGAGCATGAGGTAGCGCTCCCGCCGCCACCCGCCAGGGTGGCCGTACGACCGAGCGCGGGGCCGAGTGTCGGCCCGAGCCGCCGGCGGACGCCATCCGCTCCATTGAGAATCGGCGGTCACGCCCGTGCGACGGTCGTAGGCGGCGCGGCCCTCGGGTGTGCCGACCAGTTCCCACGCGCGCTGGACCTGGATGAAGACTGCCGCATCGCCGCCGGTGTCGGGGTGCGTCTGCCGAAGCCGCAGACGGTAGGCGCGCCGCAGCGCGGCGTCATCGACCGCGGGGTCGACCTCAAGGATCTCGTAGGCCGAAGCCGAGAGCGGACTGTCGAACATCGCTCTCCTTCCGCGACCGCGGCACCCAGGATATCCGCGGATGCTGTGCTCCCGCCCGTTACCTATCTTCGGCTCAACGCGTGCTCCAGGGCTCGCGAGTACCTCACCTCTGTGAGGTAGAAGGCGAGCACTACCTCCGTCATCGCTCGTCGATGAGCGATCACGGAAGCCTCGTTGGTCGCCGCAGCGACTTTAGGGAAGTGAGCGCGGTTAAGTACCGATACGCGGTCGGCTCCGTACTTGACGGCTCGTTTCAGCCGCAGGTTCAGCACCTGGCGCTCGGGTTAAGTACGCGTGCGCCAGCCGTTACGTACCGGACCGCCGCACCCTTCGGCTCAGATCAGGCCGTCGCCCGGCCCCCGCGGCGGACGCGACGCTCGTGGCGCCCCGATGATCGCGGCGATCAGGTCGGAGTACTCCGTGTCCTGCGCGACGAACGAGCCGTTGTTGCGCCCGTGTCTGAGCACCTCGATCCGATCCGAGACCGCCTGCACGTCGCCGAGGTTGTGGCTGATGAAGATCACGCCGAGTCCCAGGTCGCGCAGGTGCTCGATGTGCGTGAGTACATCGGCGGTCTGCGCGACGCTCAGCGAAGCGGTCGGCTCATCGAGCACGACGAGCCGAGGCTGGCTGATGAGGGTCCGGGCTATGGCGACAGCCTGCCGCTGGCCACCGGAGAGCGACCACAGCGGTGCGCGAGTCGAAGGGATGCTGGCGCCGAGGTCGTGGAGCGCCTGCCGAGTCGCGGCCTCCATGTCGCCCTCGCGCATCATGCCTTTGGCGGTCCGGAGCTCGCGGCCGAGGAAGACGTTGGCGGTCACATCGAGGTTCTCGCATACCGCAAGGTCCTGGAAGACGGTCGCGACGCCGTGGCGGTATGCATCGGCGGGGGAAGAGAGTTCGACCCGCTCGCCGGCGATGTGGATCTCGCCGTCGGTCGGCGCCAACGCTCCGGCGACGATCTTCGCGAGGGTCGACTTGCCCGCCGCGTTGTCGCCGACGAGTCCCACCACTTCTCGCGCGTTGACGGTGAAGTCGACGTCGATGAGTGCCTCGACCGCGCCGAAGCGTTTCGTCACCCCGCGCATCGTCAGCAGCGGTTCGGCCTGCGACGCGGTGACGTTCACGACCGCTCCTCCAGGAGTTGAGACGGGTCGGTGGATTGCAGGATGTGGATGGTCGCGCCGACGAGCACCGCGTCCTTCCCGAACGACGACGGCACCGGATCCCGGCGCGGAGTGCGACCGTGGGGGGCGTGCTCGCGGACCGCGGTGGCGAACGGCAACAGGAAGATGGGCCCGGCATCGACCAGTTCGCCGCCGACCGTGATGACCTCCGGTGCCAGCGATTGGCAGGCGCCGGCGACGACCCGGCCCAGCAGAGTGGCGGCGTCCGCGATCACCCGTGCACAACCGGGATCGCCCGCCGCCGCCTGCGCGATGACGTCGCGGAAGGTGATGCGTCCGTAGGTGGCACGCAACGGCGCCGTGATGGCTTCCGCTCCGACGCGAGTCTCGAGGCAGCCGCGCTGACCGCAGGCGCAGATGGAACCGGCGGGGTCGACCTGCACGTGACCGATCTCACCGGCGGTGCCGGAGCGCCCGCGATACATCTGGGATCCGAGCATCACGCCGGCGCTCGTCGTGTGCGACGCCTGCACGAACATGCTGTCGGCGACGTCGCGGGCGGTGCCGAGGGTGGCCTCGGCGAGAGCGGCGAGGTTCGCATCCTTCTCGACGATCACCGTGCACCCCAGGCGCTGCGCCACGACCTCGGCGACGGGCTGGTCCTCCCACCGGCGCATCACTCCGCGATAGGCGACCAGACCGGATGCCGGATCCACGGGCGCCGGCATCGCGATGCACACCCCGATGAGGTCGCCGGCCTCGGCCGCGATCATGGCGAGCATGTCGACCAGAAGAAGCGCGATCCGATCGAGAACCGTGTCTTCGGCGTGGTCGACGGGCAGCGGCATCGCGCGGTCGGCCAGAACGTCCTGACCGACATCCGAGAGGCGCACGCGCATGCTGCGGCTGCCGATCTGCACGGCGGCGACGAGCCCGGCGCGGCGTGCGATGGTGACGAGTTGCGCGCGCCGCCCACTGCGCGACGTCGGATGCGTCTCGATCAGGCCGGTCAGCGACAGTTCCTTCACGATCGCGGAGACGGTGGCGGTCGAGAGGCTGGTCGCTTCGGCGAGCTCGACCTGCGTGAGCCCGCCGAAGCGCTTGACAGCGTCGACGATCTTCGCGGCGTTGGCCTCGCGGAGTCCCGACTGGGACCCGCCCGACCATCTGCTCATAGCGGGAGCCTACAGCGCCGACTCGTCACGACCGAGGTCAGCGTGCAGCCCCGGCTCTCCGCTTGTTCCAGACGTCGAAGGCGACGGCGATCAGCAGGACGAGACCCTTCACGACCTGTTGCGTCGCCTGGTCGAGCCCCATCAACTGCATCCCGTTGCTCATGACGGCCATGATGAGTCCGCCGATGATCGCGCCGCCCACTCGACCGACGCCACCGGTCACCGCGGCCCCGCCGATGAAGCAGGCCGCGATCGCGTCGAGTTCGAACATGTTCCCCGCGCCGGGCTGCGCACCGTTGGTCCGCGACGAAAAGACGACTCCGGCGACCCCGGCGAGCAGACCCATGTTGACGAAGATCCAGAAGTTGACCTTGCGCACGTTGACACCGCTCAACAGCGCGGCGTGCAGGTTGCCGCCGATCGCGTAGACATGGCGACCGAACACGCTCTTCTGCGTGATGACCGAATACGTGATGATCAGCACGGCCAGGATGATCAGGACGAACGGCAGCCCTCGGCTGATCGACAGCTGGTAGCCGAACCACATGACGACGGCCGCGACGAGCGCGATCTTCACGATGAACCAGGGGAGGGCCTCGATCGTCTGCTGGTGCGCGATCTTCGAGCGACGGGTGCGCACCTGCCAGACGGCGTAGCCCACCACACCGATGGCGAAGATCACGAGGGTGAAGACATCGACGCCGTACCCGCCGAAGAACCCGTTGAGGAATCCGTTGGCGATCTGGTAGTAGGTTCCGCCGAAGGGCGAGAGCGACACGTTGTTCAGCACGAGGAACGTGAGCCCGCGGAAGAGCAGCATCCCGGCGAGCGTCACGATGAAGGCCGGGATGCCGACGAAGGCGACCCAGAAGCCCTGCCAGGCTCCGACGAGGAGGCCGACCGCGATCGCCGCGATCACACCCACCCACCACGGGTACTGACCGCGGATCACGACCACCGCGGCGACCGCGCCGGTGAGAGCGACGACCGAGCCGACCGAGAGGTCGATGTGGCCGGCGATGATGATGATCACCATGCCGATCGCGAGGATCAGGATGTAGGAGTACTGCAGGATGATGTTGGTGATGTTCCCGGGAGACAGGAACGTCGGGTTCAGGATCGCGAAGAACGCGACGATCGCGACGAACGCGACGAGGATGCCGCTCTGACGCAGATTCCGCGTCGCGAGACTCAACAGGTTGCTGACGCCGGTCATGGTGCGGCCGTCCTTTCGACAGTCATGAGATGCATGAGGTTCTCCTGGGTTGCCTGGGCGATCGGCACTTCGCCGGTGATCTTGCCGAAAGCCAGTGTGTAGATGCGGTCGCAGATGCCGAGGAGTTCGGGCAGCTCGGACGAGATGACCAGGACGCCCTTCCCCTCGGCGACCAGTCGATTGATGATGGTGTAGATCTCGTACTTCGCCCCCACGTCGATCCCGCGGGTCGGCTCATCGAGGATCAGGACGTCGGGCCCGGTCTGGATCCATTTGCTGAGCACTACCTTCTGCTGGTTCCCGCCCGACAGGTTGCCGACCATCTGGAGCACCGTGGGCGATTTGATGTTCATCTCGGCGCGGTACTGCTCGGCGACCTGCAGTTCTCGGTTGGAGTCGACCCAGCCGCCCGGGCTGATGAGCCGGAGCGAGGCCATGGTGATGTTGTGGCGGATGTCATCGATGAGATTGAGGCCGAACTTCTTCCGGTCCTCCGTCGCATAGGCGATGCCGGCGCGGATGGCGGCGCTGGTGGTCGACGTGTCGACCTTCTTGCCGCGGACGAACACTCTCCCGCTGGCGTTCCGGCCGTAAGTGCGCCCGAAGACGCTCATCGCGAGCTCCGTGCGACCGGCGCCCATGAGGCCGGCGATGCCGACGACCTCACCGGCGCGGACCGTGAGGGAGGCGCTGTCGACCATCACGCGCCCCGGCTGCGTGGGGTGGTGCACGGTCCAGTCCTCGATGCGGAGCACCTCTTCGCCGAGGTTCGGGGTGCGCTCCGGGTAGCGGTTCGCGAGATCGCGACCGACCATGGCGCGGATGATCGTCTCCTGCGTCGAGTCCGGGTCGTTCATGTCGAGCGTCACGATCGTGTTGCCGTCGCGGATCACCGTGGTGCGGTCGGCGATGGCAGCGATCTCGTTGAGCTTGTGCGAAATGATGATCGACGTCATCCCCCCGTCGCGCAGGCGTCGGAGCAGATCGAGCAGGTGCGCCGAGTCGGTGTCGTTGAGGGCCGCCGTGGGTTCGTCGAGGATCAGCAGCCGCACGTTCTTCGACAGCGCCTTCGCGATCTCGATGAGCTGCTGCTTTCCCACGCCGAGCTGAGACACCGGTGTGGTGGGATCCTCGTCGAGTCCCACCTGGGCGAGCAGTCCGGAGGCTTCGGCGTTCGCACGATCCCAGTCGATCAAGCCGCTGCGACCGCGGCGCTCGTTGCCGAGGAAGATGTTCTCGGCGACGCTCAGGTGCGGGATCAGCGCCAGCTCCTGATGGATGATCACGATTCCGACCCGCTCGGAATCGTTGATCGACGCGAAGGTCGCCTCCTCGCCCTCGTAGACGATCTCTCCCTCGTAGCTGCCGTGGGGGTAGACGCCCGAGAGCACCTTCATGAGCGTGGACTTGCCCGCTCCGTTCTCTCCGCAGATGGCGAGGATCTCGCCGGGCCGTACGTCGAGGTTGACGCCTTGGAGAGCCTTCACCCCCGGGAAGCTCTTCTCGATGTTGCGCATCTCCAGGATGGCTGTCGTCATGAGCGGTGTCCTTCCGGTCAAGGCGTGGGGCGCGCCGCCTTCCGGCAGCGCGCCCCACGGTCAGGGACTATTCGGCGACGCCTGCGTCGACCTCGGCCTGTGTCCAGTACCCGGAGTCGACGAGGAGGGGCGTGATGTTGTCCTTGTAGACGATGTCGGACTGCAGCAGGAACGACGGGACGACCTTCACACCGTTGTCGTACGTCTCGGTGTCGTTCGCTTCCGGCTCGTCGCCCTCGAGCATCGCCTCTGCGGCGACGACCGACTGTTCGGCGAGCTTGCGCGTGTCCTTGAAGATCGATGCGAACTGCACGCCCTGGTCGATCAGGCTGACCGAGCCGATCTCGGCATCCTGGCCGGTCACGATGGGAAGGCCGGCCTCGATGTCTGCGCCGAATCCTCCGGTGCCCTGCAGTGCGGTGATGATGCCGCGTGAGAGGCCGTCGTACGGCGAGAGGACGCCGTGGAGTTCGGTGCCGCCGCCGTAGGTCGACGTGAGCAGGTCCTCCATGCGCTTCTGAGCCGTCTCCTGCTGCCAGCGCAGGATGGCCGCCTGCTCGATGTCGGTCTGCCCGGACGGCACGGTGAGCACGCCGTCGTCGATGAACGGCTGGAGGGTGTCGATCGCGCCGTCCCAGAAGAAGTGCGCGTTGTTGTCGTCCAGCGATCCGGCGAAGAGCTCGACGTTGAACGGGCCCTTCTCGCCGGTCTCCTCGCCCTCGGCGTCGAGGACGCCGAGACCGACCAGGAGCGAGGTCGCCTGCTGCACGCCGACCTTGTAGTTGTCGAAGGTGACGTAGAAGTCGACGTGCTCGCTGTCGCGGATGAGTCGGTCGTAGGAGATGACCGGGATGTTCGCGGCGGCCGCGGCATCCAACTGCGACGAGAGTGCCGTGCCGTCGATCGCGGCGATGATCAGGAGGTCTGCGCCCTTGGTGATCATCTGGTCGATCTGCTGGCCCTGGGTGGGGATGTCATCGCCGGCGTACTGAAGCTCGACCTGATATCCGGCTTCCTCGAGTCCGGATTCGACGGCGCTGCCGTCGGCGATCCAGCGCTCAGAGGTCTCGGTCGGCATGGAGACGCCGATGAGCATGTCGCCCTTGTCCGCCGCGGCTTCATCGCCGCCACCGGCGGACGACCCCGCACCGCCTCCTCCGCAGCCGGAGAGCACGAGCGCTCCCGCAAGGCCGAGGGCGGCGATTGCATACTTCTTCTTCATTCCGAGCTCCTTCGCTGTGAACGGCAGCGTCGCTGTTGACGCCAGAGCGAAATCCGGACGAGTCCATCCGATCCGCTCGGAGACACTTTCCTTGAGTTCGAGATCCGAAGTCAATAGTTCGTGATCACTTCGTGACAGTCGGAGAAAACCGCAAGTATTGGGGTTCGAATGTTCGAGTCTCGAAGATACTGGCATATCGGAGGCGCCCGAAACCCGCCATTCCGCTCACCGAATCGATTCGATAAGCTGGTGGCCTCCCCCGATTCATTCCCCAGTTCTGCGAGCCCCTTTCTCATGGCCACCTCCCTCACCACGGGTCGTCCGTGGCGCGTCATCCTCTCCTTCTCGATCCCGCTGCTCATCGGCAACGTCGTCCAGCAGCTGTATCAGTTCGTCGACACGATCGTCGTCGGCAGACACCTCGGCGTCGAGTCGCTCGCGGCTGTCGGTGCGACCGGAAGCCTGCTGTTCCTGCTGCTCGGCTTCGCCTGGGGTCTGACCAGCGGATTCGCCATCCCGATCGCGCAGGCCTTCGGCGGACGGGACGACGCCGCAGTGCGACGGTCGGTCGCGACCGGGGTGCTCCTCACCGGCATCACCAGCGTGATCCTGACAGTCGTGGCACCGCTCATCGCGGCACCCATCCTCGAGTTGCTGCGGACGCCGTCTGAGCTGATGGCCGAGGCCACCGTCTTCACCCAGATCAGCTTCCTCGGCGCCGGCGCCACGATGTTCTTCAACTACCTCTCGGCGATCATCCGCGCGATCGGCGACTCCAAAACGCCGCTGGTGTTCCTCACTGTGTCCTGCGCGCTCAACGTCGGCCTGGTCATCCTCATGGTCGGACCGCTCGCCTGGGGTGTCGGCGGCGCCGCGCTCGCGACCGTCGTGGCCCAGGCGGTCTCGGTGGCACTGTGCCTCGAGTTCGTTCGCCGCCGCCTCCCCATGCTGCACCTGCGTCGCGCCGACTGGCGGATCAGCCGCGCCGACATCGCCGAGCATCTGCGACTCGGGCTCCCGATGGGCTTTCAGGCGTCGATCATCGCCATCGGCACGCTCACGGTCCAGGTCGCGCTCAACACTCTCGGCGCCGACGCCGTCGCCGCATACACGACCGGGGCGCGCGTCGACAGCCTCGCCGTCGCACTGCTTTCGTCGCTGGGCCTCGCGGTGTCGATGTACGCGGCGCAGAACCATGGCGGTCGTCGACCCGACCGCATCCGTCGTGGAGTCGTGGAGGCCGTCTGGATGTCGGTCATCGCGGGTGTCGTGCTCGGAGGACTCCTGATCGCGTTCGGCACCCCGATGGTGCGTCTGTTCGTGGGGGAGGGGTCGGACGAGGTCGTCGAGCTCGCGCATCGGATGCTCATCATCAACGGATTCGGCTACTGGGCGCTCGGAATGCTCTTCGTGCTGCGCGGCGCCCTCCAAGGACTCGGCCACACGTTCATCCCCACCCTGACCGGCGTCGTCGAGCTCGTGATGCGCGTGGGGGCCGCCGTCGTGCTCGGAGCCATGATCGGCTTCGACGGCGTCGCGCTCAGCAATCCGCTCGCGTGGGTCGGGGCCATCGTGTTGCTGGTGCCCGCGTATGTCCGCGCTCACCGTGAGCTCGGACGCCAGCTCGTCGATCCCGCCGAGGCCACTGCGACCTCCACCATGGCCATCGTCGGCCCGACTGACGGCTCCATGGTCGTCGACGCTGTGATCACGCGACCGATCCCGACGGTCCGCGCGTCGCGCTTGCGCCGCCTCTCCCTGACCCGGCGCCGGTAGGCGCGTAGACCGGAGCGGGCGAAAGATCCCTCTGAAGGATGACGCGGATCGGACCAGGGGCGGATGGGCTGCGGGCGATGCCTTCCTAGTGTGGAAGGTGCGGGAGATCCGTGGAAGAGGGGGGACCATGACGAGCTTCAGATTGGCCAATGAACTTGCCGAGGTGTTGGTGCCGATCGGGTACATCGGCGCCGGATTGGCAGCCGTCTGCGCCGTCGTGGCGGGGATCGCGATCATCCGCGGCGCCGGAGGGCTCAGCGGAGGAGCCGTGGGGCTGTGGATCGTGTTCGCACTCATGAGCTTCACGGCTTCCTTCGCCAACCAGTGGGTGCCCGTGCTCGCCGCCTGCCTCGCTCTGGTCGCCATGCTCGTGGTGGGCTGCGTGGTCCGGGGAGTGGTGCTGGCGAATGCCGGACGTTCGCCCGAGCGTGCCTCGGCCGCTACGAAGATCAGCGCTCCGGTCGCGACTTCTGCCGCCAGACCTGTCCTTCGCCCGGCCGAAAGTGCGACCGGAGCCAGGGCGTGAGGCGCAGCTCTGCTCAGGGCTGATCCGCTGGGGGCAGATACCGGCGCGCACCGCCCCTGACGAGCGGATGCTGGGGACATGAGCGAAGACAACCCCATCCCGCACTTCGGTCCCGAGGCCCGTCGGGCGCTGTTCCATGACCGCGTCCTCGTACTCGACGGCGCCCTCGACGACGACAACGGCACGCTGCTGATGACACAGCTGCTCGCCCTCTCGGCGGAGGATCCGGCCGCCGATGTCGCCCTGTGGATCCACTCGCCCGGCGGCTCGGTGCCGTCGATGCTCGCGATCCGCGACATCATGAAACTGGTGCCGAACGACGTATCCACCCTGGCGCTCGGCCTCGCCTGCAGTGCAGGTCAGTTCCTCCTCTCCGCCGGAACCCCGGGGAAACGCCGTGCTCTGCCGCACGCACGCATCCTCATGCATCAGGGATCCGCCGGCATCGGCGGCTCGGCGGGCGAGATCGAGACCCAGGCCGACGACCTCCGCCACATGCGTGACACCGTCCTCGGCCTCATCGCCGAGGACACCGGCCAGCCAGTCGGGCGCATCTTCGACGACTCGCTGCACGACCGCTGGTACACGGCGGCGGAGGCGCTCGAGTACGGCTTCATCGACGAGATCGTCGAGTCGCTGGCCGAGATCATGCCGCGGCGCCGCGCACGCGTCGGACTGGGGGCGGGAGCATGAGCACTTACTCGATCCCCAACGTCATCGCGCAGCATCCGCGTGGCGAACGCATCATGGACGTCTACTCGCACCTGCTCGCCGAGCGCGTCATCTATCTGGGCACGGGGATCGATGCGGGTGTCGCCAACGCGCTCATCGCGCAACTGCTGCACCTTGACGCCGACAGCCCGGAGAGCGGTGTTCAGTTCTACATCAACAGCGAGGGCGGCGATCCCGGTGCGGCGCTGGCGATCTACGACACGATGCAGCACATCCGTCCGCGCATCGCGACGACCTGCGTCGGCCAGGCGATCGGCCCCGCAGCGCTACTCGTCGCGGCGGGAGCTGCCGGCGAGCGGTCAGCTCTGGCGCACGCGCGGATCGTGCTGCATCAACCTGCCGGGCAATCGCGTGGGGCCATCCCCGACCTCATCCTCGCGGCCGACGAGGTCGTGCGTGTGCGTGCCGACATGGAGGCGATCCTGGCCAGACACAGCGGTCGCACGCTCGAGGAGCTGCGCGTCGACACCGACCGGGATCGGGTCTTCACCGCACCGGCCGCCCTGGCATACGGGCTGGTCGATACGGTGCTGGGGGAGCGTTCCGCCGGCTGAGCGGGTGCTGCCGCCCACGGATGCCGACAGCGCCATCCTTCCGCGGCAGCGCCGCTGACGCGGGAGCCCGTTCAGGCGGCGAGCATGAAGGCAGCACGCCCAGCCGAGACCGCGGCGGATGCCGGGACCACGGTGGAACGGAGCTCGTCGGCCACGGCACTCGTGAGTTCGATCAGCGAAGTCTCGAGTGCGCCGCTGATCGCCGCGATCATCTCGCTCGACGGCTCTTTCAGCCCGCGTTCCACCTCGGAGAGGTACTGGGGCGAGACTCCCGCCTTGTCCGCCGTCTCGGTGAGGGTCTCCTCCCGCTCGTGTCGTCGTCGTCGCAGCTGTTCACCCAGCAACTGACGCCACAGCGGCTCGGGCTCGCTCGGCTGCGGGCGGCGGACTCGGGGTGCGCGGGGGAGCGAGACGATATCGGCCATGCCTCAAGATAAGCCGCGGCATCCGACGGCTTCGAGTGGTTCTGCTCAGAGCAGAACCCTGTGGTGTCGTCGAGAGGGGCGCCCGTTCGGGCGTCCGTGGCGCTACAGGGCGGCCGTGATGCCGGGGAGGAGCTTCGACAGGATGGCGGCGAGCTGGCTGCGCTCCTCGTCGGTGAGCGGATCGAGCACCAGTTCGCGGATCTGCGCGACGTGAACCGGAGCGGCCGAGCGCAGGAGCTCGCGTCCGGCGTCCGTCAGTGTCGCCGAAAGCGTCCGCTTGTCATTGCCGCAGGTGACCCGCTCGACCCAGCCGTGCGCCTCGAGTGAGTCAAGAGCGTGGCTGAGGCGGGAGCGGCTGAGCCCGGCGATGCGGGCGAGTTCGGTCATCGTGACCGCGCCATCACCACCGCCGGCGAGCGTGACGAGGATCGCGTAGTGCGCGTGCTTCAGTCCGATCTCCGCCTTGAGCGCGCGGTCGAGCACCTGGGGGAGCAGCTGGACGAAGCGGATCGCCGGCAGCCAGGTCGCCATCTCCGCGTCGTCGAGTCGCCGATCGCTCATCACGCCGCGGACAGGTCGAGGGTGTGCGCGGTGTGATCGCGCTTGGCCTCCAGGTAGCGCGAGTTCGCGTCCGACAGGTGCACTCCCGTGGGCACACGATCCGTCACGCGGATGCCGAGGCTTTCGAGCTGCCTCGCCTTGTCGGGGTTGTTGCTGAGCAGGCGGATCCCGTCCACGCCGACGGACCGAAGCATCTGCGCCGCCACCGTGTAGTCGCGCTCGTCCTCGCCATGGCCCAGAGCGACGTTGGCTTCATAGGTGTCGAGTCCGGAGTCCTGCAGGGCGTAAGCGTCGAGCTTGGCGTAGAGGCCGATGCCGCGACCTTCCTGACGCAGGTACAGCAGGAAGCCGCCCTCGTCGGCGATACGCTCCACCGCCTCGCGGAGTTGAGGCCCGCAGTCGCAGCGCTCGGAACCGAAGACATCGCCGGTGAGGCATTCGCTGTGCGGGCGCACCAGCGGCGCCTCGCCGCCGTCCTGCGCGCGTTCCAGTGCCGCCGACCAGTCGCCCAGAGCCAGCAGCAGATGCTCTCGGCCATCGACGAGGCCCTCGAATGTGATGACGTCCGCGGTCGCCGCGAACCCGTCCGCGAAACGCAGCGGCACCCGAACGCGGGTCCGTTCCGTGGCGCTCGGTGCGACGGTTGAAATTTCAATCATGACCGGTGCAACACGCTCGCCGGAGCGCTATTCCCTCGATGTCGTCCGGAATCTGTCGGCGGCCTCGATAGCCTGACCGGATGAGCAGCTTCGTGACCGCAACCGACCTGAACGATCTTCTCTCCCAGGGCGCTCCCGTGCGGGTGATCGACGTGCGATGGCGGCTGGACCGTCCGGACGGCCGCGACGACTACCTCGCCGGGCACATCCCCGGTGCCGTGTTCGTTCCGCTCGACGCAGAGCTCTCCACGCACGGGGAACCGGTGGAAGGGCGCCATCCGCTGCCTTCGACGCAGACGCTCCAGGCCGCCGCTCGTCGATGGGGCGTGCGTACGGGCGACACCGTCATCGCGTACGACGATGCCAAGGGCGTGTCGGCCGCTCGGGCATGGTGGCTGCTGCGCCAGGCCGGCGTCGATGTCCGTGTTCTCGCCGGCGGGATCCGCGCCTGGAAGTCCGCCGGGCTCCCCCTCGCCACGGACGACGTGTCCCCCGACAGCGGAGACGTCGTGCTGGAAGAGATCGGTCGCGATGCCCTTTCCATCGATGAGGTGGCCGCGTTCCCGGCATCCGGTGTGCTGCTCGATGTGCGCGCGCCGGAGCGATATCGCGGGGAGACCGAGCCGCTCGACCCGCTCGCAGGTCACATCCCTGGCGCGCGCAACCTCCCGACCATGCTCCACCTCGATGCCGAGGGACGGATGCTCGATCCTGAGACCGTGCGAGCGAACTTCGCCGGGGTGGGTGTGACAGGCGCGGCCCCTGTCGCCGCCTACTGCGGATCGGGCGTCACCGCAGCGCACACCGCTCTGGTCCTCAGCGAGATCGGCATCGAGGCGAAGGTGTTCCCGGGATCGTGGAGTCAGTGGTCGAACACCCCGGGCCGGCCGGTCGCCACCGGAGATCAGCCGGGCTGATCTCCGCCGTCGCGGGGACCGTAGCCCCAGAACACCTGAACCGCACCGGGACCGAAAGCGCGGTGGAGGCGATGGACGGATGTTCCCCCGTTGAGCGAGAGCGGGGTGACCGTGATCCCGGACGGCGTCTCCACTCTTTCCTCGCACCAGTCGGGCAGTGCGTCGGGATGGAACCGCGTCCAGATGAGCAGCTCCCTGCACTGGCGGGACACCGCGTGGCCGGTGTCCCGGGTCGGCGGGTAGTCGGCCGGATATTGGGCCGACCATTCGATCATCGCCGTCGCCGGAGCGGTCAACGGCGCTTCGAGTTCGAAGAGCACGCCGTGCACCTGCCCACCCGGGTGCGAGTATCGGGCGGCGATCCGCCCGCCCGACACTGCTTCCAAAGTGGGAGCCGGGGTGCGCACACCCGGCGAGATCTCGAGGAAAGGAGTGGCGGTGATCGTTCCGACGGTGGCTTGGAGCACCGACCGTGTGATCGAGGACGACACCGAGCCGTCGCGCCCGACGTCGGTCACCGAATGAGTGGTCACCTCTCGGGTGGTGTCGGGGTACGGAGAGTCGAGCGACGCGTACGCGTCTCGCACTGCTCTCTCGATCTCCCGTTCGTCGATGGGGAACAGATTGGGGCCCAACGGGCCCGTTCGGTTCGACGTGCGGAGCAGCGTCGTCAACGCGCCGTCATCGAGGCCGACGATCTCTTCGATGCTCGCCACTGCCGAGAGTGACTGCACCCCCTCGGGACGACGGGCGCCGGAACGCCAGTAGCTCAGAGTGGCCATCGACACGCGATTCCCGCGCTCCTCCAGGCGGCGGCGCAACCACGACAGCGTCACCCGCTTGGAGTTGATGGCGTCGCGCAGCGCTGTCGCGAAAGCCTGCGTCTGCGTCATGCCGGCATCGTCGTCGAAACTCATCACAGGCCCCCTCCGGTATGTGAAACACACCGCCTTAGAGTGAGCATACGACTGAGTTCGCGCACCTCAGGGGACCAGGTGAGTGAACAGGTCCGATGGCTGCGTCGTCGAAGGGCAGGGTGCCCGACTCTGCGAACGAACAGTCTGACGCGGTGATGCCCCCCTCGCCGCGTGCATCGTGAAGCCCGGCGTGCGATCTGGGGAGATCCGCCGGGCTTCACGAACGCCCTGCCCGACCTCAGGTTCGACGGCCCTGAACCCCCGCGTAGACTGGGGGGAACACCCTCGGAGGACTCTGGCCAGTCATGTCTGCCCCTGCTCGCGCATTCACCATGCGACACGTTCAGCTGTTGCGCGCGCTGTTCGCGGCGATCGCCGCCGTGATGATCACGTTCTCGTCCGACCACTCCGCGCCGGTCGGCCTCTCCGTCTTCAGCGGCTTCGTCTTCGTGACGGCGTTGGTCCAGGTGCTCGCCGCCTGGCTCGTGCTGCCGGCGGGGTCGCGGTGGTCGTCCGTGCTGCTCGCCGCGGTCGGGATCGTCGCCGGCATGGTCAGCGGCATCCCCGTCTGGCGCTCAGATGACCTGTTCTTCATCGTCGTCATCGGGTGGGCCGTCGTCAGCGGTGGCATCGAGCTCCTTGCCGGCATCCGCGCACGGCGCACGAACGACCCGTTGGCGCGCGATGCGATCACCGTCGGCGCGTTCGGTGTTCTGCTCGGCATCCTGCTTCTGCTGATCCCGTCCGGGTTCGTGCAGGAATACACGATCGACCAGGCCGGCACCTTCGTGCTCTCGGGCATCATCCTCGGGGTCGGCATGTTCGGCGGCTATGCGGCGATCGTCGCGGTGTTCCTCGGCATCGCCGGTCTCACGCCGAAGAACGCGGATGCCGTCGTCGACGAACGATCCGCACTGCCCGACACCGGTGTCGCCGCCCCGAACGCTTCCGACACCGATCACAGCGCAGCCTCGGCCGAGCGCGGAGGAGACCGATGAGCGACGAGAAGCCGACCCGCCGGGACATCCTGCGACCGCTGCACCTGCTGGCCATCGCCCTGGGCTGCGGGATCTTCGCGATGATCGTCACCCTGATCTCGACGGGTGCCTTCACTTTGAACGTGAACACGGCGATCGCCGACGGCTCCTACGACGGGCTCACGCCCGTGGTGCTGGGGCTCGTGGTGGGCGGGGGCGCCTTCATCGTGACGCTGCTGATCCTCGCGATGCTGATCCTCGCCGTCGACCCGGCCGACGTCACGAAGACGATCGATCGTCCGGTGCTGTTGGACCCCGAGCCTGACGACGAGACTCCCGACTCCGAAGCATCGGACCGTCCCGCGTCCTCGTGAGGCATCCTCGGCGCTCTTCCGTGTTCCGGAATAGAGGCAGGGAGGATCAGCTTGTCTCTGAGGTGACTGCCTCCGTCGAACGCGCCTCCATCGGGTTCCGGTCGGCGCGAGGGCCCATTCTCGGAGCGCTGATGCTCGCGACCGGGCTGATCGCCATCGATGCCACGATCCTCGCGACGGCCGTGCCCAGCATCGTGCGCGATCTCGGGAGCTATCAGCAGTTCCCCTGGCTGTTCTCCGTCTACTTGCTTGCGCAGGCGGTGAGCGTCCCCATCTACTCACGGTTCGCCGACACCATCGGACGCAAGCCGATCATCCTCCTCGGCATCGCCCTCTTCCTTCTGGGTTCGGTCCTCTGCGGTCTCGCCTGGAGCATGCCGGCGCTCATCGTGTTCCGCATCGTCCAGGGGCTCGGCGCCGGGGCAGTCGCGCCGATGGCCATGACGATCGTCGGCGACATCTACACGGTCGCCGAGCGCGCCAAGGTGCAGGGCTACATCGCGAGCGTCTGGGCGATCTCATCGGTCGTCGGGCCTGCGCTCGGCGGCATCTTCGCCCAGCTCGAGGCGTGGCGGTGGATCTTCTGGGTCAACGTCCCGCTCTGCCTGATCGCGGGGTGGATGCTGCTGCGCAAGTATCACGAGGAGAAGCAGACGAAGCGTCACCGCATCGACTATGCCGGTGCGCTGCTCCTCACCGTCGGCCTCACCGCGCTCATCCTCGGCATGCTCGAGGGAGGGAACGCCTGGGCGTGGTTCTCGGTGCAGAGTGCGCTCTGCTTCGGAGTCGGCGTGGCTGCTCTCGCGGTCTTCGCGGCTGTGGAACGGCGCACGGTCGAGCCGGTCGTCGATCTCCGACTCGCTGCGCGTCCGCTGATCCTGACCACGACCATCGTCTCGATGGGCGTGGGAGCGTTGATGATGGGCGTGACGAGCTTCGCCCCGGCCTACCTGGAGGGATCCATCGGCATCGCGCCCCTGCTGTCAGGGCTCGCCGTGGCCGCCCTCACCCTCGGTTGGCCCCTGTCCGCCGCGAACGCAGGACGGCTGTATCTCCGCATCGGCTTCCGGCGCACCACGCTGATCGGCATGAGCATCGCGACGATCGCGGCCATCACCCTCGCGGCGGTGTCCTCCTGGCCGAACGTGTTCGTCGTCGCCGCGGTCGCATTCGTGTTCGGCTTCGGGCTCGGCTGGAGCGCGGCCCCGACGCTGATCGCCGCTCAGGCGTCGGTCGGCTGGGGCGAGCGCGGCGCCGTGACGGGCATGAACGCCTTCGCGCGGTCCGCGGGCAGTGCCGTCGGGGTCGCCGTGTTCGGGGCGATCTCGAACACGGTGATCGCCCAGGGCGGGGGCCCGGAAGACCCGGACACGATCATCCGAGCCTCGGTCTGGGTGTTCATCGCGGTGGCGATCACCGCGGCTCTCACACTGCTCGCGGCGGTCTTCATGCCGAAGGATGACCCGGAGAGCCTTTCCGGCGGCGCCGGCGGCAGTGGTGCCGGACAACCCGAACTACGCTGATACACCTGTCGGTAGTTTGCACAGATGTCGGGAGACTTCCGGCGTTCCGTCCCTGCATCCGTGATTTCCTCCGACAGGTGTAACGCTGCGGAGACTCGTTCAGCGGGCCAGACGCTCGGCGATGCCCGTGTAGGTGGCAGGAGTCAGGGCGAGGAGGCGTTGCTTCGCAGCATCCCCGATCTCCAGCTTCTCGACGAAGGCCGCCAGGTCGGCGCCACCGACGCGGTGGCCACGGGTGAGTTCTTTGAGCAGGGCGTACGGGTCGCTGATCGTCGAGCGGCCCGCGACGACCTCGGCGCGGATGACGGTCTGGATCGCCTCGGCGAGCACCTCCCAGTTCACGTCGAGGTCGGCGAGGAGGACATCGCGCGACAGCGAGATGGCGTTCAAACCCCGGCGCAGGTTGTCGAGCGCGAGGAGCGAGTGGCCGAAGGCGACGCCGATGTTGCGCTGCGTGGTCGAGTCGGTGAGGTCTCGCTGCAGGCGGCTCGTGACGAGCGTCTGGCCGAGCGAGGCGAGCAGCGCACCGGAGAGCTCGAGGTTCGCCTCGGCGTTCTCGAAGCGGATCGGGTTGATCTTGTGCGGCATCGTCGACGAGCCGGTGGCTCCGGCGACCGGGATCTGCGCGAAGTAGCCGAGGGAGATGTACGTCCAGATGTCGGTGGCGAGATTGTGCAGGATGCCGCCGGCATGGCGTACGCGGTCGTAGAGCTCGACCTGCCAATCGTGCGATTCGATCTGCGTGGTGAGGATGTTGAAGCCGAGCCCGAGACCCTCGATGTACTCGCGGGCGATGGTCGGCCAGTCGGCGTCCGGGTCGGCCGCCAGGTGAGCCGACCAGGTCCCGGTCGCGCCGGAGAACTTCGCCAGATAGTCGGAGGCCGCGATCTGACCGCGCACGCGCTCGAGGCGCCAGGCGAAGACGGCCAGTTCCTTGCCCATCGTCGTCGGCGTCGCGGGCTGACCGTGCGTGCGTGCGAGCATCGCGGCATCCGCGTGCTCGACGGCGAGTTCGCGGAGCTTCGCGATGACGGTGTCGAGCGCGGGCAGCCAGACCTCTTCGACAGCTCGCTTCACCGTGAGCGCGTACGACGCCGAGTTGATGTCCTCGCTCGTGCAGGCGAAGTGGGTGAGTTCGGCGACGGCGTCGAGTCCGAGCGTTGCGAGACGGTCGCGCACCAGGTACTCGATCGCCTTCACGTCGTGCTGGGTGACTGCTTCCTTCTCGGCGAGCCAGTCGATCTCGTCCTGCCCGAAGTCGCGGTAGAGAGCGCGCAGGCGCTCCTTATCGGCATCCGAGAGCGGGCTCGTCTCGAACAGGGAGCGATCGGTGAGTGCGATCAGCCACTCCACCTCGACCTCGACCCGCGCGCGATTCAGACCGGCCTCGGAGAGGAAGTCGGCGAGTCCGGTGACGGCGCCACGATAGCGACCGTCGAGCGGGCTCAGAGGCTGGGGCGGGAGCGAAGGCTGGAAAGTCAGGGGAGTCCTCCTGATCGGGCCCCTCAGAGGCGGGGCGTGCGGGGGAGACGCAGAGCGGGTTCGAGCTGGCGGAACAGGCCCCGAGTCGCCGTCTCAATCATACTGAGCACTGAATCGAACATTTCCGCGCCCGCGTAGTAGGGGTCGGGGACGTCGTGGGTCGATGCGTCCGGGTCGAAGGCCAGAAGCAGCGTGACCTTGCCCTCTTCGTCTTCGTCGCGCGCCCACTCGCGGAGGATGCGTTCATGGGTGCGGTCGAGGGCGACGACCAGATCGTTCTCGGCGAAGGATGCCGCGGTGAATTGGCGTGCTCGGTGCTGGGAGCCGTCGTACCCGTGGCGGGCGAGGGAATCGACCGTGCGGTGGTCGGCACGTTCCCCGAGGTGCCAGTCGCCGGTTCCCGCGCTGCGGGAGACGATCCGCGCGCCGAGTCCCTGGCGCTCCGCGAGGTCGCGGAACACGGCCTCGGCCATGGGAGAGCGGCAGATGTTCCCCGTGCAGACGAAGATCACGCGGAAGACAACCGGGGACGACACTCACCCATTCTGCCCCTCTGGGGCTGTCCTGCACAGACGCGTCCGGACGCCCGCTCTCCACCGGCCGGGTGAATCGGCTGCGTGAGAAGAGTGCCGCCCGCGGATGCTGGATCCATGCACTCCTTCCTTCCCGCCGGCGGTGGCGGCGTCTCGACAGATCTGTGGGCCTGGGTGTCCGCGCGACAAGACCTTCGTGGTGCGATCGCGGCGGTGGAATCAGCAGGAGCTGAGCTGAGGCCGCTGGCCGATGCAGCGAACTGGCAGTCCGACGGGATGCGCGCACTGCACGACCTTCTGCTGCAGCTGGGCGATCGCACGGGCTCGCAGGTGGGAGACCTGTCGGTGCGTGAGTGGGAGCTGGAAGCGGCGGTCCTCGCGTGAGCGGCGAACTCGAGATCGATCATGGCGGCGCGATCGCCGTGGACACCGATCAGTTGCGCGACGTCGGTGCCCGAATGGCGGCGATCGTCTCGCATTACGACGAGGCGCGCGCGGCGATCGAGAGCGCCTACGCGGTGATCGATGCCACTCCTGCTCTGCGGGAGCACGTCGATACGGCTGCGTTGCGAGTCAGCGGCGAGCGTGTGCGCGCTCTGAGCACCGAGATCGAGGAGGCGAGTGCGGGGACGCTCCTGATGGCGGATGCGTTCGAGGTCGTCGAGCTGCGGGCCGAAGCAGAAGCGCTGGCGGTCACCGACTCCGCCGCCGCCCAGGCGCTTCAGGCGCGGATCGACCGGATGGTGGCGGCCGATGAGCGCATCGGGAAGATGGCGGATTGGCTCGTGGCGGGCTGGAAGCTGGAGAGGTTCGAGGGGCTGGGCAGCCAGTGGAACATGGGTGGGCTGCTGCCGCCGATCTTCCTGGCGGGCGCGCTCGTCGGTGTCACAGCCGGGGTGGGAAAGGTGCTGCCGGGCATGACGCTGAAGGGAGAGTCCGAGCCGGTCAGGGTCACACCGGTGAAGTCCTCTGCCCCGGCCGCCCCGCCGGCGAGCCTCAAGGGCGCGCTCGGGCGGATGCCCTCGACTCCGGGCGCACAGATCGCTGTCGAGAAGGCGACCATGGCCGACGGCTCGACCTCCTACACGGCGTACATCGTCGGGACGCAGAACTTCGCGCTCAATGATGCCGGTGGCGCGGAGCCGTGGGACATGAAGTCGAACGCGGAGCTGTACACCGGTGAGATGTCGGCGTCGTATCAGGCGACGCTCGATGCGCTGGCGGCGGCGGGCGCGAAGCCCGGAGACCGCGTCGATGTCTTCGGTCACTCCCAGGCGGGCATGATCGCCACTCATCTCGCGATGGAGAGCGACTACGAGGTTCCTCTCGTGGTGACGGCGGGCAGCCCACCGAGCCGACATTGGGCGATGACCAGATGCTCGTCCAGCTCGCGCACACCGACGACGTGATCAGGTCGATGGCCGGAGGAGGCTCGCCTGCCGGCACCGGGTCGCCGGACAGCTTCACGGCGACGAGGGTGGGCGACCCGAACGCGGGCATCCAAGACATGTCGCTGCGTACGCACGCGCTCGAGACGTACCGGGAGACGGCGGCAATGGTCGACGCGTCACACGACCCCCGTGCGGAAGCGCTCGACAAGCACTGGGCGAAGCTCGGCGAGGCGGTGTCGGTCGAGCGGACGGAGTATCGGGCCGAGCGGTTGGAACCCACTGAATGACCATCCTCGCCACGGGTCTGTCAGAGGTGTACGGTCGGTGTATGACCCGCACCAACATCGACATCGACGATGATCTCGTCGGCGAGGTCATGCGACGTTTCGACCTCTCCACGAAGAAGGAAGCGGTCGACCTCGCGCTCCGCCGTCTCGTGGGGGTGCCTCTTACCAAAGACTTCCTCCTGGGCCTGCGAGGAAGCGGCTGGAGTGGCGACCTTGATGCGATGCGGGATGATCCGCCGACCGGATCGACTGCGGAGTGATCCTCGTCGACTCATCCGTCTGGATCGCGTACCTCCGAGACGCCGACTCTGCGGTGGTTGAAGCGCTTGAGACTCTGCTCTCCTCAGAAACCGAAGTGGCGATCACGGAACCTGTCGTGATGGAGCTGCTCGCCGGCGCGAGAAGGCCCGCCGAGTTGGCGCGGCTCGAGGCTCTCACGAACGGGCTGCCACTGATTCCGATCGAGCCCGCGAGCGACTACCGGGATGCTGCGGGGCTGTATCGGGCATCCGCGGCGAACGGACACCCGATCCGGAGCATGACCGACTGTGTGATCGCCGCGGTCGCCATTCGTCGCCGGATGTCGTTGTTGCAGCACGACCGCGACTTCGCCTACCTCGCCGCGATCAGCCCGTTGCGCCTGCATCCGTTCGAGGCCTGACCGCGAACGCAGACCTCCTCAGTCGCGGCGCGACTTCTTGTTCTGCGGACGCAGGATGAAGCCGAAGACGCCGTTGATGACCGAGATGATGAGGGCGGCGACGACGCTCCACCAGAAGTGGCCGACCTCGAGTCCCCAGCCGAATCCGCTCGTGATCCAGGCAGTGAGCCAGAGCAGGAAGCCGTTGATCACGAAGCCGATGAGCCCGAGGGTGAGGATGTACAGCGGGAAGGCGACGATCTTCACGACCGTGCCGATGATGGTGTTCACCAGCGCGAAGATCGCGGCGACGGCGAGCAGGGTCAGCACGACCTGCAGCGTCTCACCGGGAGGGAAGGCGCGAAGCGTCACCTGCAGCACCGGGATCAGGGTGACGACCCAGATGGCGAACGCGTTGACGACGACACGGATGATGAAGCGCATAGTGCCATCAGTCTCGCATGAGAGGCCCGCGTTGTCAGTGATTCCAGGGAGTCAGCGGATGTGCTCTCCGACGCGCTCGACGGCACTCGTAGACTCATCCACGTGACCGACCCGATCCTGCCCCGCATCCGCCCTGCCATCGCCGCCCTCGCGCCGTACCGTCAGGGCAAGCAGGCAGGCCCCGCGGCCTTCAAGCTCTCCAGCAACGAGAACCCGTTCGACCCCCTGCCGTCGGTCGTCGAGGCGCTGCAGCACACGACGCCGATCAACCGCTACCCGGATGCCACCGCCGGCCGGCTGCGTGAGCGACTCGGTGCCCGCTACGAGGTCGACCCCGACCAGGTGCACGTCGCCGCCGGAAGCGTGTCGATCCTGCACCAGCTCATCCTTGCGACGGCATCCGTCGGCGATGAGGTGATCTACGCGTGGCGCTCCTTCGAGGCCTACCCGAGCCTTCCGCTGGTCGCCGGGGCCACCGGGGTGCAGGTCGCGCTGACGACCGACGCCCGGCACGATCTCGACGCGATGGCGGATGCCGTCACCGACCGCACCCGCACGATCATCCTGTGCACGCCCAACAATCCCACCGGCCCGATCATCACCAGCGCTGAATTCGCCGCCTTCATCGCCCGTGTGCCGAAGGACGTGCTCGTCATCCTCGATGAGGCGTACGCCGAGTTCGTGACCGCTCCGGACGCGGTCGACGGTCTCGCGGAGCGCGTCTTCGAGCAGCATCCGAACGTGGTCGTCCTGCGCACCTTCTCCAAGGCCTACGGTCTCGCCGGACTCCGGATCGGATATGCGATCGGCAACGTCACCGTTCTCAACGCGGCGAGGGCGACAGGGGTGCCGCTCTCGGTCACCTCTGCCGCTGAGAACGCAGCGATCGCCAGCCTTGACGCCGAAGCGGAGCTCCTCGAGCGCGTCGCACACATCGTCGAGCGTCGGACGCGCCTGGTCGAGGGGCTGCGCGCGCAGGGCTGGGACGTCCCGGACGCCCAGGGGAACTTCGTCTGGCTGCCGACCGAGGGGCAGACCGACGACGTCGCGGCGGCCCTCGTCGACGCCGACCTCATCGTGCGTCCCTTCTCCGGCGACGGCATCCGCATATCCGTCGGCGAGCATGAATCCGTGGACAAGGTCCTACAGGTTTCCGAATCCATTGTGCGGACTCTCCAGGCCGACCCTCGGAACCTCGGATAGCGTGGAACGGTGACCTCGTCAGAGACTGAACTCGTCCGCGTCCTGGATCAGGACGGTCGCTTCGCGCCCAGTCCTGCCGCCGAGCAGTACCTGCCACTGATCGAGGCGATCGGTGACGCCGAGCTCGAGCAGTTCTACCGCGAGATGGTGATCATCCGCGCCATCGACACCCAGGCCACCAACCTGCAGCGGCAGGGGCAGCTCGCGCTGTGGCCGCCGAGCCGGGGGCAGGAGGCGGCGCAGGTGGGTTCCGCTCTCGCCAGCCGTGCGCAGGACACCATCTTCCCCTCGTACCGTGAGCACGCGGTCACCCGGATCCGTGGCGTCGATCCGCTCGACATCATCAAGCTCATGCGGGGCGTCTCGCATGGGGGCTGGGACCCCACGGATCCGAAGAACGGCAACACCCGGCTGTACACGCTGGTACTCGGCTCGCAGGTGCTGCACGCCACCGGCTACGCGATGGGCCTCGCCTTCGATGGCCGCAGTGGTACGGGGAACCCGGAGCGCGACGAGGCAGTGGTCGTCTACTACGGCGACGGCGCCTCCAGTCAGGGTGACGTGCACGAGGCCATGGTGTTCGCGGCGAGCTACCAGGCCCCCGCGGTCTTCTTCCTGCAGAACAACCACTGGGCCATCTCGGTGCCGGTGTCGACGCAGTCCCGTGTGCCGTTGGTGCAGCGCAGCGCCGGCTACGGCATTCCGAGCGTGCGCGTCGACGGCAACGATGTGCTGGCCAGCTACGCCGTCTCGCGTGTGGCTCTCGAGGAGGCGCGCGCCGGCGGTGGCCCACGCGCCATCGAAGCGGTGACGTACCGTCTCGGGGCGCACACGACGAGCGACGATCCGACGAAGTACCGCGGGAGCGACGAAGAGGATTCCTGGGCGTTGCGCGACCCGATCGTGCGGATGCGCACGTTCCTGGAGGGCCGTGGCGCGGCGGCATCCTTCTTCGCCGATGTCGATGCGGAAGGCGCGGATGCCGCCGAAGATCTGCGCGCCCGCACAGTGGAGCTCGGTCCGCCACCGGTCAGCAGGATGTTCGACCACGTCTACAGCGAGCCGCACCCGCTGATCGCGGAACAGAAGGCATGGCACGCCCGCTACGAGGCGTCGTTCGAGGAAGGCAGCAAGTGACTCTCGAGACGATGCCGCTCAGCAAGGCGATGAACGCCGGTCTGCGCAAGGCGATGGAGAACGACCCGAAGGTCCTGCTCATGGGTGAGGACATCGGCAAACTCGGCGGAGTGTTCCGCGTCACCGAGCATCTGCAGCGCGATTTCGGTGACCGACGTGTCATCGACACCCCGTTGGCGGAGTCGGGAATCGTGGGTACCGCCATCGGGCTCGCGATGACCGGGTTCCGTCCCGTCATCGAGATCCAGTTCGACGGGTTCGTCTTCCCCGCATTCGACCAGATCACGACTCAACTGGCGAAGCTCACGAACCGGCACGAGGGTCGGCTGTCGATGCCGATCGTCATCCGCATCCCGTATGGCGGACACATCGGAGCGGTCGAGCACCACCAGGAGAGCCCGGAGGCCTACTTCGCGCACACCCCGGGTCTGCGCGTGGTCTCGCCATCGACTCCGAACGACGCGTACTGGATGATCCAGGAGGCCATCGCCTCGAACGATCCCGTCATCTTCATGGAGCCGAAGAGCCGGTACTGGCAGAAGGGCGAGGTCGAGCTCGACGCCTCCGCCGTCCCACTGCACGCGTCCCGGGTCGTGCGTACCGGCAGCGACGTGACTCTCGTCGGACACGGCGCCATGGTGACGACACTGCTGCAGGCGGCCGCGCTCGCCGAGGGTGAGGGTACGAGCTGCGAGGTCGTGGACGTCCGTTCGCTGTCGCCGGTCGACTACGAGCCGATCCTCGACTCTGTGCGCAAGACCGGCCACATGATCTACGCGCAGGAAGCCCAGGGGTTCTCGAGCGTCGGCAGCGAGATCGCCGCGACCGTCATGGAGCGTGCTTTCTACGCGCTCGAAGCGCCGGTGCTGCGCGTCTCCGGCTACGACACCCCGTTCCCGCCCGCCAAGCTCGAGGGCGCATACCTTCCGGATGCCGACCGCATCCTCGAAGCCGTCGATCGCTCGCTGGCATACTGACCTCGTCGTTCCGAAAGGCACACTCATGAGCACGCAGAACTTCAACCTCCCGGATGTCGGGGAAGGGCTGACCGAGGCGGAGATCGTGGCCTGGAAGGTCGCGCCCGGTGACAGCGTGGCCATCAATGACGTGATCTGTGAGATCGAGACGGCCAAGTCGCTCGTCGAGCTCCCGTCGCCGCACGCCGGCATCGTCGGGGAGCTGCTCGCACCCGAGGGTGCCACGGTGGAGGTCGGGGCGCCGATCATCACTTTCACCACCGCCGACGCTTCCGCGGAACCCGCCGTCGCAGTGGTTCCCGCGCCGGAGGAGGGCGGCGGCTCGGTGCTCGTCGGTTACGGCACCGGTGGTGGCGCGACCTCTCGGCGCAAGCGCCCGGCTGAGCGTGCCGTGCGTTCGTCGGTCGGCGTCATCGCCAAGCCGCCGATCCGCAAGCTCGCCCGGGACCTCGACGTCGACCTCACGGTCGTGACGCCCACCGGCGCCGACGGCGAGGTCACCCGTGACGATGTCGTCAAGCACGCGTCGCAGGCGAGCGTGTTCCGCAACATCGAGACCCCCGCCTGGGGCGAGGTGCGCGAAGAGACCGTGCCTGCGCCGCAGAACGCACCTGCGGGGCTGGCCCGGGGACTGACTCCCTCGGCGGCAGCCTCCGATGACGACGGACGCACGGAGTCGATCCCCGTCAAGGGTGTGCGCAAGGCGACCTCCTCGGCGATGGTGCAGAGCGCCTACTCCGCACCGCACGTGACGGTCTGGAAGGAGATCGACGCGAGCCGCACCATGGAGCTGGTGAAGCGGCTGAAGGCTTCTCCGGACTACGCTGAGATCCGCGTCTCACCGCTGCTCATCATGGCGCGAGCCGTGATCTGGGCGGCGCGACGCACCCCGATGGTCAACGCCGCGTGGGTGGAGACCGAGAACGGCGCCGAGATCTCCGTGCGTCACTACGTGAACCTCGGCATCGCCGCGGCGACGCCTCGCGGGCTGCTGGTCCCGAACATCAAGGACGCGCAGGATCTCGGCATGAAGGACCTCGCACGGGCGCTCAACCGCCTCACGCTCACCGCCCGCGAGGGCAAGACGTCACCCGCCGATCAGCAGGGCGGCACGATCACCATCACCAACATCGGCGTGTTCGGGATGGATGCCGGCACCCCGATCATCAACCCCGGCGAGGCCGGGATAGTGGCCATGGGGACGATCAGTCAGAAGCCGTGGGTCGTCGACGGCGAGGTGCGCCCGCGCTGGGTGACCACGGTCGCCGGTTCCTTCGACCACCGCGTGATCGACGGCGACGGCATGAGCCGGTTCATCGCCGACGTGGCATCCGTGCTGGAGGAGCCCGCGCTGCTCGTCGACTGATCTACCGCGGTCAGCTCCCCCGGCCTCAGGCAAACGACGTCTACGCCGGCAACCGCAACCGCCGCTGGGCGAGCAGGGGTACGGCCCGCTCCTGCGCCGCACGCCGTGCCGTCACCACGGCACCCACCGACACGACTTCCGCACCGAGCGTCGAGGCCAGCAGCTCCGGCGCCGGCAGATGCAGTTCGCCGGGCACGAGCCGTCGGGCCGCGTCGAGCACGGGTTCGATGCTCTCGGCGACCGCCCCGCATACGATCACGCGCGAAGGGTCGTACATGCTGCCGAGCACACCGACCACGCGGGCGAGCGTGCCACCGACGCGCGACGCGACCAGCAGCGCGTCCGCGTCGCCGGATGCCGCGAGCATCAGCACCGTGCGAGGGGCGACCCGACCGTCTGAGACGAGCCGACCGATCGCCCCGTCGCGCTCGACCTCTCCGCTTTCCACCACCGCGACCGCCTCGTCCTGAAGCGCGTACTTCAGTCCGACGGCCGAGCCGACGCCGATGATGTGGTCGAAGACGACGCCCTCGCCGACGCCGCCGTGCGCACCGTGCAGCACATGTCCGTCGACCACGACCCCGCCACCGAAGCGTTCACTCGCGAGCAGGGCGACGTAGTCACGGCATCCGACCGCGGCACCCACCGCGCCCTCGGCGACCGCGGCCAGCTGCGCGTCGTTCTTGATCTCGACGACCGGTGCCCAGTCGCGGAGGGCGGCCGCGAGCCCCGGGTTGGTGCGCTCCCAGAAGCCGTCCGGATGAGGTGGCGAGATGCCGTCGCGGTTCGCCGGTGCCGCGACGCCGACGCAGAGGGCGAGCACGCGATCTCGCGATACTCCGGTCTCGGCGAGAGCTTCCGAGAGCCGGTCCAGGCTCGTCTGCCGACGTTCGGTCGCGGACTGCGTCGGGTCGAGCTCGGCGCGATGGTGCACCAGCGTCGTCTCGAGGGGGTCGGCGACGGTGACGGCGAGGTGGGTGTCGCCGGCATCCACGCCGATGACGACCCCGAGGTCGGGGGAGAGGGCGAAGCGCCGTGCGGGCCGACCGGAGCGGTAGCTGCCCACGGCGCGGGCGTTCGGGAGCTCACGGAGCACGTCGGCGCTGAGCAGGGTGTCGATCGCATCGATGGCGGTGGAGCGGGTCAGCGAGGTGCTCGCCATCACCTCGGTGGCGGTGAACTCGCCCGCCGCCCAGGCGAAATCGAGCACGGCGCCGACGCTGGCGCGTCCGGTGCCGAGATCGGCGGATACTTCTGCCACGGCCCTTGACCTCACTCTTCCTCAGATGAGAGAGTACCGTTCATCGGAGTAAATTCGCTGACTAGATTTAGTCTTCGGATCTACGGGATGAAAGGGACAACGGTGTCTGCGAGATCTTCACGACGGCGACGACTGGTCGCCGGAGCGACCGCGCTCGGCCTGCTCGGTACGGCGTTGGCAGGCTGCGCGGCGGGCGGCGGGCAGGAGACGATCCGCTTCACGTTCAACAAACGAGAAGCCATCGGGTTCATGAACGAACTGGTCGCCCAGTACAACTCGTCGCAGGACAAGGTGCGCGTCGAAATGGACACCTCGGGTCCCGACGTCATCTCCGCGAGCTTCGTGCGCGGCAATCCGCCGGACATCATGCTCGCGAACTACAACTACGAGATCGCGCGGTTCGTGCAGCGGTGCGGGCTCACCGACCTCTCCGAGACGGATGCCGCCGCCAGCATCCGCGAAGACCTCGGACCCTTGATGGCGCAGTACGGCACCTGCGAAGGCCGGACCAGCGCCCTGCCGTACTCGGTGATGGGAGCATCCGTCATCTACAACGAGGAGATCTTCGCGGAGCAGGGCCTCGAGGTCCCGCAGACGTGGGACGAGTTGATCGCCGTGTGCGACCAGCTCAAGGAGGCGGGCATCGACCCGTTCTACGGCACCTTCAAAGACGACTGGACGGTCGCTCAGGGCTGGTACGACTACACGATCGGCGGCTCGCTCGACGTGCTCGAGTTCTTCGATCAGCTCGCGGCCGAAGGCAGCGAGGTCGGTTCCGGCTCGGACGTGTCGTTCGAGCAGGACTTCGCCGAGCCGATGGACAAGATGATGCAGCTCGCGACCGAATACACGAACGAGGATGCCGAGAGCCGCGGCTACGGTGACGGAAACCTCGCCTTCGCCAAGGGCGAGGCGGCGATGTATCTGCAGGGACCCTGGGCCTTCAGCGAGATCGCGAAGACGTCACCCGACCTGGAATTGGGTACGTTCCCGCTGCCGATGACCGATGATCCGGCCGACCTGGCCGTGCGCGTCAACACGGACCTCGGCGCGATGATCCCCGAGGAGTCCCGGCACCAGGAGGCGGCGCGCGACTTCCTCGAGTTCCTGTATCTGCCCGAGAACATCGAGGCATACAACGCCTCGCAGCTCGGCTTCACCCCGACGAAGGATGCTCCGCCGCCGGACGATCCTCGAATCGAGGGCATGATCGCCTACTACGAGGACGGTCGTGTCTATCAGGGCCCCTCGGTGCTCGTGCCCCGGACGCTGCCGGTCTTCAACTACTCGCAGGCGATGGTTCTCGGTGCCGACCCGAAGAGCATGCTGCGCACGATGGATGCCGACTGGGCACGTATCGCGTTCCGAGCCCCGATCCCCTCCAGCGACGAAACAGGCGAGAGTTCCGCATCCGGCGAGACAGAGGAGTCCGCACGATGAGCACCGGCACCGCCACGAAGGCGGCCAACACCAGCACCACGACGATCCTCACCGGGCAGGATCGCAAGATCCGACGGCATACGCGCCGCGTGGAACCGATCTACTACCTGTTCCTCGTGCCGACGCTCGTGATCTTCACTCTCGCGATCACGCTCCCCGCCGTCATGGGCATCTTCTTCAGCTTCACCGACTCGATCGGCATCGGCGAGTGGAGCTTCAACGGCGTCACCAACTACATCGCGATGTTCAGCGATCCGGCCATCCTGCAGAGCTACCTGTTCACGTTCGGGTTCTCCATCGCGACGGTCATCGTCGTCAACGTCATCGCCTTCATGCTCGCGGTCGGGCTCACCTCCCGTATCCGCTTCAAGACCGGGCTCCGCACGATCTTCGTGATCCCGATGGTGATCTCCGGCATCATCATCGCCTACGTCTTCAACTTCCTGTTCTCGAACTCGATCCCCGCGGCCGGCG
The DNA here is from genome assembly GCF_003626735.1 of Microbacterium sp. CGR2. Taxonomy (NCBI): domain Bacteria; kingdom Bacillati; phylum Actinomycetota; class Actinomycetes; order Micrococcales; family Microbacteriaceae; genus Microbacterium; species Microbacterium sp. CGR2. Next base: position 833,986 of record NZ_RBHX01000001.1, on the reverse strand, counting down.
CAGCCACCGGTATCCCATGGCTGGAGACGAGCCTGCTCGCCAACCCCGACCTCGCCTGGGTCGCGATCGTCATCGTCACCGCCTGGCAGGCGGTTCCCGGCACGCTCCTCATCTACATCGCCGGGCTTCTCTCGGTGCCGGGTGAGGTGTACGAGGCGGCGAGCATCGACGGCGCCGGCAAGGTGCAGCAACTCACCCGCATCACGATCCCGTTGGTGGCCGGCTACGTCGTGATCAACGTGATCCTCGGCTTCAAGGGCTTCCTGAACGCGTACGACATCATCGTCGGCCTCACCAACGGCGGCCCGGGCACCGCCACGCGCAGCGTCGCGATGACGATCATCGCCGGCTTCAACGCCGGTGACTACGCCTACCAGATGGCGAACGCGACGATCTTCTTCATCGTCGCCGTGCTCATCTCGCTCCTGCAACTCTCGATGACTCGCGGAAGGAGCGCACTCTGATGTCCGCGACCGAGACGATCACCACCGCCCACACGAAGGGCCGGAAGCCGCGCACCCGCATGGAGCGGGTCAACTGGTCGGGCACGATCATCCTGATCCTGTGCGCCGTCACCGTGCTGCTGCCGCTGTACGTCACCATCTCGATGGCCTTCAAGACGACCGAGCAGGCCGTCGACGGCAACGCCTTCTCCCTCCCTGCGCCGTTCAGCATCGACGGCTTCGTCGAGGCCTGGAATCTGACGAAGTTCCCCGTGGGCGCCGCGATCTCGTTCTTCGTCACCGCCGGCACCGTGGTCGCGACGATCGTGCTGGCGGCCTTCGCCTCGTACGCGATCGTGCGCAACTGGGACCGCCGGTTCTTCCGCTATTCGTTCTTCTACCTGCTCGCGGCGATGTTCATCCCCTTCCCGGTGGTCGCCCTGCCGCAGATCCAGCTCACCGGTCGCGTCGGGCTCGACAACCCCATGGGGGTGATCATCCTCGCGACCATGTTCCAGCTCAGCTTCAGCGTGCTGCTGTTCACCGCCTTCCTCCGTTCGATCCCGATCGAGCTCGAGGAGAGTGCGCGGATCGACGGAGCCACCACCTGGCAGACGTTCTGGCAGCTGATCTTCCCGCTGCTCGCCCCGATGAGCGCGACCGTGGGCATCTTCGCTTTCCTCTACGCCTGGAACGACTTCATGATGCCGTCGCTGATCATCTCCGATCCGGCGCTGCAGACGCTGCCGGTGCGGCAGAACCTGTTCCAGAGTCAGTTCGCCAACAACTACAACATCTCATTCGCCTCGTACCTCATGGCGATGGCGCCCGCGATCCTGGCGTACCTGTTCACGCAGCGGTTCGTCATGGAAGGCGTCACGCAGGGCGCCGTCAAGGGCTGACGCACTGCCCGCACGACCACCGCAGAAAAAGCAAGAAAGAAGGAGTTCTTCTCTATGACCGACGCGCTTCTCGTCGAGACCCGCACGACCGACGCCGCCGCCTGGTGGAGACAGGCCGCCGTCTATCAGATCTATCCGCGGAGCTTCGCCGACGCGAACGGCGACGGTCTGGGTGACATCCCCGGCATCGTCTCGCGCGCCGACTATCTCGCCGACCTCGGCATCGACGCGGTGTGGCTCAGCCCGTTCTACCCCTCGGCGCTCGCCGACGGCGGATACGACGTCGCCGACTACCGCGACATCGACCCGCGTCTGGGCACGCTCGGCGACTTCGACGCCATGGTCGAGGCGCTGCACGCGCGCGGCATCCGCGTCATCGTCGACATCGTCCCGAACCACAGCTCCGATCTGCATGAATGGTTCCAGGAGGCGCTCGCCGCCGGGCGCGGTTCCGCGGCGCGTGACCGTTACATCTTCCGCGAGGGGAAGGGGCCGGACGGCTCGGAGCCGCCCACGGACTGGGGCGCGGCGTTCGGCGGCAGCGCCTGGCAGCGCGTCGAGGACGGGCAGTGGTACCTGCACAGCTTCGCCGTGGAGCAGCCCGACCTGAACTGGGACCACCCGGAGGTGCGCGAAGACTTCCTCAAGACGCTGCGCTTCTGGTCCGACCGCGGTGTCGACGGGTTCCGCATCGACGTCGCGCACATGCTCACCAAAGATCTGACGGAACCGCTGCCCAGCCAAGTGGAACTCGACGCGATGGATCGCACCTCGGGTCGACACCCGCTTCTCGATCGCGACGAAGTGCACGAGATCTACGCGGAGTGGCGCGCGGTGTTCAACGAGTACGACCCGCCGCGCACCGCCGTCGCGGAAGCCTGGGTCGACACCCCGGAGCGTCGTGCGAAGTACGCCTCTGCCGACGGGCTCGGGCAGGCGTTCAACTTCGATCTGCTGGTCGCCGAGTTCGATGCCGGACAGTTCCGGCGCATCATCGCGGACAACCTCGGGCAGGCCGAGGCCACCGGGTCGTCGACGACGTGGGTGCTGTCCAATCACGATGTCACGCGTCACCCCACCCGGTACGGCTTGCCCCCGCTCGACGGTCGGCCGGTCAAGCAGGGCACCGAATGGGTCGCCGCGGGTGGCCCGGCCGAGGCGTTGGACCGCGACAGAGGACTCCGCCGGGCGCACGCCGCCACCCTGATGCTGCTCGGGCTCCCCGGCAGCACGTACCTCTACCAGGGGGAGGAGCTCGGCCTGCACGAGGTCGCGCAGATCACGCCCGAGCAGCGCCAGGACCCGGCGTTCCTGCGCGAGGGCGCTTTCGACGGTCTCGGGCGCGACGGATGCCGCGTGCCACTGCCGTGGACGGCATCCGGTTCGTCCTTCGGCTTCGGGTCGGCTGACGCCCACCTTCCGCAGCCGGCGTGGTTCGCGGACTACGCGGTCGATGTCCAGGAAAGCGATCCCACGTCGACCCTGTCGCTGTACCGCGAGGCTCTGCGACTTCGTCATCTGCTGCAGACCGACGAGCGCATGGAGTGGATCGAGTCGGGACGCGACGACGTGCTGCACTTCGCTCGCCCGAACGGCTGGCAGGTGGTGACGAACTTCGGGTCGGAGCCGTTCGACCTCGGCGCAGCCGCATCGGACGTGGTGCTCGGAGCTGTCGTCGACGGCGCCGTACCCGGGGAGAGTACCGTCTGGATCGCTCCGGCAGGCGTCCTGGCCTGAGTTTCGACACACCTGTCGGGACTTCGCACAGATGTCGGGCGTGAGCACGTGCACGCGCCCGACATCTGTGCCCAAGGCCGACATCTGTCGCCGGGCTCGACGATTTGATAATGGTTCTCATTAGCGCGTAGGGTGGGAACATGAAGAAGTTCGTCCCTGCCCTCGCCCTCACGTCCGCTGCTGCGCTGATGCTCGCCGGCTGCGCGACCACTCCTGAGGCGAACGGTGCAGGCGACGACACGATCACCGTCGTGGCGAGCACGAACGTGTACGGCTCGATCGCGGAGCAGATCGGCGGTGACCGCGTCGAGGTCACCTCGATCATCACCTCGGCGACGCAGGACCCGCACTCCTACGAGGCCAGCGCGCGCGATCGCCTCACCGTGCAGGAGGCCGACCTCGTGATCGAGAACGGCGGCGGATACGACAGCTTCATCGAGGCACTGCTCGAAGGCTCGGATGCCGCGGTGCTCACCGCAGTCGAGTTCTCGCACGATTTCCCCGGCAACGAAGGTCACGAAGAAGACGCCCACGCCGAAGAAGAGGGCCACGACCACGCTGAGGAAGAAGCGCACGCTGAGGAAGAAGCGCACGCTGACGAAGAGGGTCACGAGGGCCACGACCACATCGAAGGCTTCAACGAGCACGTCTGGTTCGATCCGCGCACCATGATCCACGTCGTCGAGGACATCGCGGCTCACCTCGCCGAACTCGACCCCGAGGGCAAGGCTGACTTCACCGCCGCTGCCGACGAGATCATCGCCGACCTCGAAACGGCCGAAGCAGACCTCGAGACGCTCAAGACGGATGCTGCCGGCGCGAACGTCTTCATCACCGAGCCGCTTCCCGGCTACCTCGCCGAAGCCGCCGGTCTCACCGACGTCACGCCCGAGGGCTTCGCCGAGGCCGTGGAAGAAGGCAGCGATGTCGCACCCGCCGTCCTCCTCGAAGCGCTCCAGGTCATCGAAGGCGGCGACGTGAGCGCACTGCTCACCAACGCGCAGACCGGCGGTGCCGAGACGGACCGCGTCGAGACGGCCGCCGAAGACGCCGGCATCCCCGTCGTCGCCTTCACCGAGCTGCTCGAGGACGGATCGTCGTACTCTGAGTGGATGAGTGACGCGATTCAGAGCCTCGCCGCCGCCGTCCAGCAGTGAGCGCGCCCGCCCCGGTCCTCGAGATCTCGGGCGCTGCGCTGCAGCACGGTCGCCGGGAACTCTGGTCAGGGCTCGACCTGACGGTTCAGCCCGGCGAGTTCATCGCCGTGCTCGGGCCGTCCGGCTCGGGCAAGACGACTCTGCTGCGCAGCATCCTGGGTCTTCAGCCCCTGTCGTCGGGCACCATCCAGGTCGCCGGCGCCCCGGTGCACCGCGGCAACCCGCGCATCGGTTACATCCCGCAGCAGCGCTCGCTCGCACCCGACACGAGCATGCGAGCACGCGACCTCGTCGCGCTGGGGGTGCAGGGGAGCCGATTCGGATTTCCCATCCCGCACCGCGGAGACCGGGCCAAAGTCGATCGGCTGCTCGCGTCCGTCGGCGCCTCGCACTACGCAGACCGCCGGGTCGGGCTGCTCTCCGGTGGTGAACAGCAGCGGCTGCGCGTCGGACAGGCGCTCGCGGATGAGCCGTCGCTGCTTCTGTGCGACGAGCCGCTCTCGAACCTCGACCTCGCGAATCAGCTCGGCGTCACCGACATCATCGACCGCCAGCGTCGCGAGCGCGGCGCCGCGGTGCTCTTCGTCACGCATGACATCAATCCGATCCTGAACCGCGTCGACCGCATCCTCTACATCGCCGGCGGACGCTTCGTGCTCGGCACCCCCGAAGAGGTTCTGCAGACCCGGGTGCTGACCGACCTGTACGGGACGCCGGTGTTCGTGCTCCGAGCGGGAGACCGCCTGGTAGTGGTCGGCGTTCCGGATGCCGAGCCCCATCACCTGCACGACGACGAGCACGGTCACGATCACGGGAGCGCCGCATGATCGCGCGGGCCGGGATGGTCCCGATGGTGGACTGGAACGACGTCTTCTCCTTTCAGGACTACGGCGATCTCGTCGCTCTGCTCTCGAACTCGATCATCGCGGGCGCGGTGCTCGGCATCGTCGGAGGCCTGATCGGCGTCTTCGTCATGCAGCGCGACCTCGCATTCGCAGTGCACGGTGTGAGCGAACTCTCCTTCGCCGGAGCGGCAGCGGCACTCCTCTTCGGCGGCAGCGTCGTCGTCGGCTCACTCGGCGGAGCGCTGGTGGCCGCGATCCTCATCGGCATCCTCGGTGCGAAAGCACGCGACCGCAACTCGATCGTCGGGGTGCTGATGCCGTTCGGCCTCGGGCTCGGCATCCTCTTCCTGTCGCTCTACGACGGGCGCAGCGCCAACCGCTTCAGCTTGCTGACCGGCCAGATCGTGTCGGTGTCGAGCCCCGACCTCGGCTGGCTGGTGGGCATCAGCCTCGTCGTGCTGCTGGGGCTGCTGCTGATCTGGAACCCGTTGCGGTTCGACTCGCTCGACCCGGAATCGGCCGCCGCTCGAGGTGTGCCCACGCGCGCCGTGAGTCTGATGTTCATGGTGCTGCTCGGACTCATCGTCGCCGTCAGCGTGCACATCATCGGGGCGCTCCTGGTGATGGCGTTGCTGGTCACCCCGGCGGCTGCGGCGATGCGGGTGTCGGCGGGGCCCGTGGCCGTGCCGCTGCTCTCGGCTCTGTTCGGATTCGTGTCTGCGGTCGGTGGCATCCTCCTCGCACTCGCGGGAACGCTGCCGGTGAGCCCGTACATCACGACCCTGTCGTTCACGATCTACGTCGTCTGCTGGATCGTGCAGAAGGTGCGAGCGCGTGTGCGGCGGGTGGTCGGGCAGGCGGCGGCGGTCCAGAACTGAGCGGTGGCGAACCGCGTCGCTGGGTTCGTGCGCTCCACGGCTGGACCGTGTCGCCGTCGCCGTCATCGTCTCTCTCGCAGAGCTGCCGTGGTTGGACGCGCGTGGTGACGCTCGCATATCCGGAGCGCCCGACCGAACTACCCAGCAGTATCGTTTCTGAACGCTCAAGAGCTGTCATCGCGCGCTATCGTCTTCGCCGCGCGCACGCAGCGCCACACACAATGGACAATCCCGCCAGAATCCATGCAGGTACACCGGCGCTCGCGAGGCACTTGGCAATAGGCCAGACGGCTTGCTTTGGAGCTCGCACCTCGTACCCAGCCCGTTACAACCCCCGCGGTTTAGACTCGACGCATGGCTCAGCGGAACACCTGGCAGCGAGAACGCGTGCGCGAAGCACTCGCCGACGCGCGCGGTTTCGTGAGCGCGCAGAACCTCCACGCCTCTCTGCGTGAGGACAACACCGGCATCGGCCTCGCCACCGTGTACCGCGCCCTGTCCGGGCTTGCCGCCTCCGGAGACGCCGACTCGCTGCAGAGCCCCGAGGGCGAGGCGCTCTACCGCGCCTGCACGACTCAGGGGCACCATCACCACCTCATCTGCCGGTCGTGCGGACTGACCGTCGAGATCGAAGCGAAAGACGTCGAGCAGTGGGCGCACCGCACCGCGGCTCTGCACGGGTTCAGCGATGCCGCCCACGTGGTCGACATCTTCGGTCTCTGCACCCCCTGCACCAAGAGGCGCGACGCTGAGCGGGCAGCGAACGCGTGAGCTTCTCGGCAGGTACGGCGTCCCGTCCAGGCCAGCGCCACACGCATGGTCCGACCCGATCGCCCCGCTCCGCATGGGTGGGCGTCGGTCTCGGCGTCGCCCTCATCGCGGCGCTCTTCCTCGTCGACCTGTTCCTGCCGACGCTGTTCCCGGCATCGCTGCCGACCCGCGCCCAGGACGGTCTGACCCTCGCGCTCAGCGTGCTCATCGAGGCGCTGCCGTTCGTCATCCTCGGCGTCCTGCTGTCGATCGTCGTACAGGTGTGGTTGCCGGCCGACGTCATCCACCGCTGGCTGCCGCAGCGTGCGTGGGCGCGTCGAGCCGTCCTGTCGCTCCTCGGGATGCTGATCCCGGTGTGCGAATGCGGGAACGTGCCGTTCGCCCGAGGGCTCATGATGCGCGGGCTGGCTCCCGCCGAAGCGCTGACCTTCCTGATCGCGGCTCCGATCGTCAACCCGATCGTCATCCTCACCACGCATGCGGCGTTCGGGTGGGATGGCGGCATCCTCGTGGCACGGCTGGTCGGCGGTTACCTGATCGCCAACCTCATCGGCTGGATCTACAGCCGCCACCCGTCGCCCGATTCGCTCCTCACCCAGCGATTCATCGACACCTGCGACCACGTGGCCCACGAGCCCGGGACGCCGGTGCGCCGCAGCCTCACGCAGTTCCTCGTGGAGCTGCGCGCCGTGATGCCGGCGCTGGTCATCGGCTCGGCGCTCGCCGGGGCGGTGCAGGTGCTGATCCCGCGTGACATGCTGCTGGCCATCGGGTCGAACCCCGTGCTGTCGATCGTCGCGATGATGGCCCTGGCCATGACGGTCGCGATCTGCTCCAACGTCGACGCGTTCTTCGCCCTGTCGTTCGCGTCGACCTTCTCGTCCGGAGCCCTGGTCGCGTTCCTGCTGGTCGGGCCGCTCGTCGACATCAAGATGCTCGCGCTCATGCGCACCACTTTCACGGCACGGACCCTCGCAGGCATCGTGGGCGTCGTGCTGGCATCCGCCTTCGCGATCGGGATCGGGGTGAACGTCTTTGTCTGACGTGCTTTCTCCCCGAACTCGCGCGCTCGGCAACCGCTGGCTCGGAGTCGGCCTCGCCGCCGTCATCGCCGTCGTGACCCTCAGCCTCGGCATCACGGGGCAGCTGAATCTCTACATCAGCCCGGAGACCGTGTGGTTCGCCTGCGCCGCAGCCGTGGTCACGCTCGTCGGTGCGATCTGGTCCTGCACCCTGCCGCTCGGGGCCGAGGGCGATCATGGGCACGACCACGGGCACGTTGCGGGTGCCGCGGCTGAGTCGGTTGCCGCGGATTCCTCAGATGACTCGACCGCCTCCCCGCGGCGCACGCTCGCCGTGGTCGGTGCTGTGGCGGGCGGTGTGGTCGCCAGCGGCGTCGTGGTCGCCGGCCTGGTGCTGCCGCCCGCGTCGCTTTCCGTCGAGCTCGCGGTGTCTCGTGCCGGCGAGGAGACCGCGTTGTTCGCGGGGTCCGACACCGTTGCTCTGGGCGTCGCGGACACGTCGACCTTCGGCGTCGGTGATTGGGCCAGCGTCTTCGCCACGGCGACCAACACCACCGCATACGACGGCGCCGAGGTCACCCTCACCGGCTTCGTGACGCCGGGCGAGTCGGACGACGAAGGCGTGAATCTCACGCGCCTGGTCATCACGCACTGTGTGATCGATGCGCAGACCGCTGCGTTGCCGGTCTCCGTCGATCCCGGCGACTACCCGACCGGTCAGTGGGTCGAGATCACCGGCACGGTTCGTGCGGATGCCGACGGCGAGCTCCACGTCGAACCGACGGACGTCGTCGCGATCGACGAGCCGAAGGACCCGTATGAGTACTGACGACGAGCGCGCTGACGCGCCCGCCGTTCCGGTTCCCCGCACGCGTGCGGAGGTGCGCGCCGCTCGTGAGGCGCAGGAGCGCGCGGACCGTGAGGCAGCCGCTGCCGCACCCGACCCGACCGCTGCCGCACCCGACCCGACCACGCCCGAGCCGGCCACGCCCGAGCCGACCACGCCGGAGCCGACCGCACCCGAGCCGACCACGCCCGAGCCGGCGCGGATATCGGGCGGAAGCACCGATGTCGGGCCCGCGGCCGACACGGCCTACGTCCCACCCGCCGCTGAACCAGCAGGCCCGGCGCCTGCCGACCCGGCGCCTGCCGACACGGCGCCCGCCGAGCCGACGCCAGTCGACCCGGCGCCTCGCAAACCCGGGCCGTCTCGACGATTCCTGCTCACGCTCGCGGCGGTGCTCGGCGTCCTGGTGCTGGTCGGCACGGGTCTCGGTGTCGTCAGCCTGCTGCAGGGGCCGCGGCTCTCCGAAGTGCAGGTCGACCCTGCGCAGGCGATCGAATCATCCGGAAGCCGGGTCATCCTCACCGCCAACCAGGCGCTGGACGACATCGCTGCCGAGCAGGTGACGGTGGAGCCGGCTGTGCCGTTCACGGTCGACGCATCCGGACGCGGGGTCGGCATCCGCTTCACCGTCCCGCTCGACGACTCGACGAAGTACACCGTGCGCGTCGCGGGTGTCGCCGGCGTCGGCGGCGGGCCGTCGACGGACCTGACCACGAGCTTCACCACTCCGGACTCGCAGATCTTCCTCCTGCGTCGGGACGCCGCCGAGGCGGACACGATCTTCCGCACGGACCTCAGCGGCGAGGAGGCGGTGCCCGTCTTCTCGGCCGACAAGATCAACGACTTCCGCGCGACGTCGAACGCGCTCGTCGTCGCGGTCGAGACGGATGACGGGTCGCGCCTCCTGGTGATGGACCGCGAAGGGAAGAACGAGCGCGAACTCGACCTCCCCGGTGATGGGTTCGTCAGCGCCATCCAGGTGTCCGACCGCGGCGGCTTCGTGGGCTACAACTACTCCGACCGCGAACTCAGCGACACCGAGGGTCGCGCGAGCGTCCTCGTCACCCAGTCACTCAGCGGCGAGGACGAACCGCAGGTGATCGAAGTATCGGGCGAGGAGGCGAGCGTCTTCGCCTGGCAGTTCGTGCCCGACAGCGCCGCCGTGCTGTTCATCGACTTCGACGGAGCGTTGTCGCTCCTCGACCGGACGGGTGACTCGGGGGTGCAGTCGCTGGGTCTGGCGGCCGCCATCCAGGGGATATCCCGGGGGACGTACACCGCGATCGTGGAACGCCTCGACGGGTCGATCATGGAACTCAACCTGGCCGACGGGTCGGAGGTGCCGCTCGAAGCATCCGATCCTGACTACGGTCCCGCCACCACGATCACACCCTTCCCCGGCGGCACCCTGCGCCACGTCGTCGCGAGGGATGACTCCGGGATCCCGATCGGGCAGGCTGTCATCCGCGTCGACGACGAGGGTGCCGCGACCCCGCTCGTCGAGGTGGGGGCGACGGACTCGATCCTTCAGGCCTGCGCCTCTCCGAGTGGGCAGTACGCCGCGGTGGTGATCGCGCCCGACATGGCCGGCAATCCGTACGACGGGATGCTGCTGCCGCTGCCGGAGACGGTCGAGACGCACCTGATCGACATGGACTCCGGCGAGGAGATCGTTCCCCTCACCGGATTCGACGCGTCCTGGTGCCAGACGGCCCCGCGATTCTGACATGAACCACACGGATGCTGCGCGGCGCGCGACCCGGGCCGATCTGAACCGGTCCGCCCTCGAGGTCGCACCGCGGCTCCTCGGGGCGGAGTTGCGGACGTTCGTGGTCGATCCCTCGGCGTCCGACGCCGACCGGGGGTTCGAGGTGAGGCTCCGCGTCACGGAGGTCGAGGCCTATCACGGGCAGGGGACGGGGGAGTTCGCCGACCCCGGCTCGCACGCGCGCATGGGCCCCACGGCACGCAACGCCACGATGTGGGGCGAGCCAGGGCATCTCTACGTGTACCTCAGCCACGGCATCCATTCGTGCGTCAACGTGGCCTGCGGCCCCGAGGGTCAAGGCGACGGCGTGCTGCTTCGCGCAGGCGAGGTCGTGTTCGGCACGGACGTCGCCGCCCGTCGCCGCGGTGCGCTGCTCCCACTCGGCCGTACGGCTCTGCGAGATCTCGCACGCGGACCGGGGCGACTGGGCCAGGCTGTGGGGCTCCGGCATTCTCTGCACGACGGAATCGACGCGATCACCGGTGAGGAGCGGGAGGGCGCACGCGCCGAACTCTGGCTCGCGCAACCGCGCGACGACATCGCGCGTGGCCCGCGCGTGGGGGTCGCGGGGATCGCCGGCACGGACGCGTTCCCGTGGCGCTTCTGGATCGATGGTGACCCGACGGTCTCGGTGTTCCGCTGGGGGCGCGGTGCCGCCGATGCTCAGGCTTCCGCTCGCCCAGATCCTTCTTCACTGGACTGATCTCGAGGGCACGCGCGCTGCGAGGGGCGGCTCCCACCGCGTGCTACACTGACTCTTTGTCTGCGCACACTCCTGTGCGCAGTTCGCATGCTTCCCCTTCTGCGGCCGAGCGATCGGCGGGTGGGGTCGCGTGCAGACAAGGGATCTTGGGTGAGGCCGTCCGGCCTCACGGTATAGAAGGAGTCACCATCATGGCAGCAGTGTGCCAGGTGACCGGAGCTGTTCCCGGTTTCGGTCACAACGTCTCGCACTCGCACCGCCGGACGAAGCGCCGCTTCGACCCGAACGTGCAGAAGAAGACCTATTTCGTTCAGTCGCTGGGTCGTAAGATCACGCTCAACGTGTCCGCCAAGGGCATCAAGGTGATCGACGTCCGCGGCATCGAGAACGTCGTCAAGGACCTCCAGGCGAAGGGTGTGAAGCTCTAATGGCCAAGAAGGCTCAGGACGTACGTCCGATCATCAAGCTGCGTTCGACGGCGGGTACGGGTTACACGTACGTGACCAAGAAGAACCGCCGCAACACCCCTGACCGCCTCGTGCTGAAGAAGTATGACCCGGTTGTTCGCAAGCACGTCGAATTCCGCGAGGAGCGTTAATCATGGCGAAGAAGAGCAAGATCGCTCGCAACGAGCAGCGCAAGGTCATCGTCGAGCGTTACGCCGAGCGTCGCGCCGAGCTGAAGAAGACCCTGGTCGACCCGAACGCCACCGACGAGGCCCGTGAGGCCGCACGCGTCGGCCTGCAGAAGCTGCCGCGCAACGCGTCGCCGGCTCGCGTGCGTTCGCGCGACGTCATCGACGGCCGCCCCCGCGGTGTCCTCACGAAGTTCGGCGTCTCGCGCGTCCGCTTCCGTGACATGGCACACCGTGGCGAGCTGCCCGGCGTGACCAAGTCCAGCTGGTAATCACCGGCAGACGAAAGGGGCGAGGATCTTCGGATCCTCGCCCCTTTCGCGTCCCCGCGCCGCCGTGCGCAGATCCCCTCCGAAGCGACGGCGTGAGACGCCGGAACGGTCCGAAACCTGTGGCTGGAGTGACAAATGTGGCCCGACACGCCCCGGATATGCCCAAAACCCGCGAAATGACGCGGAAATGTCGGCTGGCGTTGATACATTCGAGGCGGTCACTAGACCAGGAGCATCCGCTCCGACACCCACAACGATGCGACGGGATCTCGTCGCTGGAGGATGACATGGCTGACAAGTCCATCACCAAGACCGAGCTCGTCGCGAGCATCGCAAGCGCCACGGGCCAGAGCCAGGCCACCGTCTCCGGTGTCCTCGACTCGCTCTTCTCCTCGGTCTCCGATGCTGTTGCCAAGGGCAGCAAGGTCTCGATCCCGGGCTGGATCTCGTTCGAGCAGGTCGACACCGCTGCCCGCACGGGCCGCAACCCGCAGACCGGCGCCGAGATCAAGATCCCGGCCGGCAAGCGCGTCAAGGTGACCGCTGGCTCCAAGCTCAAGGCTGCCGTCAAGTAATTCGGACCGCACCTCCAGAAGGCCGCCGCCCCTCGGGGTGGCGGCCTTCTGCGTGGGCGCAGTCCTTCGGCGCGGCTTAGGCTTGAGGGGTGACCCTCCGTGCCGAAACGACCAGCCGGGCTTCGGCGTATCGTCTCGCCGGTGTGACGATACTCATGGTCGCCGCCCTCTTCGGCACGATCGTGGCCCTCATGGTCGGCGGAGGAGCGGAACCGCCCCTTCTGCAGGACCCTGGGCCCTTCGTCCTCTGGGGTACGCCGATCGCCAGGGTGGTCATGAACCTCGCCGGTGCCGTGATGCTCGGTTCGCTGGTGCTTGCGCTGTTCGCCCTGCGTGCCGGGGAGCGGATCTTCGACACGGCGCTGAACATCGCCTCCATAGGCGCCGCCGTGTTCACGGTCGCGTCGGGGCTCGCCGGTTTCCTCGCCTTCATGGCCGCGTTCAATCCGCGGCTCAGCATCGAGCGCGAGTTCGGAACGCAGCTGGGACGGTTCCTGCTCGAACTCCCGCTCGGGCAGTCCTGGCTCATCACCACCATCTTCGGCGCCCTGATCACGGTGCTCGCCTTCGCCTGGCGCACGTGGACGCCGACCCTTGTCACAGCGATCCTGGCCGCAGCCTCGTTCCTTCCTCTGGCCACTCAGGGGCACGCCGGCGACCTGGCGGGACACAACGTCGCCGTGAACTCGATCCTGCTGCACATGATCGCCGCGGCGGTCTGGCTCGGCGGACTCATCCTCCTCGTGCTCCTGCGCGGTCGCGAGGGGGCGGACACGCCCCGGTTGGTCGCGCGGTATTCGTCGCTCGCGATCGTTGCCTTCGCTGTCGTGGCGGTCTCAGGGGTCACCCGGTCGGTGGTGGCGGTCGGCGATTGGGCTGCGTTGTGGACCACCCCGTACGGGGCGATCGTGCTGGCGAAGGTCGCGCTGCTCGTCGCGATGGGGCTGTTGGGCGCCTGGTATCGCACCCGACTCATCTCCCGACTCGAGGGCGACAGGGCCGCCCGGTGGTTCTGGCTGCTCGTGCTGTGCGAAGTCGCCCTGATGGGGCTGGCCTCCGGAGCGGCCGCCGCCCTCGCCCGCACACCCCCGCCCACAGGAGAGACCGCCGCGTTCGCACAGACCCCGGCCGAGATCCTCACCGGAACGACCCTGCCGCCGGAACTGACCTTCGAGCGCTGGTTCACCGCGTGGAACATCGATGTGCTCTGGCTCGTCGCCGCAGGATTGGGTCTGTTCTTCTACCTCGCCGGCGTCTTCCGCCTGCAGCGCCGGGGCGACCGTTGGCCGATCCACCGCACCGTGTTCTGGGTATTGGGGATGCTGATGCTCGTCTGGGTCACCGGCGGACCGATCAACGCCTATCAGGAGTACCTGTTCAGCGTGCACATGCTCGGGCACATGATGCTGTCGATGGCGATTCCGCTGCTGCTCGTCACCGGTGCGCCGATCACTCTCGCCCTCCGGGCCATCCACAAGCGCGATGACGGCACCCGGGGCGGTCGCGAATGGATCATGTGGGCTGTGCACTCGCCGGTCGCCCGGGTCGTGACGCATCCGTTCTTCGCGGCAGCCAACTTCATCCTGTCGCTGTGGGCCTTCTACTTCACGGACCTCGTGCGCTGGTCGATGTACGAGCATCTCGGCCATGAGTGGATGGTGATCCACTTCCTGCTCTCGGGCTATCTGTTCGTGATGAGTCTGATCGGCGCCGACTCGGTGCCGTACCGGCTGCCGTACCCCGGACGTCTCATCACGCTCATCGCCGTCATGGCCATGCACGCGTTCTTCGGCATCGCGATCATGATGCAGGAGGGGCTGATGGTCGCCGACTGGTTCGGGGCGATGGGCCGCGACTGGGGTGTCAGCCCGCTCGACGATCAGTATGTCGGCGGTGGCATCGCCTGGTCGATCGGCGAGATCCCCACCCTCGTCCTTGCGATCACTGTGGCGATCCAGTGGAGCCGCAGCGACACGAAGCTGCAGCGCCGCGGTGACCGGCACGCCGACCGCACCGGTGACGCCGAACTCGAGGAGTACAACGCGCGGCTCGCCGCTCTCGCCGAGCGCGACCGCCGCCACGAGGTGCACGAGAGCCGTTAGCGACCCGCGTCAGTCGTCGGTCGGGTCCTTGGGGGAGCCCACGCGGATCGATGCAGATCCGTCCGGCAGTATCGCGATGGTGCCGTTGACCTGGAACGGCACATCCTCCGACACGTGATCGATGGAACCGTCGAACAACGACTGGATCTCGACCTCGACGTGAGCCACGCCATCCGTGGGTGGGATCTGCCACTGGCCGCCGTCAGGGGCGACGGTGACCTGAGGTTGCGACGCGATCGACCACTTCGGCGGTGACGTGATCCGGTTCACCACCTCGAGGCCGAAGGGGCAGTTCGTCGGCTGCAGCACTTCCTGTTCCGTGCACTGGGTGAGGAATTCCTCGACCCGCTGCTGCACGACGCCGACGAAATCCTCGGTCGGCGTGGTCTGCACATCCAGGGGCGTGATCGCGAGCGGAGCGTCGGCCAGGATGCCGTTGCCCGACGACTGCGAGATCGGCGTGTCGACGGTGATCGAATACAGTCCGGGCGTGAAGACCAGCAGCGACAGGGGATCGAGCGCTTCGGCATCCGCCCCTGCCGCCGAGACCTGTCGCCGGTCGACTTCGAACCCGTTGACCGCGAAACGATCCGCACCCCGCACGGTGAGCTCGATCACGGCCAGCGGACTGGTCGTGAAGCGCCAGTTGGGGGTGATGCCCGCCCACCCGTCCTGCTCGATGAGGAAGGTGGTGGTTCCCGCGTGGCCGCTGGCCCGGTAGGTGACCGTGACGGCGGTCTTCCCGTCGGCGGGCTCCTCGGACTCGATCTCGACGTTCGTGAGCGGGGCCAGAGCGGCGTGGCGCAGCATAGCTTCGGAAGCTGCAGGGTCGATGCCTGCCGCTTCGAGGATCTCGTGGTCGACGCTGACGCCTGGCACGCGCAACGCGTCTGCCGCGCGGCCCGCGGCGAGGAGGTCGAGGTAGCGGGACACGAAGGCGGAGGGGCCGTAGAACTGCTGGTAGAGCGTGGCTCCGCCGGCGCCGAGCGCCGCGATGAGCATCAGGCCGACGACGATGAGGATGGCCAGATCCGCAGCAAGACGGGCGCGGCGGGGCGCCTTCGTCTCGACCTGCTGCATGGCGCCAGTCTAGGTCTGCGTCCTGGGATGACGCCGAGCGTCGGCTGCTGTCGGCGGACGGCAAGACATAGCATGGGTGGGCTGCCCGTGTCCGTCCGCTGCCCCTGTGAGAAACGTGTCCCTTCCCGCCCTGTCCGAAGAGCAGGATGAGCTGTTCCGGCTCATCGAGGACACTCGCGAGCACGTGTTCATCACCGGTCGTGCGGGGACCGGCAAGTCGACACTCCTGCAGCATTTCGCCTGGCACACGAAGAAGCAGATCGCGATCTGCGCTCCGACCGGGGTGGCGGCCCTGAACGTCGAGGGGCAGACGATCCATTCGCTGTTCCGGTTACCGATCGGCCTCATCGGCGACGCCGACATCGATCAGAACGATGCGACGCGCCGGATCCTCAACGCCATCGAGACTCTCGTGATCGACGAGATCTCCATGGTCAACGCCGACCTGATGGATGCCATGGACCGGTCGCTGCGGCAGGCGCGAGGTCGGCGTGGCGAGCCGTTCGGAGGTGTCCAGGTCGTGATGTTCGGCGACCCGTACCAGTTGGCACCCGTGCCACCGCGCGGCGATGAGGCACGCTATGTGCAGGACCACTATCGGTCGTTCTGGTTCTTCGACGCGAAGGTCTGGGCGGGCGGCTCGGGAGGCGCGGGATCGGGGGCTCCGAACGAGGGGCTGTTCGACGTCGACACCAGGGCCGAGTTGCATGTGCGGGAGCTGGTGCAGATCCACCGGCAGTCCGACGACGGCTTCAAGGCGATGCTCAATGCCGTCCGGTACGGCCGGGTCACGGCAGAGATCGCGGGGGTGCTGAACGCGCAGGGTGCGCGCACGCCTCCGGAGCCCGAACCGGGTGAAGTGCCCATGATCACGCTCGCGACGCGCAACGACATCGTGAACGGGATCAACAGCCGGCACCTTCAGGCGCTGCCCGGCAAGGAGCAGACCGCACGGGCCGAGGTCAGTGGGGACTTCGGCCGGGGCGAGGCCTCGCTGCCGGCGGAGTCGGAGTTGAAATTGAAGGTCGGAGCGCAGGTCATGTTCCTCCGCAACGACACGGCGATGTCAGGTGAGCCGCCGCGGTGGGTGAACGGAACGATCGGCACGGTGACCCGGATCCTCGGGGGGGCGGTGCGTGTGGACATCGACGGGGAGGAGGTCGACGTCGAGCCGGCCGTCTGGGAGAGGTTCCGGTACGCGTACGACCAGAACACGAAGAAGCTCTCTCGTGACGTCGTGGCCGAGTTCACCCAGTTCCCCCTGCGCCTTGCCTGGGCGGTGACGATCCACAAGTCCCAGGGGAAGACCTACGAACGCGCGATCATCGACCTCGGCTCCGGAGCCTTCGCTCCCGGCCAGACCTACGTCGCGCTGAGCCGACTGACGTCGCTGAACGGTCTGTACCTGTCGCGTCCGCTGCGTCCGAGCGACATCCGCGTCGATGAGGACGTGCGGCGGTTCATGCGCGATGCGTGGCTGGCGGCGTCGACTCCGGAGTTGCCGAAGGCCTGAGGCGCCGGTCCGGCTCAGGCCGCAGCGCGGGCACGGTCGAGGTCTTCGAAGAGCTCGGTGTTGAAGCGGTAGGCGAGAAGCACCTCGTCGATGACGCGCTCGCGCTCGTCGTCGTCCCACGGGGCGTGATCGAGCTGTTCCCGGTAGACGTCTTTGAACGCGGCCGGGTCGGCGATGTCGTCGAACAGGTAGAAGCCGATGCCGTTGGTCTCGAAGCCGAAGCGCCGCGACATCACGCGCCCGATGAAGATGCCGCCGGAGAGATCGCCGAGGTACCGGGTGTAATGGTGCGCGACGAAGCCGCCAGGCCACGTCGCCCCGACCTGACGGATGCGCTCGACGTAGCGCTGCGTCGTGGGCAACGGTGCGATCCGCTGCCGCCAGTCCGGCCCGAGGAGGAATTCGAGATCGGCTTCGAGCGCCGGGAGACGCGTGAGCTTGTCGCTGAGGAAGACGGATGCCACGGGATCCTGCCGCATGCGCTCTCCGGCGCCCTCCAAGGCCTCGTAGATGAAGTAGTGCTGCGCGACGAGAGAGATGTAGTCGTCGCGAGACCCGTCGCCCTTCATGAGGTCGGACATGAAGCCGGCGCCCTCGCTGCGGGAGTGCGATCCGGAGGAACGCTCGCGCAGGGCCGAGGAGAAGGAGAGGATCGCGGGCATGGCTTCAGTGTAAGGGTGACCTAACCTTGCGGGGAAGGGGGTGGCGCGAACCCGACCGAAGATGAGTCAGTCCTGGGGTCGCGCGTCGACGCCCAGGCGCGCACAAGCGGCGTCGTAGATCGCGACGACCTCGCGTCTCACAGCGGGGCGATCGTCGATCGGGCCGCCCGGCCACGGCACGCGCAGCTCGAAGACCTCAGCGGCCCGAGAGACCTCCCACACCCCGCCATCGCCGTCGAAGCCGATCATCCTCGCGGACGTCGCCTCTTCGTCGTCGGGAGCCGCGAAGGCACGGGCGATCAGGACGTTGTCGTCGGCGTGGTCCCCGTTCATATGGCGCAGGACCGCCGCGACCACGGGAGCTTCGAAGATATGCGGCACATGCACACACTAAGGCGCGTCGTGTCGGGGAGGGCCATCTTTCAGCATCCGCGTTCTAGACTCGGGAGACACGTCTTCCGGGGGTTCTTTCCATGCAGCTTCTCTCGTCGCGCCGGTGGCGCGCCGCAGCCGCCAGTGCGGCCATGCTCGGCCTCGTCCTGACCGGATGCTCCGCTGACGAGTCGTTCACGTACACGCCGCCCGCCCAGGTCGATGCCGCGCTTCCGGAAGCCACCGTCACGGCGATGCAGGGGGCGGTCGACAACGCCATCGCGGCATCGGGCGCATCGGGCGCGATCGTGGGCGTGTGGGTGCCGTGGAGCGGAAGCTGGGTTGCCGCGACCGGCACGCAGGAGCGCGACGGCGGAGATGAGCTGAGCACCGACATGTCCTTCCGCATCGCGGATGTGACCCGGCTGATGACGTGCGACGTGCTCTACGCGCTCGCTGACGAAGGAACCGTCGAGTTGGACGCGAAGGTTCCCGAGTATGTGTCGGGCGTCGCCGACATGCAAGAGGTGACTCTGCTCGATCTCTGCAACGGAACGAGTGGTGCCGCGTCGTCGGAAACGACCGCCAAGAGCGCGTGGTTCAACACGCCGGAGCGGGTCTGGGCGCCGCTGGAGTTGGCGAGTTTCGGACTGGGCCGCGACCGGGTCGCCCCTCACACCGCCTTCCGTGATTCGGACGCCGGCTACCTTCTGCTCGGGCTCGCGCTGGAGCGCGCCAGCGGAATGTCGGCTGCCGAACTGATCCAGGAGTACGTCGCCGAGCCCCTCGGGTTGCAAGACACCTCGTTGCCGAGCCCCGTCGCTGCACCGCCCTCGACAGGTCCGGTGATGAAGGGGCATTACCTGCCGACCGCGGAAGGCGGCTTCAACTGCGCGGCACCCCGCGACATCACCACGGTGTCGTCGAGCAACGGCTACACCGACTCCGGAGTGGTCTCGACCATCACCGACCTCGGCCGCTATGCGCAGGCTCAGGCCGCGCAGGTGCTGCGCACACAGGACGAGCCGGACCGCTACGGTTCGCCGCTGCCGGTGAGCAAGAAGTCCGCATCGTGGTTCCAGGCCACGGGTGGCGGCTACCTCGTGGGATCGATGGTGGGTCAGCACGGCTGGACCCCCGGCTATATCACGGCCGCTTACGCGGATCCCGCGACCGGCTTCACCGTCGCGGTCACACTGAACGACTCGACGGCCGGCTCGAACCTCGCGAGGAACCTCTCCTGGGAGCTCGCGGCGATCGCGTCGAAAGCCCCGGCGGCATCGGGGCAGACCGCACCCGAGTTCGGCCTGCCGTTCACGGCCGAGCAGTACCACCAGGCGATCACCGACTCCGCGATCACCTGCGTCGCCCCGCCCGCGGGGTGATCGGCGCGCAGCCCGGACGACATCGAAAGGGTCTGCAATGGCGATCATCGACAACGCGATCTATGTGAACGGTTCTCGGACCGAGAACCCGCAGAGCCTCAGTGAGACGTTCGAGCGTATGCGCGAGCGCGGAGGCATGAGCTGGATCGGGCTCTACCGACCGAGCGAAGAGGAGATCCGCGAGGTCGCCGACGAGTTCGGCATCCACGCTCTCGTCGTCGAAGACGCGCTCTCCGGACATCAGCGCGCCAAGCTCGAGCGCTATGGGGACGTGCTGTTCATGGTGCTGCGTCCGGCACGCTATCTCGATGACATCGAGGAGGTCGAGTTCGGCGAGGTGCACATCCTGGTCGGACCCGACTTCGTCGTGACGATCCGGCATGCGGAGTCGCCCGACCTCGGCCGCGTGCGCCGCCGGCTGGAGGGCGATCCTGCTCTGCTCGGTCACGGGCCCCAGGCGGTGCTCTACGCCATCCTCGATGAGGTCGTGGACGAGTACGCCCCGGTGCTCGTCGGCCTCGAGAACGACATCGACGAGATCGAGAGCGAGCTGTTCGAGGAAGACGTCGATGCGACGCAGCGCATCTACGACCTGGGGCGGGAGGTCATCGACTTCCAGCGCGCGACGCAGCCGCTTTCCGGGATGCTGGACGCCCTGCTCCGCGGTGCCGACAAGTACGGCGTGAGCGAGGAACTGCAGCGATACCTGCGAGACGTCCTCGACCACACGCTGCGCGTCACGGATCGCGCCACGACGTTCCGAACGGTGCTCGACAACGCGCTCACGGTGGAGTCGACGATCGTGGCCAGGCGTCAGAACGAGGAGATGCGGCGGATGACGGAACTGAGCATCCGTCAGAACGACGAGGTCAAGAAGATCTCCGGGTGGGCGGCGATCTTGTTCGCACCGACACTCGTCGGCACCGTGTACGGCATGAACTTCGACCACATGCCCGAACTGCACTGGGCTCTCGGGTACCCGATGGCCGTCGCCCTCATGGTCGGCATGGGGGTCGGCCTCTACGCCGTTTTCAAGCGCAAGGGTTGGCTGTGAGCTGATTCGGCCGAGGTGCGCGGAAGGTTGGCAGAAGAACGCCTTGTGATGGCGGGCATCCGGCGGGACGCTGAGCGGATGAACCGCTCCACCGACACCGCCCTGCTCGTCATCGATGCGCAGGAGTCCTTCCGTCAGCGTCCCGAGGAGTGGGCGGCCACCGCCAATCCGTCAGTACTGGACAGCATCGCGCTGCTGGTCGAGCATGCGCGAACCCGCGGGGACCGAGTCATCTGGATCACTCACTCCGAGCCCGGCAGCGGAGGCGTCTTCGATCCTGACCGAGGGTTCGTCCGCGTGATCGCCGAACTCGGCCCTCTGGACTCCGAACTCGCCGTGACGAAGACGTCCATCAACGCGTTCACCTCCACCGACCTGGAGGAGCGACTGCGCGCAGCCGGCATCCGGCGCCTGGTCGTCTGCGGCATCCGCACCGAACAGTGCTGCGAGACGACCGCCCGCGTCGCCAATGACCTCGGCTTCGACGTGGAGTTCGTGACGGATGCCACGACAACCTCGTCCATTGCGGAAAGCGGCTCGCTCGTGGCCGTGTCCGGTCAGGACATCATGCGCCGCACCGAGAGCATCCTCTCCGCCCGTGGGTTCGCCGCGATCACGACGGCGCAGCGCTTTACGTCGTCCTCGTCGTAGCGTCAGCGCGACTCGTCCTCGTCGATCTCCACACCCGGTCCGGGCCCGGGGCGCACCGGAGCATCCGGCGCGATGTCGATGCGCGTGTTGCCGTCGTGCTCACTGACCTCGATGCGCGGGGCAGCATCTGCTTCGGTGGCATCCGGGGCGGACGTCAGCTGGTCGTGACGCTTCTCTTCGCTCGTCATCTCGTCGTCGGGGGTGTGATCAGGCGTGCTCATGGTTCTCCTTCGTGCCGTCGGTGTGCGGGGTGCGGTTCTCCGCGCGGGTGCGTCCCCAGCGTGCCAGGAAGTACAGCGCGACTCCCACAGCGAGGAGGATCGCGCCGAACAGCCAGACGACGGGGCGCTGCTGGGTGAGCAGCAGGATGCAGGATGCCACGCCGAGGACCGGTACGAACGTCCAGACCCGGAAGTGATCCTGTTCGACCTTGTCGCGACGGAGCACCAGCACCGAGATGTTCACGCTCAGGAACACGAACAGCAGCAGCAGCACGACCGTCTCGGCGAGTGTCGCCAGGTCGCCGACGAGGGTGAGGCCCATGGCCACCAGGGTCGTGGTGAGGATGGCGACCCACGGCGTCTTGCGGTTGGGGAGCACGCGGCCCAGCACCGGCGGCAGCAGGTTCTGCTCGGCCATCCCGTAGGTCAGGCGGCTGACCATGATCATCGTCAGCAGCGCGCCGTTCGCCACCGCGATCAGAGCGATCAGGCTGAACAGCCAGGAAGGCACGCTCACACCGGTCGCCTCCACCACGGCGAGCAGGGGGCCGCTGGACTCCTGCAGTTCGGATGCCGGGAGGGCGACGGAGCTCGCCAGGCCCACGAGCACGTAGACGGCGCCCGCCGTGAACAGGGCCGCGAAGAGGGCGCGGGGGTACGTGCGACGCGGGTTCTTCACCTCTTCGATCATGTTCGCCGAGGTCTCGAAACCGACGAAGGAGTAGTACGCGATCACCGCGCCGGAGAGCACGGCGATTCCGACGCTGGTGCCCTCAGGTGTCTGCGTGACGCGTGACACGTCACCGCCACCACCGCCGACGAAGATCGCCACGACCGCGATCACGATCACCAGACCGCTCAACTCGATCGCGGTCATCACGAGGTTCGCGCCCATGGATTCGCGGATGCCGCGGGCATTGAGGAGCCCGACCACGGCGAGGAAGGCGATGGCGACCGGGATGGTCGGGAGGTCGATGAAGGTGCTGAAGTAGTCGCCCGCGAAGGCGATGGCCAGACCCGCCGCGCTGGTGACGCCCGCCGCCAGCATGCTGAAGCCCACGAGGAACGACACCAGTGGATTGCGGAAAGCCCGCTCGGCGAAGACCGCCGATCCACCCGCCCGCGGATACTTGGTCACCAACTCGGCGTAGGAGCCGGCGGTGAGGAGCGCGAGCAAGAGGGCGAGCAGCATCGGCGCCCACAGCATCCCGCCGACTTTTCCGGAGAGGACGCCCATGAGCGCGTAGATGCCGGCGCCCAGGACGTCTCCCAGGATGAAGGCGAACAGGAGGGGGCCGGTGATGGCCCGTCGCAAGCGTGTGGGGGCCTGCCCGTCGGGCGCGGTCTCGGTGGTCATCCTGGAAACCTATCGGGCGCGCGCAGAAACCGGCGAGGGGTTGACACGGTAGCAGCGATCTCGGAAGCCCGGGTGTGAGAGATTGTGACGATGAACACCACAGCTTCCGTGGGCGACGCCGCTCCGCCCGCGCGCACCCTGCTCGTCGGGTTCGGCAAACTCGGTGCGCGCCTCGCTCGCCGCCTCCGCGCGGACGGCGGCGAGGTCTTCGCGCTCCGCCGCAGCGACGGTGTGCTGCCGGACGGCGTGGTCGGCATCCGGGCGGATCTGGCGGCGCCGCTGCCCGAGGCGCTGCCCGCGGTCGACGCCATGGTCGTGACCCTCCCGCCGGGCGGCGGTGTCGACAGCTACCGCATCGCGCTGACTCATCTGGCCGAGGCGCTGCCGGCCGTTCCCGCGCGCACCGTGTTCGTCTCTTCGACGGGGGTGTTCGAGGGATCGGCGTCGGAGCATCCGGTCACCGAGCAGAACGAACCCGTGCCGGCGTCAGACCGGTCACGAGGGCTCCGCGACGGGGAGCAGGCCGCCATCGAGCTGTTCTCAGCGATCATCGTGCGGCCGGCCGGCATCTACGGACCCGGCCGAGGATTCCTGCTGCGCCAGGTGCGGGAGCACGCGACGGTCAACCACCGTCGGCGCACGAACCGCATCCACGAAGTCGATCTCGTGCGCGCTCTGGATCTGCTTCTTCGGATGCCGGAGCCACCCGCGCTCGTGCACGCCGTCGATCAGGTCCCCGTTCCCCTCGGCGAAGTGGTCGACCACATCGCGCGGGAACTCGGCGTGGACGCGCCGCCCGACGACCCGTCCGCCCAGGCGAGAGGCCTGGTGCACGATGGATCGCTGCTGGTCGCTCTGCTGGGGACCCTCCGGTACCCGACCTATGTCGAGGGCTATGCGGAGATGATCTCGGGAGAGCCGCGGGGCTGAAATCCGGGCGAAGATGGAAGGAGCGCGCCCCGCCGCACCCAGGACAGGAGCTCCCATGACACTCGCCTCACCGTTCGACTCCATCGAGGTCGACCATCTTCGCCGGATCGGCGGACTCAAATGGTCGATGTTCCCCGACACCGTGGGGGCGTTCGTGGCCGAGATGGACTTCGGTGTCGCCCCGGGCATCTCCCGCGCGCTGCACTCCGCCGTCGACCAGGGACTGTTCGGCTACCTGCCCACGGCGGTCTCTGACGAGATGTCGCAGGCCACGGCCGACTGGCTCCGCGACGTGTACGGCTGGACCGTTCCGGCATCCGACGTCCATCCGATCGCCGACGTCATCCACGCCCTCGAGCTCGCGATGGCGCACTTCTCGACGCCGGGCGCTCCGGTCATCGTTCCCACGCCGGCCTACATGCCGTTCCTGTCGGTGCCGCCGGCGGCCGGGCGCGAAGTCATCCAGGTGCCCATGACCGTGACGGACGGCCGCTACACGCTCGACCTGGAGGGCATCGACGCCGCGTTCCGTGCGGGCGCGACCCTGCTGATCCTCTGCAACCCGTTCAATCCGGTCGGGCGAGTGTTCGATCGTGCAGAGCTGCTCGCCGTCAGCGAAGTGGTCGCGCGTCACGGTGGCCGGGTCTTCTCCGACGAGATCCACGCGCCGCTCGTCTACGCCCCCGGTGCACACATCCCGTACGCGTCGATCTCGGATGCCGCGGCCGCCCACACCGTCACCGCGACCTCCGCGTCGAAGGCCTGGAATCTGCCCGGGTTGAAGACGGCGCAGATCATCATCACCAATGACGGGGACCGCGAGATCTGGGAGCGCATCGGGATGATGGCGTCGCACGGCGCCAGCAACCTCGGCGTCATCGCGAACACTGCCGCCTATCGCGACGACCGCACCTGGCTCGCCGATGTCGTGGAGTACCTCGACGGCAACCGCCGCTTCCTCGGCGAGGCCCTCGCTGCACGCATCCCCGAGATCGCCTACCGGGCGCCTGAGGGCACCTATATCGGGTGGTTGGATGCCCGTGCCCTCGATCTCAGCACGCAGCCCGCGGACTTCTTCCGCGAGAATGCCGGCGTCGCTCTGACCGACGGCTCGGCCACGGGGGTGGCGGGCGTGGGCTTCATGCGGTTCGTCTTCGCCACCCCGCGACCCATCATCGAGCAGGCCGTGGACCGGATGGCGGAGGCCCTGGCACGGCGCTGACCGGCACGCCACGGCCTCGACGCGGCATCCGTCACACCGGGGTGTCGATCTCTTCGTCCGGATGGCCGCGGCGAGCCGCGCGTCGGTGCCGTGCGCGGTCGAGCGCGGCCATCGTCGGGGTCGCCGCGACTCCGTGGATGAGGACGGATCCGAGGATCACGAGGGATACGACGGCCCACAGGCGATCCCCTCCGGCGAAGTCGCCGTTCTGCAGCGCGTAGGCGATGTAGAAGAGCGAGCCCACCCCGCGTACTCCGAAGAACGAGATCACGGCGCGCTCTCGGGGGCCGGTCTTGCCCGGGGTCAGACCGATCCATCCCGCCAACGGGCGGATGACGAGGAGCACGACGGCGGCGAAGAGATAGTCGGCGAGCGTGAGTGAGTCGAGCAGCCCGCGGGCGACTGCCCCGCCCAGGAGGACGAGCACGACAACGGTCAGCAGCCGTTCGACCTGTTCGACGAAGGTGTGCAGCACCGAATGAAGGCCGTGCGATTGCTCGCCGGCCCGGATCGTGCAGGCGCAGACGAAGACGGCGATGAAGCCGTACCCTTCCACGACCTCGGCGGCCCCGTAGGCGAGGAACGTGGCACCGAGCGCGATGAAGCCGTCGGCGCGATCGGCGAAGCCGGCCCGCTGCGACAACTCCGAGAAGAACAGGCGTCGGAGCAGCCATCCGGCGCCGAATCCGACGGCCGTGCCGACCGCGAGCCGCCAGAGCACGTCGACCAGGATCCATTCGCCGAGCCACCCGCCGGGTGCGAAGCCGACGAGGCTGATGGCGATCGCCGCGTAGGTGAAGGGGAACGCGAGGCCGTCGTTGAGGCCGGCCTCGGAGGTGATGGCGAAGCGGGCCTCGTCGTCGTCGTTGTCGTCATCCCCGGTGAGAGGTTCGCTGACCTGCACTTCGCTCGCGAGTACCGGGTCGGTGGGGGCGAGGGCCGCCGCGAGAAGGACCGACCCGGCGACCCCGAGCCCCAGGCCCCACCATCCGAGGAAGGCGACGGCCACGATCGACAGGGGCATGGTTATCGCCAGGAGCCTCCACGTGGTCGACCAGGTGCGCCACTGGAACCGGCGATTGATCGCCAGCCCCGCGCCCATCAACGACACGATGACGCACAGCTCGGTGAGATGCAGTGCGAACTCCGGATGCTCGAGCGGGTCCGGATCCGGCAGGTCCGGGAACAGCGCGAAGGCACCGACGCCGGCGGCCACGAAGACGATGGGCATGGAGATCGGCGCCCGCCGCAGCAGGCGCGGAAGAAGTGCCGCGACCAGCGTGGCGATGCTGGCGGCGAGATACAGCAGCCCTACCGGGTCGAGGGTCATTCCTAGAACGTACTCGCGCCGTCGCGGAATTGATGCGGGTTGCGGGAACAGCTGATGCCGGAGTACCTTCTCGTGGGCGCCGGACTACGCTGAAAATCGTGACGAAGAAGCGCGACATGGTCCGGATCCCCGGCGGTACGTTCCTGATGGGTTCCGAGGACTTCTATCCGGATGAACGGCCGGTCCATGAGCGGGAGGTCGCGGAGTTCTTCATCGACCGTCATCCGGTGACGAACGCGCAGTACGCCGAGTTCGTCGACGTGACCGGGTACGTGACGGTCGCCGAACGCCCTCTCGACGTCTCCGCGTATCCCGGGGCCGACCCCGCCGACCTCGTCCCCGGGTCGATGGTGTTCACCCCGACGGCAGGACCCACGGATCTGCGCAACTGGCGCAACTGGTGGCGCTGGCAGCCGGGGGCGTCCTGGCGCCGCCCGTTCGGCCCGGAATCGTCGATCGACGACCGGTTGCAGCATCCGGTCGTGCACATCGCCTTCGAGGATGCCGTGGCCTACGCCGACTGGGCGGGCATGCGGCTTCCGACCGAAGCCGAATTCGAGTACGCCGCACGCGGAGGACGGGAGAGCGCCGCTTTCGCCTGGGGTGATGAGGCGTATCCGGAGGGCGTGGCTCAGGCCAACTCATGGCTGGGGCGCTTCCCGTACGACAATCAGGGCGTGGGCGGCACGGCCGCCGTCGGTTCGTACCCGCCGAACGGCTACGGACTCCACGACATGATCGCCAACGTGTGGGAGTGGACGACCGACTTCTACACACCGCGGCACATCCGTTTGTCGGACAAGCCCGTGGATGCCGGGAAGCGGGCGAATCTCCTCGCGGCGGCCAGTGCCCAGGAGGGATTCCCCGACATCCCGAGGCGCGTCCTCAAAGGCGGGTCGCACCTCTGCTCGCCGGACTACTGCCTGCGTTTCCGTCCGGCCGCGCGCTCGCCGCAGGCTGAGGACACCGGTATGTCGCACATCGGGTTCCGCCTCACCCGTTCCGAGTGAGGGCCCCTGGGCTTCTGATCCTCGTCGTGCTTGGCTTCGACCGCGGGCGTCCGCCCGATCTCATCGGTGAACGAAGGAGTCTTCATGGCTGACAAGCCCAACATCCTGATCATCTGGGGCGATGACATCGGCATCTCGAATCTGAGCACCTATACCGACGGTCTCATGGGGTACCGGACGCCGAACATCGACCGCATCGCCGACGAGGGCGTGAAGTTCACCGACTACTACGGCGAGCAGAGCTGCACGGCCGGGCGCGCGGCCTTCATCACCGGGCAGAACCCCTACCGCACGGGGTTGACCAAGGTCGGAATGCCGGGTGCGGGGCTGGGCCTGCAGCCCGAGGACCCCACGATCGCCGACGCGCTCAAGCACCACGGCTACGCCACCGGCCAGTTCGGCAAGAACCACCTGGGCGACCGGGATGAGCATCTTCCGACCGCACACGGCTTCGACGAGTTCTTCGGCAACCTGTACCACCTCAACGCCGAGGAGGAGCCGGAGCACCCCGACTATCCGACCGACGAGGAGTTCCCCGGCTTCAGCGAGAAGTTCCGGCCTCGCGGTGTGATCCACTCGTGGGCGAACGAGGACGGCACTCAGCGAATCGAAGACACCGGGCCGCTGACGAAGGAGCGGATGAAGACGGTCGACGAGGAGTTCCGCGACGCGGCGTCGGACTTCATCCGCCAGCAGGCCGACGACGACACCCCGTTCTTCGTCTGGTTCAACTCGACGCACATGCACTTCCGCACCCACACGAAGGAAGAGAGCAAAGGCAGAGCCGGGCGCTGGCAGTCCGAGTACCACGACACGATGCTCGACCACGATGACGTGGTGGGCAGCCTGCTCGACCTGCTCGACGAGTTGGGGTTGGCCGAGAACACGATCGTCATGTACTCGACCGACAACGGCCCGCACATGAACAGTTGGCCGGATGCCGGCATGACGCCGTTCCGCAACGAGAAGAACTCCAACTGGGAGGGTGCGTACCGCGTTCCCGCGATGGTGCGCTGGCCTGGGCGTATCCCGGAGAAGACGACGCTCAACGGCATCGTGAGCCATAACGACTGGTTCGTGACGTTGCTGGCGGCGGTCGGCGACGCGGACATCGCCGACCGGCTGAAGTCGGGCACCGAGCTGCACGGCACCGAGTACAAGGTGCATCTCGACGGCCACAATCAGCTCGACTACATCACCGGTGCCGTGGAGCACAGCCCTCGCCGGCACTTCTTCTACGTCTCCGACGACGGCGACCTCACGGCGATGCGCTTCGAGAACTGGAAGGTCGTGTTCCTCGAGCAGCGCGCTGCCGGCACACTTCAGGTCTGGCAGGAGCCGTACATCGAGTTGCGGTTCCCGAAGCTGTTCAATCTGCGCACCGATCCGTTCGAGCGAGCCGACATCACGTCGAACACCTACTGGGACTGGGTGCTGGAGCACGTGTTCCTGTTCGTGCCGGCGCAGGCGTACGTCGGGAAGATCCTGCAGACGCTCGTCGAGTTCCCGGCACGTCAGGAGTCTGCGTCGTTCACGATCAACCAGGTCATGGCGAAGCTGAAGTCGACGATCGGGAGTTCCTGACCGGACGCAACGGCTCACGATTCTGGATCCAGAATGCAGATTCGGGTCCAGAATCCATCGTCTCGGAAAGGGGCCTCAGCCCGTGACCGCGGCGAGGAGGAACCGCCTGAGCGTCTGCAGGGCTGCGCTTTCGTCGATGCGGGAGGCGAGCACGGCGCCCGCAAGCGCGTCGGCCGAGGCGACGGCGGCCTCGAGGGCGATCGGTTCGACACGGTCGGCTCCGACGACCTCGGTGAGGGCGGCGCGGCAGCGTTCGACATAAGCCGCCACCGACTCCTGCCGCATCCGCGCGAGCACGGGCGTGCCGTTGAGGGCGGCGACCACTCCTCCCATCTCGGCGCCTTCGGCGCGTGCGCAGTCGAGGTAGCTCGCGGCGACGACGGCCACCACCCCTTCGGCGTCGGGTCCGGCGCTTGCGAGCGCTGTCTCGAGCGAGGCGCGCTGGCGTTCGTCGAATTGGCGGTAGAGCGCGGCGAGGAGCCCTGAGCGGTCGCCGAAGTGCTCGTAGACGACGGGCTTCGTGATGCCGGCGCGGTCTGCGAGGGTGCCCAGGGTGAGTGCGTCTGCGCCGTCGCTGCGGATCATCTCGCGCGCGACGCTCAGCAGCTGCGCGCGGCGGTCGGCCTTTGACATCCGCTGTCGCGCGCCCTCTTTCGCGCCTGTCATAGTCGTCGTTGCGCCCCATACCTACTATGTGTAAGTTACCGTTGGTAGGTAACAACCTTATCCCAGCGTACGACCACTGCACCCGTCAGCCAAGGAGAATCATGACCACCGCCCAGACCTCCGCCGCACACTGGGTCTACGCACATCCGCAGGCCGCCTCGCTGAATCGGCAGCTGTTCGACGCGGGAGTGGAGGCGCTCGCGGACCGCTACCGAGTGCAGACCTCGGATCTGTACGGCCAGGGGTTCGATCCGCTGTTGAGCCAGCGGGACATCGCCGGCCGCCCGGGCAACATCGTCGACCTGATGGGCGAGGTCAACGAGAGCGGACTGGTTCCGGACGACGTGCGGCTGGAACAGCAGAAGCTCGAGGCCGCGGAGCTGCTCGTGTTCCAGTTCCCCCTCTGGTGGTACGGCGCACCGGCGATCCTCAAGGGCTGGTTCGACCGGGTGTTCACCAACGGCTTCGCCTACGGCGGCGTCGATGCGGTCACGGGGCTGCCGCTGCGGTACGGTGACGGCGGTCTGACGGGCAAGCGGGCGCTCATCATCGTGACGGCGGGTGAGGATCCCAGGAGCATCGGTTCCCGAGGCATCAGTGGTGACCTGGACGCCCTGCTGTTCCCGCTCACGCACGGCACGCTCTGGTACACCGGAATCGAGTCGCTCGACCTCCACGTCATCTACGACGCCGACACGCTCGACGACGACGCCGTGAAGGCGGAGCGTGATCGGCTGACCGCGAGGCTCGCCGGCATTCACGACGAGGTGCCTTCGCAGCCGTACCGCACCCTGCGCGACGGTGAGTACCGGGGAACACGGGCGCTGCGCGCCGACATCCTGCCCGGCCGCACCGACCTCGGCATCCACCGCGTCGCCCCCGCCGCTGCTTTCCAGCGGTCAGTCGACCACGTGCGCTGATCTTCCGGCCGCCACCAGCCTCGCCACCGGTGTCGGGCACGCACTATCGTGAGGCCCATGACCGACCCCACCGCCACGCTTCTCGCGGCCGTCATCGCAGCCGCGGTGGCCGGGCTGGGGCTCGTCTGGTCTGTCATCAGCTTCGCCATCACAAGGCGCACTCAGCGCGCCACCGATGCGCGCCAGGAATGGTCGCGTCGGTTCGAGCACGCCCACGCACTCGCCCTCAGCACTGACCTCAAGGAGGCGGCGACGGGTCTGAAGCTCATCGAGGCGCTGGCGAGCGAGAAGTGGGTGACGGACGAGGACAGAGCGACTGCGCTCAGCATCCTGTCGTCATTCACCCACGCGATCCAGGCTCCCGCTGCAGAGCTTCGTGCCACGATCCTCGCGGACGTCACGAATCCGGCAGTCGCCGCCGAACTCGCCAAGGTCACGGCCGGAGCGAAAGGTCGATTCGAACTGTACCGAGATGGTGCCGGTGACTACCGTTGGCGCCTGAAGGCGGCGGATGGACAATTCCTGGCGGTGAGCGAAGGTCACGCGACGGAGCGGGCGGCCCTGAACTCGATGGAACTCGCCCGGCGCGAACTCGGAAACGTGTGACCGATGTGGAGGGGCTGACGGGAATCGAACCCGCGCTATCTGCTTGGGAAGCAGAAGTTCTGCCATTGAACTACAGCCCCGTACCCACTCGAGAGCGGGTGGAGCCAGCCTACCTGCCGTTCCACCGATGGACAAAGTGCGCGCAGTAGGCTGAACCCGTGCTTCTCAGTGATCGCGACATCAGGGCAGAACTCGCATCCGGCCGCGTCGGCCTAGAGCCGCAGGATCCCGAGATGATCCAGCCGTCCAGTGTCGACGTGCGCCTGGACCGGTACTTCCGTCTCTTCGACAACCACAAGTACCCGTTCATCGATCCCGCGGAGGATCAGCCCGAGCTCACGCGTCTGATCGAGGTCGCCCCGCATGAGCCGTTCATCCTCCACCCCGGCGAGTTCGCGCTCGGCGCGACCTACGAGCAGGTCAGCCTGCCCGACGATGTCGCCGCCCGCCTCGAGGGCAAGTCGTCCCTCGGCCGTCTAGGGCTGATCACGCACTCCACGGCCGGGTTCATCGATCCGGGTTTCACCGGGCACGTGACGCTCGAACTGGCCAACGTCGCCACTCTGCCGATCAAGCTCTGGCCGGGCATGAAGATCGGGCAGCTCTGCTTCTTCCGTCTCACGTCCCCGGCCGAGAACCCCTACGGTTCCGGCCCGTACGGCAACAGGTATCAGGGGCAGCGGGGGCCGACGGCATCCCGTTCGTTCCAGAATTTCCACAAGACCGACGTCGGAGTGACCGATGTGGGAGCAGTAGGAGGTTGACATGAGCGACGGCAGCGTGAATCCGCATCAGCCGGGCAGGCCCGACGAGCCGGTGAGCGCGCCGGACGAACCGGCGATCGAGCCTGCGGATGCGGCGATGCCCGCCGATGTGGTCATCCCGCCCCCTCCTCCGGAGACGCCGATCCCCGACGGGCTGCTGGCTCCGCCCGCCATGGAGATCCCGCCCGCGTCGGAGGTCATCCCGCCGGCTTCGACCGACACGCGGCGCCGTACCGATCGCCCGAAGCCGTCGCTCCTGGAAACCCCGCCGCCCCCTGCAGCGGCCGCCGACTGGGCGCAGCCGTCCGTCGCCCCTGAGGTTCCGACGTCCGGCGGATACCGCGGCCTGAGCGCCGTGATCTTCGCCTTCCTGCTGCTGTTGCTCGTGGCCGCAGTCGCTGCCGTCATCTACCTCGCCACCAGCACGAGCCTGGACTTCACGCCATCCGAAGGTTTCGGAGGACAGATGGCCGTCGTCGCGCTCGGGCACGCCGTCGACCTCGCACGCTAGACACCCACCAGCACGTCACGAGCGAATCGCCGGACCCAGCGTTCGGGTGTAGTCCTCTTTCACGATGTCGAGGTGCGCCCACGTCTCGAGGGAGCCGATCTCCGGCAGCGCCCGGAGCTCTTCGATGAGAGCCAGGATGCCGGCGGATGCCGTACCCACCGCCGTGGCGATGAAGTCGTATGTTCCGTGCGAGCGGGCGACGAGATCGATCGCGGGGGCGCGTACGAGAAGGTCGCGCACCGGGGTGGCGTCTCCACGGAGAGTGATGCCGATCCCGATGGCCACCCGATTGCGGGAGAGGCCGCCGGTGTTGATGGCTGAGATGCGGATGACGCCGGCACGGATCAGCCTCTGCACGCGCGCGCGAGTTGACGAGGGAGAGAGTCGCACGGCCTCCGAGAGAGCGCGGTAACTGGTCCGGCCGTCGTTCTGGAGGATCGCGATGAGCTCCTGGTCGATGCCGTCCAGCGCCACGCTCGTACCGACATCCGGAGTGGAACTCGCCGTGATGAATTCCTTGAGCAGTGCGTCGTAGGTGTTGACGCGAATCTGGCGGACGGAAGGAATGGTGCGGATGCGTTCGAGAGTCGCGTGCAGCTCGTCGGCGTCGCTGTGGCGTGACTCGAACACGATCGGGTAGACGCCCGCGACTCGCGACACGAAGACGGTTCCGGGAAGGTCGGCGATCTGCTCGGCGACCGGAGCCGCCGGACCGTCGACGAGGACGCCGCCGTGGATCAGCACATGAAGCCCGGCGAAGCGCGGCGTGAGCGCCGCGACCACTCGAAGGCGCTCCCCTTCGAGTAATGCGCTGAGTCGGCGAGAGACGAGATCACGGGACGTGCCCAGCACTCGGGCGAGCTCGTAGACGCTGGCGCGGCCATCCGATTGGAGTGCGCGAATCAGCCGGTCGTCGAGAGCGCTCACGTCGCGCTCTCGGGCCGCCTGCGGGGAATGGATGATCACAGCGTGAGAATACCCGGATCTGCGTGCCCCACGCCGATTTTCGACGAATGAAAGCGCTCACCAGAGGTCGATTCACGCGAAATCGCCGTAATACTGCATGAAACGACGGAAACACGGAGCACCAACGGAAGATTGGCCGAGCGGAGTGCGCGTAGAGTCTCCCCGCACCGACCAAGCGAAGGAGCTTGCACATGTCCGTTTCCACGGCACCACCCCTGGGGCACCGCCGAGCCATGAAGGCAGGAGTCGCCGCAGTGGTCGGCACCACCATCGAGTGGTACGACTTCTACATCTACGCGACCGCTGCCGCGATCGTGTTCCCGCAGATCTTCTTCCCCGACATCGATCCGGGGCTCGGAACGCTCGCGTCCTTCGGCACCTACGCCGTGGCGTACTTCATGCGTCCGCTCGGCGGGATCATCTTCGGCCACATCGGCGACACACTCGGACGCAAGAAAGCTCTGACGATCACGCTCTTCGTGATGGGCATCGCGACCGTGCTCGTCGGCTGCCTTCCCGGCTACGACACCCTCGGCATCGCGGCGCCGATCCTGCTCGTCGTGCTGCGCATCGCTCAGGGACTCGCCGTCGGCGGCGAGTGGGGCAGTGCGAGCCTGATGGCGGTGGAGAGCGCGCCGGAGAAGTACAAGACCTTCTACGGCGGTTTCACGCAGCTGGGCAATCCGCTCGGAGCGCTGATGGCCTCCGGCGCCTTCTGGATCCTCGCCTCCCAGGGTGACGACGTTCTCCTGAGCTGGGGTTGGCGCGTGCCGTTCCTCTTCAGCATCGTGCTCATCGGTGTCGGCATGTGGGTGCGCTACCGGGTGGAGGAGACCCCGGTCTTCGAGGAGAAGGTTCAGGGCCAGAAGCAGTCCACCCCTCTGCTGTTCGCCCTCAAGAACAACGGCTGGCCGATGCTGCTCGGCTTCTGCATCATCGCCATGTCGTCGGGCGGCTACGTCATCGCGACATCGTTCGTGCAGAGCTACGCCACCAGCCCGGAGGTCGGACTCTCCGCAGGCCTCATCCTCGGTGCGATGACTCTCGCCTCCTTCATCGAGGCGCTGGTCACGCTCCCGCTGGCCTGGCTGGGCGACAAGTGGGGCGCGAAGAGGGTCATGTTCACCGGCATCCTGCTGTCCGCCGTCGTCATGGTGCCGCTGGTCATCGTGATCGGAAACCAGCAGATCGCGCTGATCTTCCTTCTCGTCTCCGTCATCCGCGTCACTCTGAGCGGTGCGTGGGCACCGCTGTCGACCGTCATGGCGCAGATGTTCCGGCCGCAGGCGCGCACGACGTCGATGTCCCTCTCGTACGGGGTCGGCGCCGCAGTCTGGGGCGGTCTGTCCCCGGCGATCGCGACGGCGCTGCTGCTGGCGACCGGCAACTTCTGGTCGGTCATCGCCTTCTTCGGAGTTCTCGCCGCCGTGGCCCTGTTCGGCACCTGGTTCGCTCCGCAGCACTCCGACCTCGCGCCGGTGACAGCGTCGTTCAACCCGCGCCTGGACACCACCGCGGTCAAGACCAGGAGGAAGTGACCCGTGCACCGTCTGACGACATTCGACGACCGCGATTCCGCACCGACGATCATCACCGCCGACGCCATCCTGACCGTCGACGGGGATCGACCACACGCCGAGGCCATGCTCACCGCCGGCGGGAAGATCGTGGCGGTCGGCTCTCTGACCGAGGTGGAGGAGGTGGCGAACGCCGCCGGCCTCAGCCCTGAGCGCAAGGACTACCCGGCAGCCACCATCGTCCCGGGCTTCATCGACGCGCACGCCCATCCGCTGATGTACGGTCAGATGCTCACCTGGGTCGACATCAGCCCAGAGCGTGCCGGCTCCATCCCGGAGATCGTCCGTCTGATGAACGAAGGGGCGAGCAAGCTCTCCGCCGGTGTCCCTGTGCGGGGCTACGGCTACGAGCAGCGGAACCTCGCCGAGCGGCGCCACCCCACGAAGGAGGAGCTCGACCAGATCGCCTCCGACCGTGAGGTGTACGTGATGAACGCCTCGGGTCACGGCGGCGTGGTGAACAGCTTCACGCTCGCCAAGTACGGGATCACCCGCGACACCCCGAACCCCGAGGGCGGCGAGTTCTTCCGCGACGCAGAGGGTGAGCTCACCGGGGAACTCTCCGATGCGGCGTGCAACATCCTCACCGGCCTGCATGGCGTGAAGATCGGTCACCACGGCCCGAACTTCCACCTGGGCGATGAGCCGGCCGAGCATCAGCGCCAGATGGACATCGCGCAGCACCAGTTCCTCGCCGGCGGCGTCACCGCCATCGGCGATGCCCAGGTGTCGAAGCGCGAGTTCGCGGCGTACCTGGCGATGGCCGAGCGCGGGGCCCTGTCGGTCCGCGTGTCGATGTACTTCCTCTCGCACCTGCTCGACCAGGTGCTCGCCCTGGGCCTGACCGGACCGTTCGGCAACGCATTCCTGTCGGCGGCGGGCATCAAGCTCTACGCCGACGGCACGCTCGGCGGGTGGACGGCGTACTTCCCCGAGGGGTATCTCGGCGATCCCTGCCGCACCGGGCAGCTCTACCACGAGCCGGCCGAGTACACCGAGCTGGTGAGTCGGGCGCACGGCGCCGGCTTGCAGACGGCGACGCACGCGCAGTCCCCGACCGCGATCGCCATGGTCGTGGATGCCATCGAGCAGGCCCTCATCGAGCGGCCCGACTCCGACGCCCGCCACCGCATCGAGCACTGCGGACTGCCGGATCCTGCGGAGATCACGCGGATGGCGGCCCTCGGCATCCGTCCCGTGAATCAGACGCAGCACTATTACAACTGGGGCGAGGGCGTCGAGCAGGCGATCGGCACCCCGGGCGAGCGGTTCAATCCGCTCGGGGAGTTCCTCGAAGCGGGTGTGCCGGCGACGATCTCCTCGGATGCTCCCGTCGCTGAGCCGCGTCCTCTCGAGGCGATCCAGGCCGCGGTGACCCGCATCACGCGACGCGGCCGCAAGCTCGGACCCGATTCGCTGCGGATCAGCGCCGAGGCGGCGCTCCGTGCCCACACTCTGGAAGGGGCGATCACGATCGGGCGGGAGCACGAACTCGGTTCGCTCGCACCGGGCAAGCGCGCCGACTTCGTGGTTCTGGGCGCGAACCCCCTCACGGTCGACGGCGCGGACATCGCGCAGATCGACGTCCTCGAGACCTGGGTCGACGGCACCCCCCGGTACCGGGCCGAACAGAACTGACAGCGGAGTATGGACAGCATGCAGACACGCACCGAACGCACGACCGGCTGGGTGGTCATGGAGACCCTCCGTGGCTACGGCATCGACACGATCTTCGGCATCCCTGGCACCCACAACCTGGAGTTCTACCGGCCGCTGACGGCCCTGGGCATCCGCCCCGTCACGACGCGGCACGAGCAGGGCGCCGGCTACGCCGCCGACGGCTGGTCGCTGCAGACGGGCAAGCCGGGCGTGGTCATCACGACCAGCGGCCCTGGCCTGCTGAACGCGCTGTCGGCGGCAGGCACCGCGTATTGCGAGTCGCGGCCGATGATCATCCTGTCGCCCGGCCCGGCGCGCGGAGCCGAATTCGCCGATGTCGGCAGCCTCCACGAGACGAAGGATCAGCTGGCCGCAGCATCCGCCATCGTCGAATGGGGCCGACGGGTGGGGTCCGCCGAGGAAGCCGTGCAGGCGGTGCACGACGCGTTCGCGCTCTTCACCACGGGTCGTCCTCGGCCGGTCTACATCGAAGTGCCGCTGGACCTTCTCGAACAGGAGACGCCGATCGACGCGGCTCTGCTCGATTCTCGCGTCGTGCCCTCGCCATCCGCTCCGGATGCCGATGCGACGGATGCCGCGGCACGCCTGCTCGCGTCGGCGACCGATCCCGTCATCCTCGCCGGCGGCGGGTCGCGTCGCGCCGGTACCGAGCTGCGCATGCTCGCCGAGCGCCTCGGTGCACCGGTCGTGACGACGCTCAACGCCAAGGGGGTGCTCGATGAGCAGCATCCGCTCTCGCTCGGGTCGAACCTGCGGCTCGCGGCGGCCAGGAACCGAGCGCGGGACGCCGACGTGCTGCTGGTCGTCGGTTCGAAGCTGGGCGCCGCCGAGCTCTGGGTCGATCGGCTCGAGGCGCGCGGCACGGTCATCCGCATCGACCTGGTGGAGTCGCAGCTCGACAAGAATCAGGATGCCGAGATCGGGATCGTCGCGGATGCCGCCGCCGCACTGTCCGCGATCACGGCAGCGCTGGGCGACGGTGAGCCGCTTCCCGAAGCCAGGGTCGCCGAGACGCTGCATGCTGTTCGTGCCGAGTGCCGGGAGTTGTCCGCCGTGAACACCGGCCTCGCCGAGGCCATCGCCGCGGTCCTTCCCGACAACGCGATCGTCGCCACCGACTCGTCCCAGATCGCGTACTGGGGCCTCGTGAACGTGCTCGAGGTCGCTTCGCCGAACTCGATGCCCTACATGGCCACGTACGCGACACTCGGCTACGGCCTGCCGGCTGCGATCGGCGCCCGCATCGCATCGCCCGACCGTCCGTCGTTCGCGGTGGTCGGCGACGGTGCGCTGATGTTCTCGATGCAGGAATTCATCACGATCGTCGAGCAGCGTCTCGACGTGACGGTGATCATCGTCGACAACGGCGGCTACGCCGAGATCAAGCAGAACGAGATCGACGCGGGGATCGCCCCCATCGCCGTCGACCTCGTCCAGCCCGACTGGGCGGCGGTCGCGACGGCGTTCGGCGGCACGGGCCGCCGCGTCGCATCCGCCCGCGAACTGGCCGACGCCGTCTCGGCGGCCGAGACCGCCGGCGGTCTCCAGGTCATCCACATCCCGCAGTCGACCTTCGAGGACGCAGCATGAGCACCACACCCATCGGCCCGGCGGACGCCTCGAAGACGCCGCGATACGCGGGGCTCTCCACGTTCGCCCGACTGCCGCGCATCGAAGACGTGGGTGACGTGGACCTCGCGATCGTCGGCATCCCCTTCGACTCCGGCGTCAGCTACCGCCCCGGTGCCCGCTTCGGGCCGGAGCACGTCCGTGCATCGAGCCGCCTCCTGCGCCCGTACAATCCGGCCCAGGACTTCGCCGGATGGGAAGCGGTGCAGATGGCGGATGCCGGAGACATCGCGGTCAACCCCTTCCACATCGAGGAGGCCGTGCGCCAGATCGCCGAGGCGGCGACCGAGCTCGGCAGCCGTGTGGACCGCATCCTCACCATCGGCGGGGACCACACGATCGCCTATCCGCTGCTCAAGGCCATCAGCGAGAAGCACGGACCCGTCGCGGTGCTGCACTTCGACGCGCACCTCGACACGTGGGACACCTACTTCGACGAGCCGATCACCCACGGCACCCCGTTCCGGCGTGCATCGGAGGACGGGTACCTCGATCGGACGGCATCCGTGCACGTCGGCACCCGCGGTCCGCTCTACAGCCGGCAGGATCTCGACGACGACGAGGTCCTCGGCTTCGCGATCGTCACCAGCGAAGACATCGAAGAGCACGGCGTTCCCGCGGCGCTCGATCGCATTCGTCAGCGGGTGGGAGACCGGCCGCTGTACATCTCCATCGACATCGACGTGCTCGACCCGGCGCACGCTCCGGGTACGGGCACTCCCGAGGCCGGTGGGCTGACCAGCCGGGAATTGCTCCGGCTCCTGCGCGGGCTCACCGATCTGCACATCGTCGGCTGCGACGTGGTCGAGGTCGCGCCGGCCTACGACCATGCGCAGGTGACGGGGATCGCGGCGAGTCACGTGGCCTACGAGCTGATGACGGCGATGGCACAGGGGATCGTGCGCGAGCGTGCGGCCGCGACGAAGGCGGGCGACGCATGACCGAGAACACGGGGCGCCGGCCTGTCGCCATCTACACGGATGTCGACGACACCGACCCGGCCGCCGGCATCGCACTCCTGGAGGCCCACGGTTTCGAGGTCCGCGTGCTCGGCACTCGCGACCCGGCGGAGATCATCGCCGGCGCGCAGGATGCCGACGCACTGCTGCCCGGGTACGCCTCGGTGACGCGCGCCATGATCGAGCAGCTCCCGAACCTCAAGGTCATCGCCCTGATGTCGATGGGCTTCGACTACGTCGACGTGGACGCGGCGACAGAGCACGGCGTCTGGGTGACGAATCTGCCCGGTGTCGCGACGCCGGAGGTCGCCACACACGCCCTCGCGATCGTGCTGGCCAGCGTCCGGCAGTTGCGCTTCTACACGGCATCGGCGACCCCGACCGGCTGGAACGACCGCTCCCTCAAGGCGCCGCCGCGGATGAGTGAGCTGACGCTGGGGGTCATCGGCCTCGGGCGGATCGGCAAGGAGTTCGCCCGGCTCGCGACCCCGCTCTTCGGACGGGTGCTCGGCTACGACCCCATGCTTCCGGACTCGGCGGAGACCCAGGCGGAGTTGGCGGGCCTCGGAGTGGCCAGGGTGGGACTTGAAGAGCTGCGGCGCGGAGCGAACGTCGTGTCGCTGCACCTGCCGTTGACCGCCGAGACCGATCGGATGATCGACTCCGAGTTCCTGGCCGAGATGCCCGCCGGGTCGTTCCTCGTGAATGTGTCCCGAGGCGCGCTGGTCGACAGTGCGGCGCTCGCCGCAGCCCTCGACAGCGGGCGGTTGGCCGGGGCTGCAC
This sequence comes from Microbacterium sp. CGR2, assembly GCF_003626735.1. Classification (NCBI taxonomy): domain Bacteria; kingdom Bacillati; phylum Actinomycetota; class Actinomycetes; order Micrococcales; family Microbacteriaceae; genus Microbacterium; species Microbacterium sp. CGR2. The sequence continues at coordinate 793,898 of NZ_RBHX01000001.1, read as the reverse complement.
TCGATGTGCTCGAGGAGGAACCGCCGACACCCGGGCATCCGCTGCTCGGTCGTGACGACGTCGTCCTGACGCCCCACATCGCCTACCTGTCGACGTACACGGAGGCCGAGTACGTGCGTATTCAGGCGCAGAACGCCATCACGATGCTCGAGACAGGTGCGCCGGATACGCCGGTGAACCGGCCGGTCTGACGTCGTCGAGAGCGTCGAGCCCGCCGACCGCGAGGGCGACGACGGCATCGATCGTGGCATCCGCCGACAGCACCCGGGTGTGACCGAACCCTTCGACACGCAACAGGCGCGAACGGCCGCCGTGGGCGGCGTGCAGACGAAGGGAGTCGTCGTCCGGCATCCGTCGATCCCCGCGGTCGTGCACGACCAACAGCGCCGTGTCGAGGGGCAGCGGATGCTGGGCGGCGTCGTACCGCGCACCGATGGTCGTCTCGTCGACTTGGAGGCGCCGACGGAACTGCGCCGTCATGTGAGCAGTGGTCGCACGGTCGAGCCCGAGTTGACGGGAGAACTCCGCGATGAAGGCCGCGGGTCCGGCCCCGCCCGCGATCACGGCGACCGCCGGCACCGGGACGCTCGAGCGAGCGGCCGTCAACGCGGCGAAGCCGCCGAACGAGTGCCCGACGATCGCGGCGAACGGTCCGTGCACGGCCTGCAGCTGCTCGGCGGCCGCGACCCAATCGCGGACGTCGGCGTGACGCCCTTTCGATGCACCGTGTGCGGGGGCGTCGAAAGAGACGACGCGGAAGCCCTCGAAGACGAGCTCCCGCACGAGCGGGGCGAACTGCGAAGCGCGTCCCCGCCAGCCGTGGAGGAGCAGCACGGTGCGATCGCCTCGGCCCCATTCATAGGTGGTGACGTCGGTGCCGCGCACGACGATGGTGTCTCGGCGCCCATCCGCGTGGGTGGGTGCATCCGCAGGTCGAACCGGCATCCGCGGGGCGGTCGAGAAGAACGCGCGGTACGCGAGAGCGCCGGCCAGGGCGGGGGAGACGAGGGCGATGGTGCGGATGCTGTGGGCGATCAGTGCGGACAGGGATGGCATGAGTTCTCCTGGGCCGAGAAAAGTATACGAACGATCATTCGTATAGTACGCGAACGATCGTTCGTATACTAGAGAGATGTCAGATCCGACAGTTCTCGACGGGCGACGGGCCCGCGGCGACGCCTCGCGTCGCGTCGTGCTGCACAGCGCGACAGACCTCGCGTCCGTCGAAGGGCTCGACGGGCTGACGATCGGGCGACTGGCCGCAGCATCCGGGCACAGTAAGAGCAGCATCGCCACCCTCTTCCAGGGCAAGGAGGGCCTGCAGCTGGCGACTGTCGCGGCCGCCCGCGAGATCTTCCTCGCTCACGTCGTCGAGCCCGCTCGGGCGCACTCGCGCGGTGCGCATCGGCTCGCCGTGCTGTTGCGCAGCGCGCTCATCTACTCACGGGATCGCGTCTTCACCGGCGGCTGTTTCTTCGCCGCCACCGCCGCCGACGTCGACTCCAAGTCAGGCCCGGTGAGTGACGCCGTGCGGACGGCGATGGTCGAGTGGCACGGATACGTCGAGGCTCAGCTGCGTCACGCGATCCCGGCCGATGAGCTCGACGTCGACGATGTCGAGGTGCTCGCTTTCGAACTGGTGGCGCTCTACGAGGAGGCGAACTCGCGCTCGCTGCTCATGGGCGACGAGCGTCCGTACACGCTGGCCGCCGCCGCCATGCGCAACAGGCTTCACGCGGCCGGGGCCCGTGCGGACGTGCTCGCGCTGCTCGAACTCTGAGGACGGGGCGGCTCAGCGGAGCGGGGCGGGTCAGCGCGGCGCCTTCACCGGGAGCAGCAGCAGGAAGCCGAGAATGAGCACGAGCACGATGCCCAGGATGCCGTAGGCAGTCTGCGCGGTCAGCACGATCAGCAGCGTCCACGCGGCGGAGGCCATCCAACTCGCCGCCCGGCCCGTCGTCGCGTAGAGGCCGAAGATCTCGCCTTCGCGGCCGGCCGGGGTGACCCGGGCGAGGAATGAGCGGGAGGCCGACTGCGCCGGTCCGACGAACGCGCAGAGAACGAGTCCGCCGATCCAGAAGACGACAGTGCCGGCATCCACCAGGAAGAACACCGCCAGCCCCGCGATGATCATCGACGCCAGCGCCGTGAGGATGATGCGCTTCGGACCGAACCTGTCGTCGAAGCGTCCGGCGATGATCGTCGAAACCCCCGCGATGAGATTGGCAGCAATGCCGAAGACCACGATCTCCAGGAACTCGAAGCGGAACACCTGACTGGCGATCACCGCGCCGAACGCGAAGACGCCGCCGAGCCCGTCGCGGAAGACGGCGCTGGCCAGGAGGAACCAGAACGTCGGACGCGTCTCGGAGTTTCGATACAGGCCTTTGACGTCCTTCGCCAACAAGCCGTACGACGCGAAGAACCCGACCTTGCGTTCGGGCCGTCCGAGTGACGGCTCCGGCACGTTCAGGAAGATCGGGATGCTGAAGACCACTGTCCAGATCGCACAGCCCAGCGCGATGATGCGGAACGGGAGGCCGTCGTCGGCGGAGAGGCCGAACCAGTCCAGCGCGTAGAAGACGACGACGATGATCAAGGCGACGATGCCGCCCAGGTAGCCGAATCCCCAGCCGAGTCCGGAGATGCGGCCCACCGTCTTCGGGTTGGCGATCCCGATGAGCATGGCGTTCGAGTTCACCGCGGCGATCTCGCCGAACACCGAGCCCGCCGAGATCAGGGCGACGCCGAGCCAGAACAGGGACGGGGTGGGCTCGACGAACCACAGCAGCGCCATGCACAGGGCGAGTGCGCCGGTGCCGATTCCGAGCCAGAGCTTCTGACGTCCCGCAGCATCCGCTCTTTGGCCGAGAACGGGCGCGAGGAGCAGGATCGCGAGCGCGGCGATGGTGGAGCCGAGGCCCAGACCCGAGGCCAGACCCGCCTCCGCTGCGACACGGACCGCGTCCTCTTCGTCGAGCGCTGCGATGTCGGCGGGAAGGAACGCCTCGGTGGTGAGGTACAGCGCGGTGAAGATGAAGGTGAGGATGACGGTGTTGAACGGCTGCGTCGCCCAATCCCACAGCGCCCAGGAATAGACCTGTTTCTTCGGGGCCGGTGTCTCGCCCCGCAGGTCGAGGCCGATCACGCCGACGGCCCCGCTGTTCGCGGTGGCCGAGGGCTGGGGGTGTTCGCTCATGCTCGAATTCTGCTGCTGCCCGGTGAACACCCGGTGACGCCGCGCCGCGCGCTGGTTTGCCCTTCCGGTCGCCGTTTCGGTCGGTGGGCCCGGGCGCTCGACCGTTCCGGTCGCAGTTTCGACCGCCGGAACCGCCCGCGAGCGGCACGAAGTGCGACCGCGACGTGACTCGCCGACCCGGTTCAGGCCGCGAGCAGCTCGGCGAACAGTGCCTCGGGGTCGCACTCCAGCCGCCGCCGCGCGAACCAGTCGCAGATGTTCACACAGTCGCGGTGCAGCAGGTCGAGCCCCTGCGGGTTCGCGATGATGTCGACGATCTGCGGGAGGTCGATGACCCGCACCCGCTCTTCGTGGACGAGCAGGTTGTAGGCCGACAGGTCTCCGTGGGCGAACCCGGCGGCTGCGAACGTCCGCATGATCTCGACGACCTGCGCGTAGAGGTCGGCGAGTTCCGTGCGGGCGCCGCGCACCTGGGCGAGTCGCGGCGCGGCCGTGCCATCGGCATCCCCGAGGAACTCCATGAGCACCTCGGTGCCGTTGACCTGCACGGGATACGGCACCGGCGCTCCGAGCTGCCACATCCGACTCAGCGCCTGGAACTCGGCGAACGACCACTGCGCCGCCGCCACCGCCCGACCATGCGTCGACTTGTTGGCGAGGGCGCGCGTGTCGCGGGTGTTCCGCGTGCTCCGCCCCTCGGTATAGACCGCCGAGCGGTGGAAGCTGCGATGCTCCGGGGAGCGATAGCGCTTCGCGGCAAAGCAGCGTGCGCTGCGCGGGGTCGTCCGGCACGGCGCGTTCCAGCAGGAAGACGTCGGCCTCCTTGCCCGTCTTGAGGACGCCGAGTTCGGTGTCGAGAGCGCCGGCGGAGGTGACGAGCCAGTCCGGCCAGGGAGCTGGTCCGCGTTCCGTCGGTGTGACCGCCGGCCAGGTCGACCAGCGCTGGTTCTCGCCCGGTTCGACGTCGGCGAAGAACAGGTCGGTCGTGGTGTCGAAGGGGGATGCGTCCATGGACGCGGCTTCCGAGGAAGCGAAGAGATCAGACAAGGTGTGGCTCCAGGGTGGGAGGCCACACCAGGATCAGGAGCGGGTGGCCTCGAAGGGAAGGTCGGCGGGAAGCGCGACGAAGACGGTGTTCATGTCTCGCTCCTCTCGCTCTGCCTTCCGGGCTCATCCCGGTGCGTTGGTCGAGTTTAAGGGGGTGACGGTCCGGCTGTCCAGAGCGAACTGGCTCGGTGCCCGGGCGGATCCTCCGGTCGCAGTTTCGGCCGCCGGTGGCTGTTGCGGTCGCAGTTTCGGCCGTCGTCGCGCGTGGATCCCGGCGCGAACTGCGACCGGAGCGGGCATCGCGGGCCGAGCTCGGCGCGAACTGCGACCGGAAGCGCCCCATCCGTCCGGACGAATCGTCGGATGCCGCGGACGACCGGTCGGGCGACGACATCCGGATGCTGCCACGGTGGAACCATGACAACCACAGCGCCCACGCCCACCGTGGCGACCTCTCGGACCGAGAAGATTCGCTACGGCGGCCTCATCGTCGTGATGATGATGAGCTTCCTGCTCGTGACGGCGGAGTTCCTTCCCAACGGGATCCTCACCGAGATGGCGGACGCGCTGAACGTCACCCCCGGGCAGGCAGGTCAGACCGTCACGGTCACCGCGTTGGTGGGGCTCCTCGTCGCTCCGACGATCGGTCTGATGTTTCCGCGACTCGACCGCCGGTCGCTGTTGGTCTGGATGGCGCTCGCTGCCGCCGCGTCGAACCTCATCGTGGCGATCTCCCCGAACCTCGTGATCGTTCTCCTCGCCCGTTTCCTGCTGGGCGCCGCCATCAGTGCATTCTGGTCGATGTCGATCACCGTCGCCGTGCGCGTCGCGGGTCCGGAGCGTCTCGGCCGTGCAGTGATGTTCACCTCGGCGGGAGCATCTCTCGCCACCGTCGCCGGAGTGCCGCTGGGCGTGATGCTCAGCGAACTCGTCGACTGGCGGACGACCTTCGCGCTGGCCGGCATCGTCACCGGGCTTCTGGCGATCGCCCTGAGAGTGCTCCTTCCGCCGGTTCCCGCGGCGCAGGCGTCGAGCATCGCGCTGCTCATCGACACGATCCGCCGGCCCGGTGTCTCGCTCGGTCTCATCGGGCACGTGTTCGTGGTGCTCGGACACTTCCTGGCCTACACGTACGTGCGCCTCGCTCTGGAACGCATCCCCGACGTCGACCCGTCGACGATCGTCGTGCTCTTGGCGCTGTTCGGTGCCGGAGGCCTGATCGGCAACATCGTCATCGGACTCGTCATCGACCGCTCGTTCGCCTTCTTCGCGGTGCTGGCGCCGACGGTCATCGCCGTGGCCGTCGCCGCCATGATCCTGCTTTCGGGCTCGGTCGTCGGGATAGGCATCGTCGTCTTCGTCTGGGGTCTGTTCTTCGCGTCGTGGCTGATCGTGGTGAACACCTGGGTCGGCCACCGGATGCCGGACCGCCTGGAAGCCGGCGGGAGCCTCGTCGTGGTCGGCTTCCAGGGGGCGATCATGATCGCCGCCGGGTTGGGCGCATTCCTCGTCGACACCCTCAGCGTCGAGCTCGTCTACGCTCTCGGAGCGGGTGCGCTGGTGATCGGCGCGGTCCTGTTCGGCGCGTCGAATCGCGCCAGAGTCTGACGGCCTGTCGGGAAGCCGGGTGGATGCCGTCCGCCCGGCTTTCTACGCCGGTACGGGCGCGCGGTGCGCCATGCGCCAGGACGACGGAGTCATGCCGGTGCGGCGGCGGAACGCCCGGCTGAAACCCTCGTCCGAGGCGTAGCCCAACTCGCGGGAGACATCGCTCACGGTTCGGCCGGTGTCGAGCATCCGCTTGGCCGCCTCGATGCGCACCTCGGTGACGTAGTCGGCGGGGGAGCGGCCGATGACGGTGCGGAAGCGTTCCGCGAACGTCGAGCGCGACATGGCACCCACGCCCGCGAGGCGCTCGACCGTCCAGTCACGCCCCGGCTCTTCGTGGATCGCGTCGATCACGCGGTCGAGGAACGGGTCGTTCGAGAGCGATGGCCAGCCCGCCGGTGCGCAGCCGTTCGCCGCCCAGGCGCGGATGACCGACAGGAGGACGGTCATGGCCATCATGCGGCAGATCACCGGGTCGCCGTTGCGGACGGGCTTCGTGGATGCGTCCACCGTGCCCATGTTCCGAGCGAGCGCCGCTGCGGCCGGTTCGAGCGCGTCGAAGCCCGTGACGGTGATGGAGTCGGGGAGCACAGCGTGCAGCGGAGAACCGGCATCGGCCAGTTCCAGGTCGACGACGATCAGGCTGGTGGCCTCCTCCGCCTCGAGTCCCAACGGTGAGCGGCCCAGAGTGAGGAATGCATCGCCGGCGACGAGTGGCTCAGGACGCGCGAAAGGTTCGACCGTGAGCGTGTCTCCGTCGGAGTCGACATCGAGACGGCATCCGCGGGCGAGGGGCGGTTGGCCGTGCACGCTGCCCTCCGCGATGTACACGAGGGTGACGCGGCCGAGCGGGAGGGGCAGCAGCGCTCCCGCCGCAAGCGTCGTTCCCCGGCCCACGCCGACGCGCAGATCGACGGCGCCGAGCACCTGCGAGAGCGCGTCTGCGTCCACTGTCACCATGCCTTCGGCAACATCGCCCCCGGACTCCCTATTCCCCGGCGACTCCACGCTTCCGCCCCGGATACGCTGGGAGGACCCCACCCGAGGAGTCCCGTGTTCCGCACCCCCGACCGCCTTTTCCGAGTTCTTGCCATCGCGGAGGCCATCACCTGGACGATCTTGATCGCTGCGATCATCGCCAGGGCCGTCGGTGCGCCCGGGATCGTGGTGACCGTCGGCGGCGGTATCCACGGGTTCGTCTTCCTCGCCTACGCCGCCACCGCCCTGCTCGTCGCCGTGAACCAGCGGTGGCACCTCGGGGTGGCAGCGCTCGCCGTCATCAGTGCGGTCGTCCCCTATGCGACGATCCCCACGGAGATCTGGCTGCACCGCACCGGCCGGCTCGACGGATCATGGCGTCTCGACGCGACCGACGACCCGCGCGATCGCCGGTGGTACGACCGACTGATGCGATGGTTCCTGCGGCGCCCCTGGATGCTGGCGGTGCTGCTCGCGGTCGGCATCGTCGCCCTGTACGTGATCCTGCTGCTCGTCGGCCCGCCCGGCGGGAAGTGAGCGCTCCGGCGCCGGTTCAGTCAGTGATGACGACCGCGTTCGCTTCGTTCACGAGCTCCATGGTCGCTTCTGCATTCGCTCCCGCGCCGGTGCAGTCGACGATCACATACAGACCGACACCGACGTTGGTGAACGCTCGCGCGGCCATCAGCCAGGTGCGGTCGCCCTCTGCGCCGATGACCTGACGGGTTTCGACGCCCCCGGTGCCGCCGATCTGGTTGCTGAACTCGCCGGTCGTGGCGACGGCGGTGATCTCTTCCGTCGGGCTGTCCAGGAGCACACCGAGGATGGCGTCGGAGGACATGCTGTCATCGCCCTCGACCACGGGAACGTCGCTGATGCGGCCCTGCCAGAACTGCGCGGTGCAGCTGTCGTCGGCCGTGCCATACGTCCATCCGCCGTTGCCGTCGTCAGGTGACACCGTCTTCCACGCTTCGTCGGCCATGAAGCCGTCGCCCCACTCGATGTATGCGGTGGTCGGAAGGTCGGCGCCTTCATCGAACGTGACCGTCGCTGAGCCGGCAGGATCGTCGGTGGGCTCCCCGGTGGCTTCGGGTTCACTCGACGGGGTGGTCTCCGAGGGCTGAGTCGTCGGGATCTGAGCGGACAGGCAGCCGCTGAGAGGGAGCAGGGCGACGGCTACCACCGCGGCGGCGGCGATACGGGACAGCGGTGAGACCTGCGAGTGGCGCGTCATGCCGGTCAGCCTAGTCCCGCCGTGAGCGGTGTCCGGCGCAGACTCAGTGCGCGGTGGCGACGCCGATCGTGTCATGCACGATGACGGCGGCCACGCGCGCACCGGCGCCCGCGGCGACGATGAGCTGCTGCGGGCCGGGAGCCGCGGCATCACCGGCGGCGTACAGTCCCGCAACGAGCGTGCGTCCGGAGCGGTCGGTGATCAGATTCCCTGCGTCGTCGACCGCGGGGGTGATCCCGTCGAGGAAGGACAGCTCGGTCTCCCATTCCGGGCGGACGAAACCGCCGTCGACCGCGTGTGTCGTTCCGTCGGCGAGGCGCACCGCTTCCAGGCGCCCCCGATCGCCCACGAGTTCGACGATCGGATGCCGCTTGACCGTCACCCCGGACGCGGCGAGCTCGGCCTCCTCCGCCGTGCTCACCACGTCGGAGCCGTTCGTGAAGACGGTGAGTGTCTGCGTCCACCGCCCGATCAGGCGGGCACGGTCAGCCAGATCCGACGATTCGCCGATGAGTGCCAGGCGGCGCCCCTGCAGTTCCCAGGCGTCGCAGGCCGCGCAGCTGAACAGGCTCATGCCGTAGAATCCGCGCAGATTCGGCACGTCGGGAAGCGTCTCCCGCAGCCCGGTCGCGAGCAGCACCGTGCGCGCCGAGACCGTCGTCTCGGAGGTGCGTCGCCCGATCTCGGCTTCGAACCCGGCATCCGCCGTTCGCAGCGCCACCACCCGCACGCGCGTCCGCACTTCGACATTCGGGTAGGCGTCGAGTTCCGCGCGGGCGATGCGGCGTAACTCGTGCGGCGGAACGCCGTCGCGCGTGAGGAAGCCGTGCGAATTCAGGGTCGCTGCGTTCCGCGGACGATCCGCGTCGACGACGAGAACTCGCGCCAGCGAACGGCCGAGATTGAGTGCGGCGGAGAGCCCGGCGGGGCCTCCGCCGACGATCAGCACGTCGTAGGGAGCGATGTCGGTCACAGCGTCACCCCTGAGGCGGAAGGGCCGCGATGACGGGGTGGTCGAAGTCATAGGCGCCGACCTTCGCAGCACCACCCGGGGAACCGATCTCGTCGAAGAACTCGACGTTCGCCTTGTAGTAGTCCTGCCACTCGTCGGGGAGGTCGTCTTCGTAGTAGATCGCCTCGACCGGGCACACCGGCTCGCACGCGCCGCAGTCCACGCACTCGTCGGGGTGGATGTAGAGCGATCGTTCACCCTCGTAGATGCAGTCGACGGGGCACTCGTCGATGCAGGCGCGATCCTTCACATCGACGCAGGGCAGCGCGATGACGTAGGTCATCGGACGAGGACTTCGTCGCGCGACACCGCCACCTGCTCTTCGCGCGGAACGACCTTCACGCGCTCACGGGCGTGCGTGTGCGTCTCACCGAGGCGCCGCTCGTGCGCGTCGAGAGCGAGCCAGCCGTCCCACGTCGTGTACGCGGTCTCGCGGGCGTCGAGCAGATCGAGCACATCGCCCTCCACGGCCGGGGACGTGAGGATCCCCGCCGCCGCATCCGCCACCAGGTGGGTCACGGTCTCGAGCGCATCGGACTTCGTATGCCCGATGAGTCCGACAGGGCCGCGCTTGATCCACCCCGTCGCATACAGCCCGGCCTCGCCATCGACCCGACCGCCGTCGTTCGGGACGACGCCGCGGGCCTCGTCGAACGGAGCTCCCGCCACTCTCGTGCCGTAGTAGCCCACGGCACGATAGACCGCCTGCACCGCGTAGTCGCGGAACTCGCCGGTGCCGACCAGCTTGCCGGCATCCGTTCCCGCACTCTCGATCCGGGTGCGCTCGAAGCGGATGCCCTCGACCTCGCGTTCACCGATGATCTCGACCGGGCGGTGCCAGAAGTGCAGGTGGAGCCGACGGGATGCTGCGCCGACGGGGCGATCACGCCAACTGTTCAGCGTCCGCAGCATCACCTTGAGCTGGTTCGTCGGGGCGGTTGCGGCATCCACACCGTCGAAGTCCTCGCCGTGGACCACGAGGTCGACGTCTCTCACCTCGCCGAGCTCCCGGAGCTCGATGGGCGTGAACTTGATGTCGGCAGGACCGCGACGACCGAACACGTGCACGTCGGTCACCGCAGACGACTCGAGACCGGCGAGGACGTTGTCCGGTACCTCGGTGGTGCGCAGATCGACGGCATGCTTGGCGAGCACCCGGGCGACATCGAGGGCGACGTTGCCGTTTCCGATCACGGCGACCGACGAGGCATCGAGGGGCCAGGTGCGGGACACGTCGGGGTGGCCGTCGAACCAGGCCACGAAGTCGGCCGCACCGTACGAGCCGGGGAGGTCGACGCCGGGGATGTCGAGCGCGGCATCGCGGATCGCACCCGTCGCGAGGATGACCGCGTGGTAGCGCTCGCGAAGCTCGTCGAGGGCGATGTCCCGACCGACCTCGACGTTGCCGATGAACCGGATCGTGCGCCTGGCGGCACCTTCGGAAGGGAAGGCGTCGAGCATCTCGTGGAGCGAATTCACGATGCCTTTGATGCGGGGATGGTCGGGGGCGACGCCGTAGCGGATCAGCCCGTAGGGCGCCGGGAGAGACTCGAACAGGTCGATCTCGACACCGGCGTGCGCGTTGGCGAGCAGGTTGCCGGCGTAGATGCCGGCGGGCCCGGCGCCGACGATGGCGACGCGCAGGGCAGGAGCGGAGGAGGTCATGACGGCCTTTCGGAGGGCGGGTCAGGGGCGCAGGGTCAGCGGGAGCGCGAGAACAGTGAGGTGAGCGGAGAGCGGCGGGCGGATGCCGGTGACAGAGAATCGACTGCCTGGATCAGCCCGGTGTCGACGGCGAGCCCGGCATCGAGAGCGTCGGCCCAGTGCGGTCGCGGCGCACGATCAGCGGCGGGCGCCGACCCGGACAGGGCCGATGCCGCATGCGGACTCAACCGCACCACCTCGCCGACGACCACCACAGCAGGCGAGCGCACCTGACGGCCGGCGGCGAGATGCGCGATCGTGCCGAGTGTGCCGATGGTGACACGCTCGCGCTCGCCGTACCCGTCTTCGGTGATCGCGACCGGGCAGTCGACGCCGCGGGCGCCCGCGCTGAGCACATGCGCGGAGTGCCCGAGCGTGTTCACGCCCATCAGCAGCACCACCGTATGGTCGCTGCCGCCGGGAACCTGATCGATCTGGTCGTGTCCGCTGAGGACGGTGAAGGATGCCGCGATGCCGCGGTGCGTCAACGGGATTCCCGCAACGGCCGGCACCGACACGGCACTGGTGACCCCCGGCACGACCTCGACGGGGATTCCGGCATCCTCGCAGTGCTGCTGCTCTTCACGACCGCGGCCGTAGACGAAGGGGTCGCCGCCCTTCAGTCGCACGACTCGGCGACCGGCGGAGGCGAGCTGGACCAGCAGGGCGTTGATGCCGTCCTGCGGCACCGGGTGGTGACCGGGCAGCTTGCCGACGTCGATCACCTCGGCGGAGAGCTGCACCCCGTCCGCGGCCAGCTGGTCGAGGACGGCGCGGGCGCCGAGCCGGTCGGCGACGATGACATCGGCGTCCTGCAGGGCGCGGAGTCCGCGCACGGTGAGCAGGCCGGCGTCGCCGGGGCCCGCGCCCACCAGTGTGACTGTTCCGGTCATCGGTCGCCTCCCACGACGAAACCGCGGCTGCGCAGCATCCGTCGTTCCAGCGGACCGAAGATGGCCAGCTCGATCAGGATGCCGATCGCGAGGATCAGCAGAATCGTACCGAGCACGCTGGCGAGGTCGGCGAGCTCCCGCGACTGATTGAGCATCGATCCGAGCCCGAACCCGATGGAGCCTCCGACGGTGATGATCTCCGCCGCCATCAGCGACCGCCAGGAGAACGCCCACCCCTGCTTGAGCCCCGCGACGTAGCCGGGCAGCGCCGCCGGAAGCACGACGACGGTGGCGAGCTGCCAACGGCTCGCGCCCAACACCGTCCCGACCCGGCGCAACTGCGGCGGCACCTGATCGATGCCGGAGAGCAGGCCGTTGACGATCGAGGGGATCGCGCCCATCAGGATCACGAAGTAGACCGTGGCGTCGGACAGTCCGAACCAGATGATGGCGGCGGGGACCCACGCGACCGACGGCAGCACCGTCAGCCCGGAGATGAGGGGGCCTGCGGCACGGCGCAGCGGCTTCCACTCGGCGAGGAGCAGCCCCAGGGGAGTTCCGATCGCGATCGCGATGAGGAAGCCGATGACGCCACGCTCGAGACTGGTGAGCACCGCTTCCTGCAGGCGGCCGGACTCCCATGCGTCGCCCAAGGCCCCGGCCACGTGCACCGGACCGGGGGCGATGTCGGGGCGCGGAGCGGCGATGACGACGGCGAACTGCCACGCCGCCACGAGCGCCAGCAACAGGACGATCGGGGGCAGCACCTTCGACACGGTGGCGCGCCATCGCGGACGCCGATCACCTTCGGCGCTCTGAAGCCGATCGAGGCCGGCGGAGAGCGTGCGCAGGTCGTCGGCGTCCTTCGTCTCGACCGGTGCGGTCGCCCGTGCGGGTGCGGTGGTTTCAGGAGGCATTGCGGCGGATCTCCTTTCGCAGCTCTGCGGTGATCTCGGTGGCGAGGGCGGCGACCTCGGGCGATTCGATGCGTCGGCCGGTGGTGGCGGCGACCCGCCATTCCCCGACGACGCGGCCGGGACGACTCGAGAGCAGGATGACGCGCTGGCCGAGACGAGCGGCCTCGCGCACGTTGTGGGTGACGAAGACGATGGTGCGGCCGGTGGCGCGCCACACCCGCTCGAGTTCCTCGTGCAGGAGATCGCGGGTGATCGCGTCGAGTGCGGCGAACGGCTCGTCCATCAGGAGCACCGGTCGATCCTGAGCCAGTGCCCTGGCGAGCGCGACCCGCTGACGCATGCCTCCGGACAGCTCGTGCGGCCGCTTGTCGCCCGCCTCTTCGAGGTTCACCGTCGCGAGCAGCCGCTGCGCCTCTTCACGGCGCTCGCCGCGGGGGACACCGCGCAGCCGGAGGGCGAGCTCGACGTTCTTGCGCGCGGTCAGCCACGGCATGAGAGCCGACTCCTGGAACATGACCGCCGCCCCTGGCGACGCGGCACTGGTGTCGATCGCCCCGGAAGTCAGCGGTTCGAGGCCCGCGATGAGGTTCAGCAGCGTGGACTTGCCGCACCCGGAGGCGCCGAGGAGGCATACGAACTCGCCCGGAGCGATGTCGAGGGACACGTCGTCGAGGACGAGCGGCCCCGAGCCGTAGCGCTTCGTGACTTTCGACAGCCGCACGGCCGGGTCGACCGCGGGCGCGGTGATCGCCGGCGGCGTCACGCCGTCGAAGCTCGGACGCAGGGCGGTGATGCCCGTCGCGGATACCTGGTGCGGCAGTGCCTGCCCCGTTGCCGCGCTCATCATTGCTCTCCGAGTTCTGCGGCGGAGACGGGTTCCTGGCCGTCTTCTTCGAGCAGCGCGTTGAGTGCCCGCAGGTCGAAGAGTCCGTCGATCGAGCCTTCCTTCTGAGTGCCGGCCGCCAGGCCGTCGGCGACGAGAGTCTCGAACGTCTCCGCGTGCGGATCCACGGTGAAGGACACGTTCTCCAGGGCGCGGGCGAGCACGTCGTGGGCGAGCGGCTTGCCGGTCGCCTCCTCCAGCACGTCGTTGATGACGGCGGGGGCCTGGTCGGCATGTTCATCGAGCCAGGACACCGCGGCGACGTGCCCGGCGAGCAGGTCTTCGACGATCTCCGGATGCTGCGCGGCGAACTCCGCCCGCACGAGCAGCACGGTGGTCGGGAATGCGCCGTCGGCCCAGAGGTCTGCTTCGTCGACGAGGACGTGAGCGTCCGCCTCGACGACGAGCCGCGAGACCCACGGCTCGGGCAGCCACGCGCCGTCGAGCTTGCCCTGCTGGAAGAGCGTGAGCGTCTGTGCGTTCTCGGTCGGTGTGATCGTCACGTCTCCCGCCCCCGCGGTCGAGGTTTCGAAGCCCTCCTCGGCCAGCCAGCTGCGGAGCGCGACATCCTGCGTGTTGCCGAGCTGCGGAGTCGCGATGTTCGCCCCCTCGAGATCTTCGGGCTCGTCGATGCCCTCGCGCACCACGAGAGCCGCGCCGCCCGAGGTGGCGCCGGCGATGATCTTCGCCGACGCGCCTCCGGACTGGATGAACGTGTTGATCGACGGGTTGGGGCCGATATAGGTGGCGTCGATCGCGCCTGCCGACAGTGCTTCGATGGCGGCAGGGCCGGCGTTGAACACCTCCGTCGTCAGATCCACACCGCCCAGTGCCTCATCGAACAGCCCTTCGGAGAGACCGACCAGTGCCGGCGCGTGGGTGACGTTCGCGAAGTACCCCACACGCACCTCGTCCAGGGTGTCGGATTCTCCCCCCGCGTTGCCGGTCGCCGAGGCGGAGGCGCAGCCGGCGAGCATCATCGCGCTCAGTCCCAGGGCAGTGAGTGTCGTGGTGCGGAGTGTCTTCACGGTTTCGCCTCCTCAGCGTTTCGGTGGTGCGGATGGTCGGTGGTGCGGATGGTCGGTGGTGCGGATGGTCAGTGGTCGTCGATGACGGTCGCTGCGGCGAGCGTGGCCCCGTCGGCGGGGTGGATGAGCAGCAGCGAGCCGCTCGACCTGTCGCGCGCGTACGGCTCGAGCGGCAGATCGGCGGCGAACCGCAACCGCACGCGTCCGATCTCGTTCGCGGTGAGAAGGCTCGCCTCCTGCAGGTCGAGGGTCTCGAGGTCGCGTCGCGACAGAACTTCCGTGACGAGGGCCTGCACGGTCGCGGTTCCGTGCTTGACGAGCACTCTGGTGCCGCCGGTCACGGCCCGCGGATCAAGGTGGAACAGCTCCACCACGGCCTCTCGGGTCCCGGTCGGCGCGGTGCCGCTCGCAGCGATCACTGCTCCTCGCGCCGCGTCGACGTCGTCGGCGAGGGTCAGCGTCACGGATTGCGGTGCGATGGCGGCATCCGCCACCTCTCCGGCGACATGGATGCCGGTGACGGTCGTCTCGAGTCCGCCGGGGAAGACGTCGACGCGGTCGCCGACGCGCACCGCTCCGGCCGCGATCCGGCCGGCGAAGCCACGGAAGTCGCGGTAGTCCTCGGCGTCGGCCCGGTCGATCTCGGGGGAGAGTCCGCCCTGCGGACGAAGCACGAGTTGCACCGGAAGGCGGAAAGCGGATGCGGCGGCATCCGCTTCATCCTGACGCGGAAGCGCCTCGAGCAGCTCGATCAGCGTCGGACCGTCGTACCAGGGCGTGCGCACAGAGCGGTCGACGATGTTGTCGCCTTCCAACGCGGAGACGGGGAGCACGTGGATGCCGTGCAGTCCCAGCTGTTCGGCCACGCGCGCCGCCTCGAGCTCGATCTCGACGAAACGGTCTTCGTCATGGTCGATGAGGTCGATCTTGTTGACCGCGATGATCACGTGCGCGACGCGGAGGAGGGACACGACGGCGAGGTGGCGGCGAGTCTGCTCCACGATCCCCTTGCGGGCGTCGACCAGCACGATCACGGCGTCAGCGGTGGCAGAACCGGTGACCATGTTGCGGGTGTACTGCACGTGTCCCGGGCAGTCGGCGAGGATGAAGCTGCGTCGGTCGGTGGCGAAGTAACGGTATGCGACGTCGATCGTGATACCCTGTTCGCGTTCGGCGCGCAGACCGTCGGTCAGCAGGGCGAAGTCGAAGTCGCCGTGCGCGAAGCCCCGCTGCCGTGACGTCGTCTCGACCTGAGCGAGCTGGTCGGCGAGGATCGCCTTCGCGTCGTGCAGGAGCCGTCCGACGAGGGTCGACTTCCCGTCGTCGACCGACCCGGCAGTGGCGAACCGGAACAGCGTCGTGTCGGTGATCGTGTCACTCATCAGAAGTACCCGTCTTTCTTGCGGTCCTCCATGGCGGCTTCGCTGATGCGGTCGTCCGCTCTCGTCGCACCGCGCTCGGTGAGGGTCGATCGAGCGATCTCCGCGACGACGGATGCCGTGTCGGCGGCATCCGATTCCACGGCGCCCGTGCAGCTCATGTCGCCGACGGTCCGGTAGCGGACCACGCGGCGTTCGGTCTGCTCGCCGGCGCGCGGCCGCGAGTGTTCGCCGATCGCCCACCACATGCCGTCGCGGCGGAAGACCTCGCGTTCCTGCGCGTAGTAGAGCGGCGGCAGCGCGATGCCTTCGCGCTCGATGTAGCGCCAGACGTCGAGTTCGGTCCAGTTCGAGATCGGGAAGGCGCGCACATGCTGACCCGGGAGGTGGCGGCCGTTGTAGAGGCTCCACAGCTCCGGTCGCTGGTTGCGCGGGTCCCACTGACCGAACTCGTCGCGCAGGGAGATGATGCGCTCCTTGGCGCGGGCCTTGTCCTCGTCGCGGCGAGCACCACCGAAGACCGCGTCGTGCTTCCCGGTGGCGATCGCGTCCAGCAGGGGCTGCGTCTGCAGCGGGTTGCGGGTGCCGTCGGGCCGCTCGGCGAGTCGGCCGTCGTCGATGTACGACTGCACGCTCGCGACCTCCAGCCGGATGCCGAGCCGGGCCACGGTCTCGTCGCGGAAGGCGATCACCTCGGGGAAGTTGTGGCCGGTGTCGACGTGCAGCACAGGGAAGGGCACGCGCCCTGGCGCGAACGCCTTGGTGGCGAGATGCAGGACGAGGACGGAGTCCTTGCCGCCGGAGAACAGCAGCACGGGGCGCTCGAATTCAGCGACGACCTCACGGATGATATGGATGGCCTCGGCCTCGAGCAGGTCGAGCGCGGACAGGCCTGCGTCCCCGGTCGTTGAGCGAGCGGAGCGAGACGAAACGCCCTCCGTGATCGGTGTGCTCATAGGTGCAACCCGCATTCTGTCTTGGCCAGGCCGGCCCAGCGGCCGGACCGGGGGTCTTCTCCTTCGGCGACCGGCTTCGTGCACGGGGCGCAGCCGATCGACGGGTAGCCGTTCGCGATCAGCGGGTTCACCGGAACCTCATGCACGGTCGCGTAGTCGATGAGGTCGTCGAAGCTCCAGGCGGCGACCGGGTTGACCTTCACAAGGCCGTTTCGCTCATCCCAGGCGATGAGGGGGGTGTCGGCGCGGGTGGGGGCTTCTTCACGCCGGACGCCGGTGAACCACAGTTCGTAGTCGCGGAGCGACCGCTGCAGCGGTTCGACCTTGCGGAGCGCGCAGCACCGGCCGGGGTCGCGCGCGAAGAGGTCGGGGCCGAGTGCCGCATCCTGCTCCTGCACCGTCTGCGCGGGCTTCATATCGACGATGCGGACGTCCAGGGTGCGGGCGACCTCGTTGCGGGTGAAGGTCGTCTCGGCGAAATGGTAGCCGGTGTCGAGGAAGAGGACGTCGACCCCGGGAAGGCCCTGCGCGACCAGGTGCGGCAGTGCAGCATCCGCCATCGAGCAGGCCACCGTCGTCTGCGACACGTCGAAGTTCTCGGCGACCCACGCGATGACCTCGGCGGGGGTCGCCTCGCCGGGCTTCCGGCTGCGCAACTCGACCGCTCCCCGTTCCGCGAGCGCGCGCAGCTCGTCCACGGAGCGGCGAGACGCACGGGTCGCGCGGACGGTCGATGAGATCGGGATGCTCATTGCAGCGCCTCCTCGTCGGCCCGGTGCGCCCACTGGGCGAACGTCTCGGTGTGCTCACGGTCGGCGAGATAGCGGCGGATGACACGTTCGGCGTAGTCCGCGATGCCGTCGGCCGTGACCTTGAGGCCACGCACCGTGCGCCCGAGGCCGGCCTCCTCGCGGTCCTGGCTGGCGAGTCCTCCGCCGAGGTGCACCTGATATCCCGGCACCTGTTCGCCGGCCGCATTGGTGATGAGCTGACCCTTGAGTCCGATGTCAGCGACCTGGATGCGCGCGCACGAGTTCGGGCATCCGTTCACATGGATGGTGACGGGGCGGCCGATCTCCGGCTCCAGCGCCCCGAGCCGCTCCTCGAGCTGGCGGATGGCGTCTGCGGCGTTGACCTTGGTCTCGACGATCGCGAGCTTGCAGTACTCGATGCCCGTGCAGGCGATGGTGCCCCGACGGAACAGGCTCGGCCGGGCCGAGAGGCCGAGAGCGTCGAGCCCGTCGACGAGAGCCTCGACCTCCGCCTCGGGCACGTCCAGGACGAGGAGCTTCTGATGCGGGGTCGTACGGATGCGGTGCGACCCGTGCACCTCGGCGAGATCGGCGAGACGGGTCAGGATCGTGCCCGAGACGCGACCGACCAGGGGTGCCGCGCCCACGTAGAACAGGCCGTCCTTCTGCCGGTGGATGCCGACGTGATCGCCCTGCCCCTTCGGCTTCGGTGCGGCGGGGCCATCGGGAAGCGGACGGTCGAGGTATTCCGTCTCGAGCACCTCGCGGAAGCGCTCGGGCCCCCAGTCGGCGAGCAGGAACTTCAGCCTGGCCTTGTTCCGCAGCCGACGGTAGCCGTAATCGCGGAAGATCTGCGTGACGCCGTGCCAGACCTCGGCCACGCGATCCGGAGCGACGAAGGCCCCGAGACGTTCGCCCAGTCGCGGTACCGCGGCGAGGGCGCCGCCCACCCACAGGTCGTAGCCGACGCCGAGTTCCGGATGCTCCACGGCGACGAACCCGCAGTCGTTGATCTCGTGAACGACATCCTGGCTGGGGTGCCCGGTGATCGCGGTCTTGTATTTGCGGGGCAGGTTCGCGAGCGTCGGGTCGCCGAGGAAGCGGTCGGTGATCTCACGGATCTGCGGCGTCGGGTCGATGAGCTCGTCGTCGGCGATGCCGGCGACAGGAGAGCCGAGCACCACGCGCGGAACGTCTCCGCAGGCTTCGGTGGTGCTGAGGCCGACATCTTCGAGGCGCCGCCAGATCTCCGGAACGTCTTCGACGCGCACCCAGTGCAGCTGCACGTTCTGGCGGTCGGTGAGGTCGGCGGAATCGCGCCCGAACTCCGTGGAGATCTCACCGATCACGCGGAGCTGCTGCGTGGTGAGCTGCCCGCCGTCGATGCGGACCCGCAGCATGAAGTACTCGTCCTCGAGCTCATGCGGTTCGAGCTGGGCGGTGCGTCCGCCGTCGATGCCCGGCTTGCGCTGGGTGTAGAGACCCCACCAGCGGAACCGCCCGTGCAGGTCGGTCGGGTCGATCGAGGCGAAGCCGCCCTGTGCGTACACCGTTTCGATGCGCTCGCGAACGTTGAGCCCGTCGTCGGCGAGCTTGAACTCCTCGTTCGCGTTGAGCGGCTCGTGGCCGTCGACCGCCCACTGGCCGTGCGGTTTGGTCGGCGCGCGATTGGTGCGCGTGCGGGCACCGCGGATCGGCGTCGGCTGCTGAATGGTCATGACCCTGCTCCCTGGGATGGCTTCGGATCAAAGTAGAAGCCTGGACGCAGTTCAAGAACCTCGATGACACGGGGCGTCAGCGAGCGTCACGCTGCGACACATTGGTGCGGGACCGTTGACACGGTGCGGCGCGTCGGAGGGGAGTGCTCAGTCGCTGAGGCGATCCACGGCCTCTTCGTAGCGCGCGACCACGAGGTCGACGAGGGCTCCAGGGACCGGCCCGCCGTCGAGGAGTGGCAGGGCGAGCGGCCGGTCGGCCGATACCCGCTCGGCGAGGTCGAAGAAGTAGCCGCGAGCCAGGAGATAGGTCGAGACGACGGCATCCGGATGCTCCGCCAGAGCGGTCGGCAGATCGGGCTGGCGCGCGGCGAGATAGGCGAGTTCGATCCGCCGGCCGAGGTGCTCGCGGAGCACGGTGGCCATGGCTTCGGCATCCGTCAACGATCGAGGGTCGCGGGACCCGGCGACGGCCAGGATCACCGGCTGGTCGGACGCCGGGGGCAGTCGCTCCGCGAGCACGGCGGCGAGCCTCCGGTCGGGTCCCAGGGGCGCGGCGACGACGGCATCCGCTCTCGGGTCGGCCATTCCGTGCAGGTCGTGGTGCACGTGGAACCCGCTCGACAGCAGGAGCGGCACGATCACGACCGGGCCGACGACGGCGGCGAGAGCGTCGACGGCATCCGGTTCCTGCACGTCGACGAACGCGGCTCGCACGTCGACGTCGGATAGCCGCTCGGCGACGGCGTGAACGAGTTCGGCGATCGCTCGGGCGCCGTCCGCGTCGGACGTGCCGTGGGAGACGGCGAGGAGGGTGGGCCGAGGCATGATGCGACTCTAAGGGGTCACTGTGACGGGTGTGTTTCGGAGACGGGAGCGACCGGGAGTCCCGCGTCCCGGAGCGCTGACCGCAGACTGCGGACGCCGGTGAAGTGGTGCGTGCGCATGCCGAACTCGTCGGCACCGGCGAGTTTCGTGGGGGAGTCGTCGGTGAAGAAGATTTCGTCGGTGGGAATCTGCAGCGCCTGCGCGACGTGCGCGAATGCACGAGGGTCGGGCTTGGTGTGGCCGATGTCGGCGGAATTGAAGATCGGGTCGAAATGGTCGGTGAGCCCGCAGGCTTCGACTTCTTCCGCGATGGTGTCGGTGCCGTTGGTCAGGATGGCGCAGGTGACGCCGAGCGCCCGGAGTTCGTCGGCCAGGGTCGTCATCGCGCGATCGACCCGGAAGGGCGTGCGCCCCCATTCTTCGGCGGCCTCCGGTGCACCCGTCTGCTCGCCGACGCGCCGGATCCACTCGGCGCGCGTGATGCGTCCGGTCGTGACCTCGTCGATGAGCGGCGCGGCGAACGCGGCCTGCGCGAGTGCTGCGTCCTCGAGTCCGTGTCGCCCCTCCAGGGCGGGGTCATGATCGAAATGGCGGATGACGCCATCGAGGTCGAAGAGCACGGCGCGGATCATGGGTCCATCTTGCCGGGGTCCGGGCGGTCCGGGGACGCGCTAGCGTCGACGGATGGACGAAGAGGTGCTCACCGGGGGCAATGCGAGCGGCGCGGTCGTGCGCGTCGGCGGCACCGTGCGCAAGCAGTGGTCTGCGGCGACACCGAGTGTGCACGACTTCGTCACGGCGCTTCGGGCGCACGGGGTCGATGCCCCGGAGCCGCGCGGTCGCGATGAGCAGGGTCGTCAGGTCATCGAGTTCGTGCCGGGAACCCTGGCTCTGGGTGACGCCCCGCTGATGACGAGTGACCTGCGGCGCGTCGGCGCGTTGATCCGGAGCATCCACCAGGCCAGCGCCTCTTATGCGCCGCCGAAAGATGCGTCCTGGCTCACCGCGATTCCTGCGCCGGGCGACGAGCTCGTCTGCCACAACGACCTCGCCCCCTGGAACCTCGTCAGGGGCGAGCGCTGGGTCTTCATCGACTGGGATGCTGCCGCGCCCAGCACTCGCCTGTGGGATCTGGCGTACGCCGCGCAGGCGTTCACGCTGTCCGACGTCGACCGTGAGCCCGAGAGCGCGGCACGAGATCTGGCTGCTCTGATCGCCGGGTACGGAGCGGACCGGTCGATGCGCGAAGCGCTCCCCGGTGCCATGCAGCAGAGGACCGCGGCGATGCTGGCGCTGTTGGAACGGGCTTCCTCGACCGGGCTGGAGCCGTGGGCGTCGATGTACGCCGATGGCCACGGCGAACAGTGGACGAATGCTCTGCGTTACGTGCGAGAGCATCAGGCGCTGTGGACCCGGGCGCTGGTGGAAGGAGGATCCTGAGCATCCGGAAGAATGCTCAGGATCGGTCATCCGCGCCTGACGGGCTGCTGCAGCTCCGATGGACAACATGTCTCAGTTCTCCCGCCTGCCACAGTGTCAGAGTCAACGCTTTCAGGCCAGGCCGATCGACGACCGTCACAAGCATGCCCGCAAGAAGCGGGGCGTCTGGGTGAAAGACCGCCCCGACGGGATGGCAGAGCTCGGCCTCCTCGGGCCCGCCGCGCTCGTGCATGGGGCGTTCGAACGGCTCAGCGCGATGGCGAAGACCGTGCAAGGGCAGGCGGCGCGAGACCAGTCGGCGCGGGATCAGTCGGCGCGGGATCAGGCGGCGCGGGATCAGGCGGATGCCGAGGGCAGCGCCTCCGGGAGTGCGTTCGGGTCGGCCGCCGACTCGAATCGGCGCGCCGACGCGGCACCGGCTCATGGCACTGGCACGTCGAACCCCTCACCGACGGCCTCTACGCCTGGACCAGCCCCAGCGGCCGCCTCTACATCGACAAACCTCCACCCCCGAACACCGTCACATTCACCGAAGACAACACCACGCCACCCTTCTGACGTCGTACCGTGGCTTGAGCAAAGTTGAGCCGTCTCCTATCAACTTCGTTTGACAGCATTCGACCTCCGGAGTACAGTTGAGTCATCGCGACTCAGGTTTCCCTGTTCGCTCCGGATTTCCGATCCGCTCAGACTTTCAACAAAGGAGAAAACACATGGCACGTGCTGTCGGTATCGACCTCGGAACCACCAACTCCGTCGTCAGCGTCCTCGAGGGTGGCGAGCCCAAGGTCATCGCCAACGCCGAGGGTTTCCGCACCACCCCTTCCGTTGTCGCCTTCACCAAAGACGGCGAGGTGCTCGTCGGTGAGACCGCGAAGCGCCAGGCCGTCACCAACGTCGATCGCACGATCTCGTCGGTCAAGCGCCACATGGGCACCGACTGGAGCTTCGACGTCGACGGCAAGAAGTGGACGCCGCAGGAGATCTCCGCGCGCATCCTCATGAAGCTCAAGCGCGACGCCGAGTCCTACCTGGGCGACACCGTGACGGACGCCGTCATCACCGTTCCCGCGTACTTCAACGACGCCGAGCGTCAGGCCACCAAGGAAGCCGGCGAGATCTCCGGCCTCAACGTGCTGCGCATCATCAACGAGCCCACCGCGGCCGCTCTCGCTTACGGCCTCGACAAGGGTAAGGAAGACGAGCTCATCCTGGTGTTCGACCTCGGTGGTGGAACGTTCGACGTCTCCCTCCTCGAGGTGGGCAAGGACGACGACTTCTCGACCATCCAGGTGCGCTCCACCTCCGGTGACAACCGCCTCGGTGGCGACGACTGGGACCAGCGCGTCGTCGACTTCCTGATCAAGCAGTTCAAAGAGACCTCCGGTGTCGACGTCTCCGGCGACAAGATCGCGCTGCAGCGTCTCAAGGAAGCAGCGGAGCAGGCGAAGAAGGAACTCTCCTCCTCGACCAGCACCAGCATCAACCTCCCGTACCTGTCGCTGACGGAGTCCGGCCCGGTGTCGCTCTCCGAGACGATCACCCGCGCGAAGTTCGAGGACCTCACCAAGGACCTCCTCGACCGCACCAAGAAGCCGTTCGAAGATGTCATCCGCGAGGCCGGCATCAAGGTCAGCGAGATCGACCACATCGTGCTCGTCGGTGGTTCGACCCGTATGCCTGCCGTCGCCGAACTCGTCAAGCGCGAGACCGGTAAGGAAGCGAACAAGGGCGTCAACCCGGACGAGGTCGTCGCCGTCGGCGCGGCCCTCCAGGCCGGTGTCCTCAAGGGTGAGCGCAAGGACGTGCTGCTCATCGACGTCACCCCGCTGAGCCTCGGTATCGAGACCAAGGGCGGCATGATGACCAAGCTCATCGAGCGCAACACCGCCATCCCGACCAAGCGCAGCGAGACTTTCACCACGGCAGACGACAACCAGCCGTCCGTCGCGATCCAGGTGTTCCAGGGTGAGCGCGACTTCACCCGCGACAACAAGCCGCTGGGTACGTTCGAACTGACCGGTATCGCCCCGGCTCCCCGTGGCATCCCGCAGATCGAGGTCACGTTCGACATCGACGCCAACGGCATCGTGCACGTGTCCGCGAAGGACAAGGGCACCGGCACCGAGAAGTCGATCGTCATCTCCGGCGGCTCGTCGCTGTCGAAGGAAGACATCGAGCGCATGGTCCGCGAGGCCGAGGAGCACGCCGCCGAAGACAAGCAGCGCCGCGAGGCCGCTGAGGTCCGCAACCAGGCGGAGACGATGGCGTACTCGATCGAGAAGCTCCTCACCGAGAACGACGACAAGCTGCCCGAAGAGGTCAAGACCGAGGTCAAGGCCGATGTCGACGCTCTGAAGACGGCTCTCGCCGGTGACGACGACGAGGCCGTGAAGACCGCCTTCGACAAACTGAGCCAGTCGCAGTCCAAGATCGGCGAGGCGCTCTACGCCACGTCGCAGACGGATGCTGCAGCCGGTGCACCTTCCGACGGTGAGGCCCCCACGGCCGACGACGCTTCCTCCTCCGAGGAAGACGTCATCGACGCCGAGGTTGTCGACGACGAGGACGAGAAGAAGTAACCATGACGGACAAGAACTTCGACGATCAGGCCCCCGAGCCTGTCGAAGGTCAGGGCGAGGGGTCGGGCGCGCAGGCGTCCGGCCCTCAGCCGGATCTCGGCAACGCTGACTCCACCGAGGCCGCTGCGGCAGAGGGCTCCGACGAGAGCCCTGTCGCCGATGCGCCGGAAGACCTCACGGTCGACGACATCCTCGGTGCGACGCAGACCGGGGAGGCGGCAGCAGAAGACGCTGTCCTCGCTGACCTCGAATCCACTTTGCTCAACGACCTCAAGCGCCTCCAGGCTGAATACGCCAACTACCGGCGACGCACGGAAGAGCAGCGCCAGGTCGAGATCGAACGTGCGAAGGGTGAGGCCGCGAAGGGGCTCATCCCCGTGCTCGACGACCTCGACCGCGCGGCTCAGCACGGTGACCTCGTGGAGGGTACGCCCTTCGCCGTGATCGCCGGCAAGGTGCGCGCCGTCGTGGAGCGCCTGGGTGTCGTCTCGTACGGCGAGAAGGGCGAGGAGTTCGACCCTCAGCGTCACGAGGCGATCTTCCAGCAGCCCACCCCGGGCACCGACAAGACCACGGTGCTGGAGGTCGTCGAGGTCGGTTACCGCCTCGGTGACATCGAGTTGCGTCCCGCGAAGGTCGTCGTCGCCGTACCTGCCGAGTAGGGGATCGATGGCCAGCCAGGATTGGTTCGACAAGGACTTCTACAAGACCCTCGGGGTCGCGAAGGACGTCAGCGACGCCGATCTCAAGAAGACGTATCGCAAGCTCGCCCGCAAGTATCACCCAGACTCCAATCAGGGGGATGCTGCGGCCGAGGCGAAGTTCAAGGAGATCAGCGAGGCGTACTCGGTGCTCTCCGACGCCGACCAGCGCAAGGAATACGACGAGATCCGCGCGATGGGCTCGGGCGCCCGCTTCACGGCGAGCCGCGCGGGCGCCGGCGGCTTCGAAGACGTGTTCAGCCGATTCGGTCAGCAGGGCCGGGCGCAGAACGCCGACTTCGAAGACATCTTCGCGATGTTCAACCAGGGTCAGGGCGGGACTTTCGGCTCCGGTCGCTTCGGGCAGACGTCCGGCGGCTACCGGGGCTTCGGCGGTCCGCAGAAGGGCGCCGATGTCACCGCCCGAACGACCCTCGACTTCGTCACCGCGGTGCAGGGCGAGACCATCTCTCTGCAGGGCGAAGACGGCAAGCCGTTCAAAGTGAAGATCCCGGCCGGCGTCGCCGATGGGCAGAAGATCCGGTTGCGCGGGCGAGGTCGTCCCTCGCCCGACGGCGGCGAGAGCGGCGACATCGTCGTGCAGATCGCCGTGCGTCCGCACCCGGTGTTCACGCGCGAGGGTCTCAACCTTCGCGTCGTCGTGCCGGTGACCTTCACGGAAGCCGCCCTCGGGGCAACCATCGAGGTGCCCACGCTCGGTGGCGACGTGGTCAAGCTGCGCGTCGCGCCGGGCACCCCCTCCGGGCGGGTGCTGCGGGTCAAGGGCCGCGGTGTCACGACGTCGAAGGGCACCGGCGACCTGCTCGCCGAGCTCCAGGTCGCCGTGCCGACGCACCTCGACGAAGCGGCCCGCGAAGCGCTCGAGAAGTTCCATGCTCTCGAGCCTGCCGAGAACCCTCGCGCCGACCTGATGGCGAAGGCCCGACGATGACGATGCGCGACACCGGGGCGGGGGTGGGGTGCCGTGGCTGAGCGAGGCATCGACGCCGACACCCCGGTGTTCGCGATCGCCGTGGCGGCCGAGCTCGCGGGCATGCACCCGCAGACTCTGCGGCAGTACGACAGGATCGGACTCGTCGTGCCCGGGCGCACGTCCGGCGGGTCGCGGCGTTACTCGACCCGCAACATCGAACAGCTCCGACAGGTCGCCCATCTTTCCTCCGAGGGGGTCAGCCTTCCCGCCATCGCGCGGTTGCTCGACCTCGAGGATGAGAACCGGATGCTGCGCGGCCGCATCTCGGCCCTTGAGAGCGCGCTGCGGGCGGAGCGCGAGAACCGCCCGGGCGTGCGGGTGTTCGCGGCAGGTTCCGCGGGAGTCTTCCCGATGGCGTCCGGCCGCCGCATGCGCCGCTCCACCGACGTCGTGCTCTGGAACCCGCGCGACCGCGACTAGAGTGTCGGCACCAGGTGTGTATCCTGTCAACAGTTAACAGGAGGTCACCGTGAGCCAGACCGTCAAGCGGGGCGAATCCCTCGGCGCGCAGGTGGCCCAGGTGCTGCGGCAGCGGATCGTGCGCGGAGACCTCGCCCCGGGCGCCCGCCTCACCGAAGAGGCGCTGGCCGAGGAGTTCGCCGTGAGCCGCGGTCCTATCCGCGATGCGCTCACCCAGCTCAGCTTCGAGAAGCTCGTCGAGGTGCAGCGCCCGCGCGGCGTGTACATCACCGGTCTCACGCGCGACGATGTCGACCAGCTCTACAGCCTGCGGGGCGCTCTCGAGCAACTCGCGTTGTCTCGCGCGATGCGGGTCGAGGATGACGCGCGATGGGGGGCGATGGCTGCGGCCGTCACCCGTATGGGCGAAGCAGCGGATGCCGGTGACCACGCCGCCTTCGTCACAGCCGACCTCGAGTTCCACTCCGAGATCTACGCACTCGCCGACCATCCGCGTCTGCATGGCGCGTGGGATCAGTACTCACCCACCTTCGCCGCTCTCCTGGAGGTCACGATCAATCACGACGAGGATCTGCACGAGTCGGCCTCCGATCATGCGCGGCTCATGGAGGTCATGCGCGTCGGTGAACCGGCAGAGGCGGCCGCCGTGCTGTCGGCCCACCTCGACGGAGCCAGGGATCGAATGCTGAGCGAGATCGCGGACCGCTGACGCGACGCCGACCGCTGACGCGCCCCGGACCGCTGACTCAGTGGAACGGGCAGCGGGATTCCCCGGTCGCCCCCGCGGCGCGCACGCGCCCGCCCGACCGCGGCTTCGTCGGAAGCCGCCTCTCATTCACGTCGAGTCCGTCGTCGAGGATCGTCACGCGGGGGTCGCTCATCGCGGCGACCGCTGCGGCGAGACCCGCGATCGCGAGCTTCTCGCCCGGGCAGCGGTGTCCGGTGGCCACGTCGCCGCCGCCGTGGGGGATGAACACCCGGAGTGCCTCGTAGTCGTCGAGGCCGACGAAACGCTCCGGGTCGAACTTCTCCGGGTGCCGCCACGAGCGCGCATCCGTGTCGGTCCCGAGGATGTCGAGCACGACCCGCCCGCCGGCGGAGACCTGCTCACCGTCGAGCTCGATGTCGGTGATCGCCCATCCCGGCAGCATCGGCACGAAGGGTGCCGTACGGCGGATCTCCTGCGCGAAGGCAGTGGCCAGGGGGCCGCCGACAAGCGCGCCACGCTCTTCCGTCTCGACCGCGATCCGTGCGCGCCACTCGGGACGGTCGTGCAGCTCCTTCGCCGCGAAGGCGACGAAACGCGCGACCGCGATCGTCGGTCGCAGCACGTTCTGCAGTTCGATGCCCGCGAGTCGCGGCGACAGCAGAGCGCCATCCTCTCCGCGGTGCCAGGCCCATTCGTGCAGAGCGGTGCCCTCCGTGGCTTCGAGCTCACCCGCACGCACCGCCTCGATGAGGTGCATCGCATGACGGTCGGACCAACCGCGGTTCAACACCGCCATAAGGAAGCTCGGGGAGTAGGGGGTGCCGAAGCCGTCGACGACCTGTGCGAGTCTTTCCGCCCAACGAGTCTTGGCGGCGGTGGTCCCCGGCAGCCCCGCCCAGCGCATGATGGCGCGCCCCAGTGCGCCGACGGCTGCGTCGTAGGCGCTGCGCTGGCTGGTGCCGTCGGCCCACGCGTCGAGCTCCGCCTGCCACTCGCGCTCCAGGTGCGGCGTCAGTCGTTCGACCTGGGCGTCTTCGTAGGCCACGTCGAGGAACGTGGATTTCCGGTGGCGGTGCTCGTCGCCGTCGAGACTGTGCACCGAGCCGTGGCCGAACAGCGTCTCCTGCACGAACGCCGGCATCGCGCCGTGGCGGCGAATGCGCGACTCGTCGTAGAAGAGACTGACGCCTTCGGCTCCCCGCACGAACAAGGCCTCGCGTCCGAGCAGGCGCATGGGAGCCGACCGTGCGCCGGTGTGAACGCGCTGCCAGATGCGCGCGCCGAAACCGTAGCCGCGAGTCAGCAGGGACAGGGAGTCATCGCGCAGAAGATCTGTCATGCCTTCACGGTGCCAGCCTGCCCGAAACCGTTCCAGGGGGAGGCGATGTAGCTCCATCTGTGCTAGTCGTACCAGTGTTGACTGTTAACAGTCAACACTGCTATTCTCGCGATGTCGACAACACGGTCGATCAACGTAGAGGAGCAAAGATGCCCCGCACGCGCATCACTCGAGCGGCCGCCGCCATCGCCGCTCTCGCCGCCACCGCTCTGGTTCTGTCGGCTTGCACCAAGGTCGAAGAGGGTGACACCGCGGAGTCGTCCTTCCCCGAGAAGGACATCCGCCTGATCATCCAGGCCAACCCGGGCGGGGGATCCGACCTGTCCTCGCGCGCCCTCGCCACCGAGCTCGAGAAGATCCTCGGCGTGAGCGTCATCCCCGAGAACATGCCCGGGGCTGCCGGAGCGCTCGCCATGGAGTACGTCGGCTCTCAGGACCCGGACGGATACGTCATCGGCTTCGCGCCCGTCGAGATCGCGATGCTCAACACGACTCAGAGCGCCGACGTGCTTCCCGAGAACTTCGATCTGCTCGGTCAGATCATGCTCGCCCCCGGCGTCATCACCGTCGGCGCGAACAGCGGTATCGAGTCCCTCGAAGACCTCGTCACACAGGCGGAGTCGGGGGCCGTGACTGTCGCGAACTCCGGCGCCGGTTCCATCTGGGAGGCCGCGACCGTCGGACTCGGCGAAGCCACCGGAGCCGAATTCACCCCCGTGCCCTACGACGGCGGCGCGACCGCTGTCGCGGCTGCAGCATCGGGTGAGACCGTCGCCGCTGTCTCCGGACTCGGAGAAGCGCTCGCGCAGGGCGAAGCAGTCCGCATCCTCGGCGTCATGCACGGTGAGCGGCACCCCGACGCCGCAGACGTTCCCACGGTCGAAGAAGCCCTCGGTGAGGACGTCGCCTTCGGTGGCTGGGGCGGGATCTACGCACCGAAGGGTCTGCCCGACGACGTGAAGGAGAAGCTCGAGGCCGCCGTGAAGGAGGCCGTCGACTCCGACGCGTACCAGCAGTTCCAGAAGGATGCCGGAAACCTGGTCGTCTACCGCGACTCGGCCGAATGGACCACCTACGTCGACGAGCAGTTCACGCTGTTCCAAGACCTCCTGGGCTGAGGCATCCCGTGAACGCCGCCGTACCGGACGAGCATCAGGGGGCACCTGCCTCGCGACCGCTCGAGATCACGTTCGGCGTCGCCGCTCTGGCCTTCACCGCCGGATACCTGTTCCTCACGACGCAGATCCCGCTGCGTCGTGAGGCG
The DNA here is from genome assembly GCF_003626735.1 of Microbacterium sp. CGR2. Classification (NCBI taxonomy): domain Bacteria; kingdom Bacillati; phylum Actinomycetota; class Actinomycetes; order Micrococcales; family Microbacteriaceae; genus Microbacterium; species Microbacterium sp. CGR2. Next base: position 764,316 of record NZ_RBHX01000001.1, on the reverse strand, counting down.
GCGGCCGGCCAGATCGACGCACGCTTCTGGCCCATGGTCATCGGAGTCAGCGGCGTCGTCGTCGCCCTCGCGATCCTCGCGGTCGCCCTCACCCGCCCGGCGCCCGGGCGGGAAGATCTCGAGCGCATCCAGCCGGGCGGGTACGTCCGCGTCGTCGCCACTCTCGGGATCACCGGTGCCTTCATCGCCCTGTGGTCGCTGGGCTCCGTGATCCTCTTCGGCTACCGCATCGAGATCTTCCCGATCGCCGCAGCCCTGCTCATGGCCGCCTTGATGGTCGTCTACGGCCACCGCCGCTGGGTGAGCCTCGTCATCTACTGCGTCTCCGTCACGGCGTTCGTCTACATCGTGTTCGGAATGCTCCTGAGGATTCCGCTGTGAACGCACTCATGGAGGGGCTCAACTCGCTCCTCGACATCTCCATCCTGCTGTACATGCTCGTCGGGCTCGTGCTCGGCTTCATGGTCGGGGCCTTCCCCGGCATCACCGCGACGATGGCGGTGGCGCTCGCCGCCGGCTTCACCATGACGCTCGAACCGGTGCAGGGACTCGCGGTACTCCTGACCATCTATGTCGCCGCCAACTTCGGTGACCGGGTGCCCTCGATCCTCATCAACACCCCGGGCACGCCGGCATCCATCGCCACCACCCTCGACGGCTATCCCATGGCGAAGCAGGGTCGTGCCGGCCTGGCGCTCACCATCTCCGCGCTCGTCTCGGCCGTCGGCATGCTCGCCTCGCTCGTGCTGTTCGCCGTCGCCGCGGTGCCCATCGCCAGCTTCGCCCGCGACTACTTCAAGTCGCCGGAGCTGTTCGCCCTCGTCGTCTTCGGCATCGCCATCATGATCGGCATCTCGTCGAAGTCGATGCTCAAGGGCATCTTCGCCGGGCTCTTCGGGCTGATGCTCGGCACCGTCGGCACCTACGCCGCGACCGCCGACCAGCGTTTCACGTTCGACGTGCTCGAACTGGTCGAAGGCGTGAACTTCATCGCGGTCATCATCGGACTCTTCGGTATCGCGGAACTGTTCGATCAGCTGCTCACTCATCGCGCCTCGAACGTGCGACCGATCTCGAGTCTCGGGCGCTGGTGGCCGAACCGCTCGGAGCTGAAGCAGAGCGGACGCGCGACCGCCGTCGGCGGTGCGGTCGGCCTCGGAGTGGGGCTCATCCCGGCCGCCGGCGGAGACATCGCCGGACTCATCGGCTGGGAGCGTGCGCGGAAGGTCTCGAAGCATCCCGAGATGTTCGGGAAGGGCTCGATCGAGGGCGTCGCGGCCAGTGACACCGCATCCAGCGCGACCCTCGGCGGATCGCTCACCACGACCATGGCGCTCGGTATTCCCGGCGACTCGGTCATGGCGGTGATGATCGGCTCCATGATCATCTGGGGCATCACGCCGGGCCCGACGCTCTTCACCAACCGGCCCGACCTCGTCGTGTCGATCGTCGGGATCATGCTGGTCGCGACGATCCTGTCGCTGGTGCTGAGCCTCGTGCGCATGAAGGGCATGGTGAAGCTTCTCGACGTGCCGCAACCGTATCTGTGGAGCGGCATCCTGATCTTCTGCATCATCGGCACCTATGCCACGTCGAACAGCCTCTCCACGGTCGTGACGATGCTGGTCTTCGGTGTGATCGGCGTGCTGTTCAAGCGCATGCAGGTCCCCGCCGGCCCCGTCGTGCTCGGGCTTCTCCTCGGCCCGCTCGCCGAGGAGAACCTCGCCAGGACGCTGGCCATCCTGCCGACGCGGCCGTTCTTCGAGGTGGTCAGCCCGATCGCCATCATCCTGCTCGCACTGGCGATCCTGTCGATCGTGATGCCGGCGATCCGTGCCGCGCGAAGGCCGCGGGCCGAGCGGGCTGCGCTGGCGGATTCGATCCTCCACACCGAGAGCGTCGTGCAGATCGAGAAGGCGCACGGTGAACTCGCCGCCGACCCCGACCTGCTCACCTCGACCGTCCGCAACGTCGAAGCGCCCACCCGCCGCACGTCCCGCAAGAACTCCAAGGAGAACAAGAAGTGACCCGCTACGACATCCTGACCGCCGTCCCCACTGCGTTCCACCGCGACGGGACCCTCGATCTCGAGGGGTCGCGTGCGATCTTCCGGTTCGTCGGCAAGTCGGGTAACGAGGGGGCGTTCGTCCTCGGCACCACAGGCGAGTTCCCCGCTGTGGATGCTGAGGAGTTCGCGGCTCTGGTCGGGGCCGCACTCGACGAGCTGAAGGACCGGATGCGCGTGATCGTTCATGTCGGGCGACCGAGCGCGTTCGAGGCCGTGCGTCTGACCCGCACCGCGCGAGAGCTGGGCGCCACGGAGTTCGCCGCCCTCACCCCGTACTACCTTCCGTCCGCGGACGACGCCATCTTCGAGTACTACCGCGCGGTGTCGGATGCCGTCGGCGACGGGCGGCTGTACGTGTACATCTACCCGGCCCGAAGTGGAAATCCGGTGTCGCCCGAGCTGCTGGTGCGTCTGTCGGCGCTGCCGAACGTCGTCGGTGCGAAGATCAGCGAACTCTCGCTCGGCGACATCGCCGCCTACCGGGCCGCGGTGCCCGCCGACTTCGAGCTCTATACCGGAGCCGACCGTGATCTGATCGCGGCGGTCGAGGTCGGTGCGCAGGGTGTGGTCTCGGGGGTCTCCTCCGTCACGCCGAAGCCGTTCCGGGCGCTGGCGGATGCCGGGCGTTCCGGAGAAACGCTCGCGATCGCCGCCGCCCAGGACGCGGTCGACGACGTGGTGTCGCTCATCGGCGGCGACATGGCGCGGATGAAGGAGGCGTATCGCGTCCTCGATGTCGTGGACACGCACTGCCGGATGGCGATCGCCGAGCCGACGGAGGCCGAGCGCGCCGCGGTGGCACAGGTCGTGGCCGCGTACCGCTGAGGGTGTTGACGCTCAGCTCGCCAGGGTGAGGTGGCGCCGCAGAGTCCAGGTGTTTCCGTGCTCGTCGAACGTGTGGCTGAACTCGTCGAGTGCGGCCCGCGCGAGGGCGAGCCCTCGGCCACTCTCGCTGTCCGCGTCGGGCATCGCGACGTCCCGCCATTCGATCGATGCCGGCGGGGCCGAGTCCGTGATGTCGGCGCAGAGGACGTCACCCGCGACCCGCACGTCCACGGTCATCGTCACCGGAGCCGTCCCGTTGTGCTGGACGACGTTCGTCGCGACCTCGCTCACCGCCAGGGTGAAGAGGGTCCGGTCCTCCGCCGAGACCTCAGGGCTGCGTGCCCACAGCAGGTCGAGTTGGTCGAGCGCGCGATCGACCATGGCGAGCCCGGCGGGTCCGTCGATGTGAAAGCCCGGCTGGTCAGTGTTCATCGAACGCCGCGTCCGGCGTGGGGTAGTCCCGGAGCACCCGATCGAGGTTCGTGAGGTGCAGCACCGTGCGCACGGCATCCGGCACCGCTGCGATCCGCAGATCTCCACCCGCGACCCGTGCGCTCTTGAGGCCGCCGATGAGCGCACCGAGTCCGGAGGAGTCCACGAATTCCGTCCCGCTCAGATCGACCGCGATTCGTGGTTGCCCGGCGGTGACGAGGTCGCTCACAGCGTTGCGCAGCAGGGAGGCGCCGGATGCCGTCAAGCGGCCGGCGATCGCGATGACGGCGTATCCGCCTCTGTCATCCGTGGTGATGTTCATTCGACTCCTTTTCGAGGATCTGTGCGGAAGGTCCGCGATACCGCGCGGCCTGGATGATCACGCTGAGGACGAGGAGGTCGTAGAGGACCCATGCGGTGTTGACCAGCGTCCCGATGCCGTCCGCCGTGCCGGCGAACACACGGATCACTCCGATGACCAGGGCGATGCTCAGCACGGCGATGGCCGTCAACTGCGGCCAGATCTCACGCCATGGCACGCCGCGGGTGTCACGACCGTCTTTCTTCGTCACCGCGAACGACAGCGGTCGCCCGAACACGACGTTCGCGAACGCCGTCCAGCAGGCGCGGATCCACACCGGGAAGAGGGCCAGCGAATACTGCTGCCCGCGCCAGGTGCGCACGCCCTTCGCGATGACCAGGAACAGCACCTGGTTGACGATGAAGTACGGGAGGAACCGGACGAAGAAGTCGACCGACCAGGCGGTCACGGGCAGGATGCCCCCGACCAGATAGACGACGGGCGCGGCGAGGTACACGATCGCTGCGAACCCCGACAGGTAGCTCCACATCGTGGCGAAGTACATCAGGCGCTGGCCGGCCGAAAGTCCGCGCTTGACCAGCGGATTGTCGCGCAGCATCACCTGCAGGGTGCCCTGCGCCCATCGCAGGCGCTGGGTGAGCATCGTCCGCAGATCCTCCGGCGCGAGCCCCTTGGCCAGGATCTCGTGGTGATACACGCTGCGCCAGCCCAGCGAGTGCAGCTGCATCGCGGTGGCCATGTCTTCGGTGACCGAGATCGTCGCGAGCGGCAGTATCGGCTGCGCCTCGGCGCCCCGATCCAGGCGCAGCTCGTCGAGGAGGCCCCGAACGGCGTCGACCGCGGTGACCGGGGACAGGTGGGATGCCGCGAGCGCGTCGAGCCCCGCTTCGTCGACGATCACCGAATCGAGCTCGGCGTCGTGCTGCAGCGGCAGTCGGCCGATCTCTTCCAGGTCGGCGCGGATGGAATCGAGGTCCTGCGCGACCAGGATGCGGGAGGCGTGATCGACTGCCTGTCGTACGCGATCCGCGACATCCGAGACCGGCTGGCCGGCGGCGAGGTCTTTGCGTCCACGGGTGATCGCGATGCGCAGGGCGCTGAGCTCCAGCCCGAGGTTGCCGTCTTTCGCGGCCTGGGCTTCGCGCGTGATCAGCGTCTCGGCGGCCTTCAGCGCGCGGGCCGCCGAATCGGTGACGGTGCGCACGTACCCGATGATGCCGAGTTGCATGAGGGCCTCGCGCCGCAGCACGGCATTCGATCCGCAGAAGAATGCGGCGTTCCAGCCATCTTTGCCCTGTTGGATCGGACCGTAGAAGAGGGGAGCCTGGGCCCCGAGGGGGTCTGCCTCGTCGACGTTGAAGAACCACTGCGGGGTCTGTACGACCGCGACTGCCGGGTCGTCGGCGAAGTAGCCGAGGGTGCGGTGCAGGATGAGCGGGTCGGGGATCTGGTCGGCGTCCAGGATCAGCAGGAACTCGCCGTCGGTCTGGAAGAGCGCGCTGTTGAGGTTTCCCGCCTTGGCGTGCCGCGGCTTCCCCTCCCAATCCTCCGAGCGGGTCAGATAGCCGACGCCGGCCTCGCGGGCTGCGGCTTCGAGCTCGGGACGTGACCCGTCGTCGAGGATCCAGGTGGAATGTGGGTAGGCGATGCGGCGCGCGGCGCGCGCCGTCGTCATGACCAGTTCGATCGGCTCGTTGTATGTGGCGATGAAGACGTCGACGGTGCCTTGTGGAGGCGACACCGGCGCCGGACGTTCGCGGGCACGCCACATCGTCAGGCAGAACAGGAAGGTGTCGATCAGGCTGTACGTCTCCGCGATCACGAGCGGGACCGCGATCCACCACGCCGACCAGTTCACGGATTCGAGCCATCGCCAGGCGACGTAGTTGACCCCGAGCAGGACGGACAGCAGCGCCAGGACGCGGATCGTCGCGAAGCGGGCGGTCACCGATCCCTCCGCACCACCACGACGGTGATGTCGTCGGTCGCCCGGTCGTCGCTCGCCAGCCGCAACGCCTCTCGGATCGCCCCGTCCGGGCCGAGGGTCGTCAACACGCGGTAGACGTGCGCGAACGGATCATCGGGATCGAGCACGTCGAGGAGTCCGTCGCTGCAGCAGATGAAGGCATCGCCGGGTCCGAGGTGCGTGGTGCGTGGTGCGCGCACCTCCGGCGGATCCAGTCCCATCCCCATGCCGAGTGGCAGGCTGGTGGAGCGCAGATGCTCCCACGAGCCGTCCGCCCGCACGATGAAGGCCAAGCTGTGGCCGGCGTCGATGACCTGCAGCTCGCCCGTCTTCGGCTGCAGTTCCGCATGCACCGCGGTGACGAACATCGCGGTGTCGGCGAGGTCTTCCTCGAGCAGTCGGTCGGCGTCGGCGATCGCTTCGGCCAGCGTGCGATCCGGAGCCGTGCGCAACGACGCACGCACGCTGGCGGCGATCAGCGCCGGGCCGGTGCCCTTGCCCATCGCATCGGCGAGTGTGATGCGCAGTGCTCCGCGGTGCACGTTGAGGTCGTAGTAGTCGCCGGCGAGGCGGCCCAGGGAGGCGGCGCCGCCGGCGATCGTGTAGCCGTCGATCTCGGGATGGGTGTGCGGGCGGAGTGCGCTCTGGATCACAGCGGCGTGGTCGAGCTCGGCGTCGTTGGCGAGTTCGGTCTGCACCCAGAAGGCCAGATCGCGGAGCAGACCGAGCTGCGCGTCCGAGAGAGTGTGCGGCTTGGTGTCGAGCACGCACAGCGTCCCGATGGGCTCTCCGCCCGGGGCGTGCAGCGGATGTCCGGCGTAGAATCGGAGGTGGGGGTCGCCCATGACGAACGGGTTGTCGGCGAAGATGTCGGTCGTGCTGGCGTCTTCGATGACCACGGTGCGGTCCTGTCGGACGGTGTAGTCGCAGAACGAATCCTGGCGAGGAGCTTCCGATCCGCCGAGGCCGATCTCGGTCTTGCGCCACTGCCGGTCACGGTCGAGTAGCGAGACGCTCACCATGGGCACACCGAACATCTCTTTGGCCAGTCGTGCCACTCTATCGATGCGCTCGTCGCGCGGTGTATCGAGGATCCCCAGTTCCTCGAGTGCTTCTTGTCGTCTTCGCTCGTCGAACATCGGCTTCACCCTCCCCGGTCAGCTCGTTTCATCCTGGCACGCGCCGCGATCCTTCGGGCAGTCTGGGAGCACATGGTAACGTTGCCACATTCTCACGAAGGAGTGATTCTTGACTGACACCATTGGCGTCGCCGTCGTCGGTTTCTGGCATGTCCATGCGGACGACTATGCGAGGGAGACGACCGAGCACCCGGCCACACGTCTGGTGGCCGCCTGGGACCCGGATGTCGAACGCGGGATCGAGGGAGCCCAGCGGCTGGATGTGGACCGTGCCGGCAGCCTGGATGCTCTCCTCGCGCGCTCCGACGTCGACGCCATCACAGTGACGACGGCGACGAACGAGCACACCGACGTGATCGGTCGGGCGATCGCCGCCGGAAAGCACGTGTTCACCGAGAAGCTCCTCGCCCCGACCGTCGCGGAATCGGCGGCACTCGTCGATGCCGCGCGCGAGCAGGGGGTGGCTCTCGCCGTCTCCCTTCCCCGGCTTGCGGAACCCGTCGTCACGACGGCGACGCGACTGATCGAGGCAGGCGCTCTCGGCGACCTGACCTACGCCCGGGTGCGCATGGCGCACGACGGGTGGCTCGGCGGATGGCTGCCCGAGCGCTTCGCCGACCCCGTCGCGGCCATCGGCGGAGCTTTCGCCGACCTCGGCTGTCACCCCGCATATCTCGTGCAGCGCTTCCTCGGCGCGCACCCCGACCTGATCACCGCGGCGTACGGCCACGTCACAGGCCGCGCCGTCGAGGACAACGCCGTCGTCGTCGCACGCTATCCGGGCGGGGCGCTCGGAGTCGCAGAGGCGAGCTTCGTGACGACGCCCGGCTCCTTCGCGCTCGAACTGCGCGGGACCGACGCGTCGCTGCTGTACGGCTTCGGCCAGGAGACGCTCATCGCCAAGGGCGGTCGTTTCGGCGAGGAGTGGACGCCGGTGCCGTTCGACGCGGCCGCGGCCAGTCCCTTCGAGCTCTGGGTCGATGCGATCCGCGGCGATGCCGACACCACGCAGAACCTTCAGGCCGCCATCGATCTCACCCGGTTCGTGGTCGCCGCGAATCAGGCAGCATCCACCGAAGCAGGGAAAGGACAGTCATGACCACCTCCACCACCGCCAAGGTCCGGATCGGCCTCATCGGCGCCGGCGGCATCGCCGGCGCGCACGTGGCGGGCTACCGTCGCAATCCCGACACCGTCACGTTCGCGGCGATCGCAGACCCGGTGGTGGCGAACGCCGAGAAGCGACGCGGCGATGACGCGGACGTACGCATCTACAGGGACTATCGCGACATGATCGCGGACGGCGGTCTGGATGCCGTCGACATCTGCCTGCCACACCATCTCCACGCGGAGGCTGTCATCGCCGCCGCGGATGCCGGACTGCATGTGCTGTGCGAGAAGCCGCTGTGCCTGACGCTCGAGGAGGCGGAGGCGATCGCCGCCGCTGTCGAACGCAGCGGCGTGACCGTGATGTGCGCACACAATCAGCTCTTCCTCCCGGCTGTCGCCGCCGCGAAGGAACTGGTCGAGAGTGGGGTGCTCGGTCGCGTGTACGAGGTGCGCACCACAGACAGCTTCTTCAACGACTTCACAGTCGAGAGCATGGGCTGGCGGGCGCACGCCGCGACGGCGGGCGGCGGCGAACTCATCGACACCGGCTACCACCCGCTGTACCTGCTGCAGCATCTCGCCGGCGGAACGCCCCTGGAGGTGACGGCGATCCTGTCGCGCCACCGGCTGGCGTTCATGGAGGGCGAAGACTCGGCCCAGGTGCTCGTCCGGTACGACAACGGCGTCGTCGGTCACGTCACGACCAGCTGGGCGTACCAGGCGGCGGTGGGGACCGAGAAGTTCTCGCTCGTGGGAGAGAAGGGGTCGCTGACTTCGGACGGCACCACCCTCGTCTCGCGAGTGCGCGGGGAAGACCCGGTGACCACGACGTTCGAACCCGTGCACGAGTTCGCCGCGGAGGTCGCGCACTTCGCCGAGTGCCTCCGCGACGGACGTCGCCCGATCCAGACGCACGTCGAAGGCATCGACGTGCTCGGCGTCATCCTCGCCGCCTACGAGTCCGCAGAGAACAAGACCGTCGTGGAGGTCCGCAACGCGGCACGCGTGCAGGCGATCGCCTGACCTCGGGTCACGCGGCGGCCGAGTGCGTGCCCGTCGGGAGGGCCTCGATGATGATGCGCGCGACGTCGTCACAGCACTCCATCTGAGGCCAGTGCCCTGCCGGGAGGTCGATGAGGGTGAGGTCACGCATGCGGGTCAACTCGCGCGCGGGATCGTCGTTCTCCGTCGTCCAGCGCCGCACGTCATCCGTCGTGTATTGGGTGGCGACGACGGTGGCTGGAACATCGAAGCGCCGTTCATCGGTCAGGCGCTGTCGAGAGTCGATGCCGTTGCCGTATCCCGCTCGTTGACGCTCGCGCAGGGCTGCCAAGGCCGCATCGTGCGTGCACCGGCGCTCGAGGTCGGCGGTTTCGCGGTGCGCTTCGGCAGCGAATCCCGTGAAGACGTAGGTCCCGTCCGCGCTCGGCAGACCGCCGATGTGGAAGGCGCGGGCCACGCGATCGGGGCGACGATTGACGGCTGCGTGGACCAGGCCGCACGCCTCCGCGTGTCCGACGAGTGCCACCGGTCCGCCCATCTGGTCGATGGTGTTCGTGATGAGGGAGACGTGATCGGCGAGCATCACCCCCGAGCGGTCGGCGGTGCGTGCGGTCAGTCCCCGAAGCGTCAACGGATGCGGTACGTGACCCGCCGCACGCAGCTTTGCCGACACGTCCTGCCACGACGAACCGTCCAGCCACAGGCCGGGCACCAGAATGACGTCCATCGCGCCTCCTTCGGGGTCGCCCCCATCCTGCGGCGAGCGGCGACACCCGCCGAGGGGCTTGACAGGAGGCGTTCGCGATTCAGTCCGTGACGTGGGCGGCGATCGCGTCTTCACAGCCCAGCAGCAGGACGCCGGCGCTCCACGCGTGCGAGAGCGTGAGCAGCATCCCCTTCGGCTGGAAACACTCGGTCTGGTAGTACCGCTCGGTGACCATGCCGCGATACGCGTTGAAGTCGCCGTCGAAACGAGCGACGAACTGCCGGAAGCAGGCGAGTGACTCCAGGGCCCGCTCACGATAGTGCGGGTCGCCGAGGGCATCCGCCAGCTGCAGCATCTCTCGGGTCATCACCAGTCCGTAGGCGTGGAGATGCTGATTCGAGGGCGAGGCCTGGTCGGCTCCTCGAGTGCCGAAGTCGAACATCCCGAGCATCGAGCTGGCCGGGAACTCGACGTCGTACGTGTACCGGAATGACAGCGCGAAGTCGGCGGCACGGCGGGCGAGATCGAGCCAGTGCGCATCGCCGGTGGCGCGGTGCAACGCCATATAGGCCATCACCGCGACGTACCCGTCTTCACTGGTGCCCGCCCGGTCGACGTCTTCGGGGGCTCCGTGAAGCGCCTCCTCGAGGACGAGACGCGCGTACCACTCGCCCGCACGCACGGCGGCGGCGAGATAGCGCTCGTCCCAGTCCGCCGCCTCGGCCAGGGCACCCACCCAGGCGAGACCCGCCGAACCGTCCCAGACGAGCACTTCGCCGGTTTCGGCGTGATGGATGCTGCCGAGGTTTCCGTCCTCCCGCTGTCGGGCGACCACCGCGTCGAGATTGGAGATCACCGCGCGCCGCCATTCGTCGCGCTCGGAGAGAGCGACCGCGCGGATGAGGAACTGGGTCCCCTCACCGAGAGTGCGACCGTGCAGCCCGCGGCGGTGGGGCGTCCAGCTCTGCGTCCACCCGCCATCTCGGTACCAGACCCCCCAGAACGTGCCGCTGGGCGACAGGTCGGCGGTGCAGAAGTCGATGACGCGCACAGCGGACTCCCGCAGCGCACTGTCGTCGGTCCGCTCGGCGTGACGGAGCATCGCGTAGGCCCAGGGGATGCCGGACACCCAGCCCACGTGCATCGCCTGCCGATCGACCGGGTGGCCGTCGCGCCCGGAGACCTCACGATCGAAGCCGACGGTCTCCAGCAGCACGCCCGGATCGGGGTCGTAGTGCCAGCGGTGAAGGCCCTCCGCACTCAGCGCGGCAGCGGACGGGATGTCCATCCAGGGTCGGAGGGGTGACGAACGGATGCTGTCGGCGCGGATCTCCCGCAGCACCCGCGTGTAGTCATGACGATCCGGCGTGAGCTCGTGCAGCCGGACGGTGATCGCGACGACGTCACCCGAGGCGAAGCGATGCCGCAGCACCTCCGGGTCGCGTGGCTCGGCGTCGCCATAGTAGGTGACCGGAAACTCCCGTGCCGGGAACGTGGCGCTGAGGATCGCCTCGCCACCCTCGGCGGCGAAACCCAGACCGGTGAGTCCGAGGGAGGTGACCGGCGGCGCAGACAGCGCGAATCCCGGGAGCGAGCGGTCGGGCCAGACGAAGACCACCGGGGTCGCCGCCCGGTCCGATCGGAAATGCCACTCGTCGCTGATGAACGCGTCGCCCCGACCGTCGGCGCGCGGGGCGACCTCGAACCGCGGATACGGTCGGTCGTTGTCGGCGGGGCGGTTGTCGCCGTAGAAGAGGCCTGGGATGAGCCACCACGGACTCGACGCATCGGGCACGCGGACCGACACCCGCAGGGCCGCGTTCGCAGGAGCGATGCCGTCATATCGAACCGAGATGTGACGGAGGTCCCCGGCGGCCCTCACATCGACCCGGAAGTCGGCGGGGTCGGCATCCAGGATCTCGGTGGTCAGCATCCGAGCGCTGATCGTCCCGCTCACACCGGCGGCTCGCCCAGTGGCCACTCGAGCAGATCGACTTCGACGATCTCGGCATCCGGCGCGAGCGGAATGCGGAAGGTGCGGACCTGATGCGCCCGGAACTCGCCCTCGATCGTCCGGTCGATCAAGGGCAACGCGATGCGCGCCGTCGCGGGTCGCCCGGTCGTCTCGACCGCACGGACGATGATGTCCGCGGCTCCCGCAGCCGGCACATCCTCGCTGCCCTTGATCGCGGTGACCATCACGGCACCGGCGCCATCGTCGGCGAAGCTCGAGCGGGGTGCGAGATCGCCGGGGTGGAACGACTCCTGCTGCGCGCGAACGGGAGCGCCGAGCACGGCTGCTCGTCGAGTGGGTTGCGCGCTGCGCCAGTCACCCGCGTGGGGGATGAGCTCGAGGCTGAACCTCTGGACACCCTGATCCTGGAACGAGTAGATCCCGTCAGGGTCGAGCAGCCGCGGGTCGTGCCAGGAGTACACCGGACTGCGCACCGCGGTGATGCCGATGCTCGCCGTCTCCATCCCGGCGGTGCCACGAGGAGAGACGTCCCACCCGTGCTTCGTGGTGGCGACGACCGTCAGTCCGGCGGACGTGCCGCCGACCGTGCCGGTGAGATCGACCCAGGACTGCGCCGGCTCTTCCGCGCCGTCGACCGGACGCTCGATCGTGCCGTAGGGCACCTCGTACGTGGCGGACGGGTCGTCGAGGCCGACGGGAAACCGCAGCTTGAGCAGGTGCGCCTTCTCGCGCCAATCGAGCGTGACGTCGACGCGGAGTTCCCGGGAGTCGTGCCCCAGCAGGTACTCCTCGACCAGAGTGCTCGCGCCCCAGGAACGCTCGACTCGCACGCGTGAGCGCAGCGGTCCGGTCTCGCGCACCACGATGCGGTCGAGTGTCATCGCCGCTCCTGGCCACGCGTAGGAGATGACCCGGTGACCCCAGGTGTCGGTCGGGTCGTCGCATACCGCCGTTCGCGGCTGCCCCTGCGTGCCGACCAGCGGGTCGACGCCGGTGGTCTTATCGCGCAGCGAGATCACGTCGCCGGTCTGCGGGTCGAGTTCGACGCGCAGGTGCGCGTTCTCGATGACGGTGCCGTCTTCGGACACCGACAGGGAGGAGGCGCGAGGGAGGGCGGGGCCGGGCAACAGGCGGTACAGCGCGTACCCGAATGCGGGCAGTTCGGCACGGAACGTGACGGCGCCGCGGCTGCGGTCCCCGGTGGTCGCGGTCGACTGCGTCGCCTGCGAGAAGACCTCGACGCCCTGGTCGTCGACCACGCGGACGCCGTGCGGCTGGGCACCGAACTGGAAGTCGACGTCGGTCGAGACCGCCCACGGATGCGGGTTGAAGACGACGAGCGGCTGCGTGGCGGCATCCATGGGGATGTCGATCCGGCGCGCGATGCGGTTGTGTGCGCGGGTGATGATGCGCTTCGAGATGGCGATGGCCTCGCCGAGCTGGTCGCGGGCGTCGTCGTAGGACGACTCGATCGCGGACCCTGGCAGGATGTCGTGGAACTGGTTGAACAGGATCTGCTTCCACGCCCGCTCGAGGTCGCCGCGCGGGGAATCCTCGGCGCCGAGAGCGACCTCGACCGCGGCCCAGCGCTCGGCGGAGAGCACCGCGTGCTGTGCCTTGCGCTGCCAGGCCTTGATGCCCGAGTGTGCCGAATAGCACCCGGGTGCGTGGTGCTGCAGGTCGTCACGACGGATGGGAAGCGCGTCGAGGAAACCCTCGCCGCGGGTGAGCATCTCGTCGAAGTACGTGCGCGGTGACGACATCGTCATCCTCCCGAAGGTGCCCATCCGGTCGTAGCGGTGAATCGAGTCGATGTTCGCCTTCGTCGGTCCGCCGCCGTGGTTGCCGACGCCGTAGAAGACCATCATCGAGCCCAGTGACCGGTCGAGCTGGCCGAGGGACTTCTCCGTCTGTCCGGAGACGTCTCCGGGCGGACTGCAGTACTCGAACGGGATCCGGTAGGCGAGCACGCGCGACCCATCAGGAGACTCCCAATGGAAGAGCGTCTCGTCGAGGTCGCCCTCGTGCGGGCCGGGGCGCAGGAAGGTGTACGAGTCCATACGGTGCCCGCGGAGGATCTGGGGGATGCCGACGCTGTGCCCGAACGGATCGACGTTCATGCCGACCGTGGCGATCCGCCCGAAGCGGGACTGGAGGAATCGCTGGCCGTAGAGGCCCTGGCGGGCGAACGATTCGCCCATCGGCATGTTGCAGTCGGGCTCGACCCACCAACCGCCGACGTTGACCCAGCGGCCCTCGGCGACACGTTCGGCGATGCGGCTGAACATGACGGGATCCTGCTCCTCGACCCACGACAGCAGCACGATCTGATCGCACGTGAACACGAAGTCGGGGTACTCGTCCATCCGGTCGAGAGCGCTCGCGAACGTCGCCCTGGCCTCCTGGTATCCCTCCTGCCACGGCCACAGCCACACCGGGTCGAGGTGCGCGTTGCCGATCATGTGGAGGGTGCGGTCGGGGGTCGCGGCCGGCCGCACGCCGCGGGGAAGGCCTTCCGGCTGCGCCCCCGACGGGGCGTTGGCGATCGGTGCACTCGGGTCGGGTGTGCTCTCGGCAGTACTCACGTCGGCTCCTCGCCCGCGGCCCAGGCGTCCAGAATCTCGGACAGCGCGTGCAGGAGGAAGGTGTGCAACTCCTGGATTCGCGGGGTCTGGTCTGACGGTGCGAGCAGCACATGGTCGGCGAGCGCCAGTGACGGGCCGCCGTCGCCCCCGCCGAACAGCAGTGTGGTGGCGCCGTTCGCCCGAGCGGCGGACAGCGCGTCGATGATGTTCTGCGACCGGCCGGAGGTGGTGAAGGCTGCCACGACGTCACCCGGGCGGGCGAGGGCCTCGACCTGACGGGAGAAGATGTCCTCGAAGGCGTAGTCGTTGGCGATGCAGGTCGACACTGTGGCGTCCGTCGTCAGGGTCACCGCGGGCAGCGGGCGTCGGTCGCGACGGTAGTGTCCGATGACCTCGCCGGTGAAGTGCTGGGCGTCGGCGGCGCTTCCTCCGTTGCCGAGCGTGTACAGCGTGCCGCCGCGCTCGAACGCGTCGATGAGCACGGCTCCAACCGCCCGCACGGAGGGCAGCAACTGTGCAGCATCCGTCGCGGTGCGGATATGGGCGTCGAGCTGGTTCTCGAGCCAATCAGACAAAGGATTCCTCCAGGAGGTCGAGGGCGAGCGCACCGGCGCCGACGACGCAGACCTCGTCACCGAGGCCGGCGAGCGTCACGGTGGCACGCGCGGCAGGGGGCATGGCGGTGGTGTGCACGATGGCGCGCACGGGATCGAGGAGCTGGGACCCGGAGCGGGTGACGCCGCCGCCCAGCACGACGACGTGCGGTTCGAAGAGGTTGACCAGGTCGGTCACCGCCTGGCCCAGCACGTCGGTGGTCTCCTGCCACAGCTCGGTGGCGAGCGCGTCGCCGGCGAGGGCCGCGGCGGAGACGTCTTCCGCGCGGACGACGGAGAGGTCGCGCAGGGCGGAAGGTCGGTCTGTGGTCGACAGCAGCTCGTTCGCGCGTGCGGCGATCGACGTGCCGGAGGCATACGCCTCCAGGCATCCGCGTCGCCCGCACAGGCAGTCCCGACCGCCGGGGCGCACGGTGATGTGGCCGAACTCGCCTCCGTTGCCCGCGGCGCCGCGATGGAGCTGTCCGTCGATGATGGAGCCGCCGCCGACGCCCGTGGAGAGGGTCAGGTAGAGCGCGATCTCCGCGTCGCGCGCAGCCCCGAAGCGGTGCTCGGCGAGCACCGCTGCGGTGGCGTCGTTCTCCACCACGGCGGGGACGCCGAACTCGGCCGCCGCCATGGCCACGATGGGGATGTCGATCCATCCGGGAAGATGCAGCGGATGCGTCAGAACTCCGGCGCCAGCGTCCAGCGGCCCGCCGCAGCTGATGCCCACCGAGGACGGAGCGCCGAGGCCGGCCGTGGCGATGCTGCGGTGTCCCATGTCGAACAGGTGCGCGATGATCGCCTCGGGCCCGCGGTGCTTCTCTGTCGGCTCCGACAGGAAAGCATGTGTGCGGCCGTCCGGTGTCACGACGGCGACGGCGAGTTTCGTGCCCCCGATGTCGAGCGCCAGCACGCTCCGTTGCGTTGCCATTCGTTCCTCCGGCCTGCCGTGTCCGCGGTGTGCGTCCACCGTTCACAGACAGTGTGACATCGTTCCCACATGTTTGCAAAGCTCTCTGTTCGCGAGAACGCGCGCAGCTCTCTTGCGTTTACGTGTAGGCCATGCTGTCGTAGGCGCAACAGACGGAGGATCGGATGGCGACGTTCGCGTTGATACACGGTGGCGGCTCGACGGCCTGGGACTGGCATCGGGTCACTCCGCTGCTGGAGGCTGCCGATCACGAGGTGGTGGCCGTCGACCTGCCGATCGAGGATCCGGCGGCGGGACTCGACGACTATGTGCGTGTGGTGGCGGATGCCGTCGGAGAGCGCGGGCATGTCATCGTCGTCGGTCACTCGCTCGGCGGGTTCACGGCGCCGCTCGTGTGCGAGGCGGTCGACGCCGCGGGACTCGTCTATCTCGCCGCCATGATCCCGCTGCCGGGGGAGTCCTTCGGTGAGTGGTGGACCGCCACCGGGCACGACCAGGAGGAGATCGACAGCGATCCTGCGGTGGCCTTCTTCGAGGGAGTGCCGGCGCCGTTGGTCGACGAAGCCCGCGCACGAGAGCGAGACCAGCAGGGAGAGTGGCTGTCTGAGCCGTGGCCGGGGGCGCAGCATCCGAAAGTCATGACGCGCGCGATCCTGGCGGCCGATGACCGGTTCTTCCCCGCGCCGTTCATGCGCCGACAGATCCGGGACCGGCTGGGAGTCGAGCCGATCGAGGTGCCCGGTGGTCACTACGTGACGCTGACGCATCCGGATGCCGTCGCCGCCGCGCTGCTCGATGTCGCGACGGAGACCGCTGCCGCCAGGGAGCTGCGCATGCGCCGCTCGATCCTCGCCGCATATGTCGCGGTGTTCGATCGGGCCGATGAGCTGCTCGCCGTCTGTGCGGAGGTGAACGGTGATCGGGATGCGACTCGGGAGGCGGTGCAGGATGCGTTCGGACTCGGTTCGGTCGAAGCTGACGCTGTTCTGTCAATGCAGATCATTCGCTTCACTCCGAGGCTGATGGAGCGGACTCGCGGCGATTTGGCCGACCTTGATGACCAGCTCGCCGAGGAAGCGCGCACGTAACGCAACCTGCGGTAGTCAAGCGCCGGAGCGGGTGCCTTTCGTGAAACGGCGCCACCGCCGCAGGCAAGCGCTGATGGCGATCCCCGCGCCGAGCAGGGCGAACGGGAGCAGGAGTAAGAGCCATGTCAGGAACGGAGTCAAATCGGAGGTGGCGTTCCCGGGTAAGGCTGCGATTGCCGCAGCGATGCCTGCCCCTGCGAGCAGGGCAGCAAGCCAGCCAGCAACGAGGGAGGTGAGGTCGGATCGTCGCGTTCCACGCTTAGACAAGAGGGAAGTGCCGCCAGCAACGATCGCGAGGGGCACGCTGAGGAACAGCGCTCCCATCGCCATGATCGCGAAGCCGAAAGGGCCGGCGACCGCCCCACCGAGCACCATGACTCCCACCGTGACGGAGCCGGACAAGAGCCATATGCGCCAGAGAGAGGGCTTCATGGGCCTCATCGGCGATTCAACTGAAGTCAAGGTTTGCAGCGAATCCGTTCCAGGTCGAAGTGGCAGCGATGGTGTACGCAGGCTGGCCCAGCCCAACAGGGTCATCATTCACGATGTACGCAGAAACAACCAATTGAGTGCGGATGGTCGGGTCCGTGGTGGTCCAATGCGGATTGAAATCGAACGCGATCGACGATCCCTGGCCGTCTACGTGCGTGGAGGAGGCGAGGAATCGGTACCCGAACCAGGACAGGTTGCCCTGAGTCTCGTAATGATGCGTGTCCATGTAGCAACTGAAGTCCCACGTGACTGGAGAAGCGACGAAAAGCCTTACGACAAGGGGGAGGTACAGTTTGAACGACGGGAATTTGTCGGGGGCCCCCTCGACAGGAAAGTAGCAGTTGAAGCAACTCAGAAGCTTGCTCCTGATCTCCGACGGTGTGCGGTTCGTAATGTTCTTCGTGTGAGTGTAAGACCACGCAGGATCCATCAAAACCGGGTAGTCGATACCGGGGCTGGAGAGATCGACAACTTGGGTGAGCGTGCCGTCCTCCCACTCGTACCCCGTGCGGAGCTCTCTTCCGGAGGAGTCTCTAGCCCATGGCGAGTGCAGTTGACCTAGGCTGTTGCCGTTTGGGTCCAAGATCATGAAGCCGAGTGCGTTTTCGCGCAAGGTCGTACCCTCTGGGACGTCCAACTCGTAGTCGTATCGTGTCGGTGCGGACTGGTCGGCCAATACGGTGTAGATGCGGGCGCCCGCGGCCACCGGCTGGATGTAGGCGGCGACCGCGGGCGATTCCGTCTCCCAGACTGCGAGGTCGGACTCGCTTTCGCGCTCACGGGTCAGGTAGGTCGGCTCGAGGCTGAGCGTCGGGGAAACATCCATCCCAGGTGTGGTGCTTCGTCGAGTGGAAGGTTGGCGTAGGCTCCCGGTATTCAGAGCGAGACGCGGCCCCTCGCCATCCGCTTGCGCCTCGACGTCGAGGATCGATTGGTCGATAGGCCCGGGCTCGGCATGGCGATTGGTCCGACCGACCCAGGCCGGCGCGCCTGAGCACGCCGGCCCGGCCGCTCAGGCGAGTAGCCGCACCATCTCTTCATAGAACGGGGCAGGGTCACTAGCCAGGGAGGCTTTCACCATGGCCGTCCAGCCGTCGACGATGATCTCGATCGAGCCGGCCTCGAGACCATCGAGCGAGGTGCGCGGCACGTCGCGCGGATCGATCTTCGGCCCGTCGTACCCGGCGGCGATGTCGGTCTCCGCGGCGCCGAGCAGGACTCCCTGGACGAGCGTTCCCTGCGCAGCCAGCTCGAGTCGCACGCCGTTGGTCATGTTCCATTCGGCTGCCTTGGCAGCGGCGTAGGACCCGGTTCCGGGCGCTGCGAACCAGGACAGCGCGGAGAGGATGTTCACGATCGCCCCGCCGCCGTGTGCGCCGAGAACGGGAGCGAACTCGCGGATCACATCCAGAGTTCCCCAGAAGTGCGTTTCCATCTCTCGGCGGATGTCGCGGAGATCGCCGGTCACGAGCTCGGCACCGGTGGAGATTCCGGCGTTGTTGACGACGATGGTCACGTCCTGCGCTGCTCGAGCCGCAGCGACGACCGACTCATGATCGAGCAGGTCGAGGCGCAGCGGCACCACTCTGGCGTCGTTGAAATCGAGCGTTTCGGGGCGCCGAGCGGTCGCGTAGACCTTGGCCGCGCCGCGGTCGAGGAGTTCGAGGACGAACTGGCGGCCGATGCCGCGGTTGGCTCCCGTGACGAGGGCGATCTGGTCGGTGATGTGCATGCGGGTTCGTGTTCCATTCGAGCGATTCGGCATCCGACGACCTGTGTGCCGCCGGTATCGCTTACGCTAAACCTTGACGTTGACGTCAAGGGCAAGTCCGCGTGTACGTCGTGACCGGACAGAGGAGGGGAACGGATGCGCATCGGCGATGTGGCCCGAGAGGCCGGGGTGAGCGCGAGAGCACTCCGCTACTACGAAGAGCAGGGACTGCTGACGTCCGAGCGCAGCGACTCCGGTCAGCGCACCTATCCGGCCTCCGCTGTGGAACGCGTGCGCCTGATCCAGCAGTTCTTCACCGCCGGGTTGCCGAGCCGCACGATCCTGCAGATCCTGCCGTGCGTCGATACCGCGACCGCATCGCCGGAGATCTTCGAGCTGCTCGAATCCGAGCGGCTCCGGATCAGCAGGGCGATGGAAGAACTCGCCGCCGCTCGTGATGCGCTCGACAGCATGATCCACATCGCGCATCACCCCACGCCTGAGCACTGCCCGGCGCTTCGTTCGCCCGCGTGGTCACCTCACGAGCCTGGCCGGGCTCGAAGATAGACCATGCGTCTCAGGGCAGACGTGCACCGGAGATCTCATGCTGCTCTGAAGTCACCGCGCCGCGGCCGATGAAGCGGCGGATGACGATGTCGATGACAGCGCCGACAAGCAACGCGAAAACGATGGCTATCGCGATGGCTAGGAGTGGCTGGTCGTGCAGCCATTGCCCGGTGAAGATGCCGAAGATCGCTGAGTAGGCGGCCCATGTGATGCCCGCCGCCACAGAGAGCGGCAGGAATCGCCGGATCGGATAGGCGGTCGCTCCGGCTGTCATGTTGACGGCGATGCGGCCGACCGGGATGTAGCGGGCGGCGAAGATGAGGACGGCTCCGCGCTGATCGAGGCCTCTTCGGGCCCACGTGACCACCGACACGACGCGATTCGTGCGCATCCATGTGAAGCGTTCTGTTCCGAGCGCCCTCCCGAGCTGGTAGGCGATGTTGTCCCCGGCGATCGCTCCAGCCGCTGCGGCACCGATGAGGAGGAGCAGGTGAGGCTCGCTGGTGGCCACGGAGATGGTCGCCGCTCCCACGACGACGGTCTCGCTGGGCACCGGGGGGAAGAACCCATCGATCACGCACACGGCGAACACCACGAGGTAGATCCACGGTGATGCCGCGAGGTCGGTCACGATAGTGGTGAGCAGTCCGATCAGGTCCATTCCTGTGACGGTACGGGCCGCCCGTTGGTCGGAGCATCCCACCGAAGGCAGGTGTGCGCCTTACTTTCGTCAGGTATGTCGCAGTGCTGCGGTTCCTAGGATGAGAGCGTGCTTCGACGAGATCGTGTGAAGGAATGGGCGTGGCCGACACCCCTTGGCGTCGTGCTCCTGATCGTCGCGACGTCCACCGCTTTGCCCATGGCTCGCTGGGGCGACTCGCCGCTCGTCCTCATCCTCGTCCCGGCCGGCGTCGCCGCCTACCTCGTCGGGCGTCGCATGGCCGCACTCGCTCCGGCAGTCGTGGCGTTCTCGATGGTCTTCGCCTTCTCTCTTCCTATGTCGTTCGTCGTTCCCGGTAGCGCGCCCCTCGGAGACTGGATGACGAGTGTGGCTATCGCGCTGTTGACCATCGTCTCGCCGTGGTGGTTCGGCCGATACCGTCTATTGCGGGCCGAACAGCGCACAGCGGATGTGACGCTCATGGCCGACCGTGCTCAGGCCGAGGAGCGCGCGCGAATCGCCGACGACCTCCACGACACCATCGGCCATGAGCTTGCCCTCATCGCGGTACAGGCGGGAGCGCTCGAGCTGGAGCGTGATCTGAGTCCGCGGCAGCTCGAACGCTTCCGCGAGCTGCGGGAAGCGGCGGTGCGCGCAAGCGGCCGACTTCGCGATGTCGTGGAGATGACCAGACCGGATGATGGTCCAGGCCGGCTTGACCCCATCGGCGCCGATGGGCTGGACGCACTGGTGATGGGCGCGCGCGAGGCGGGCATCACCATCAACGCCGACGTCGACCGGTCCACTCTTTCCATGGCGCACCCGCTCGTCGCAGAACTCGTCGTGCGCACAGTTCGCGAAGGCCTCACAAACTCCGCACGCCATGCGCCAGGCTCCGCTGTCAGCATCAGCGTGATGCCGGGCGAGCCGGACGAAGTCATCGTCCGCGTGCGCTCGACGCGCTTGACGCGGACTGAGTCGCCGGGCGGGGGCCACGGTATCCCGAGCCTGCGGAGACGCGCGGAACTTCTCGGCGCGACCATTGACGCCGGCCCCGACGACACCGGGTTCGAGCTGCGACTGCGCGCATCCCTCCAACCACGGCGCCCCGACACGGGCGTGACGGATCTCGGCGTGCGAACCAACGCGCACTCCGCGCGGCGCCGTCTCCTGCAGACCGCGGCCTTCCCCGCGGCGATCATCGCGCTCGCGCTCGTCGGATTCATCGTGGTGCAAGCGATCACGGTCACGCAGACGGCGATCTCGTCGGACGTGTACGACGAGATCCACTTGGGCGCGACGCGCGACGAGCTCGCGACGGTACTCCCCGGCGGTACGCCCCGCCCCGTCCCCGTCGTTACCGAGCCCCCGGCTCCCGATGGCGCACAGTGCGAGTACTTCGCAGCGCGCGATGGCTGGCTGCACTTCACCGACGCCACATATCGGCTGTGCTTCATCCATGGTGTGCTGGTTGAGAAGATGCTGTTGGGGGCGACATGATTCGCGTGCTGATCGCCGATGACGAGGCCATGATGCGCGCCGGTGTGCGGGCGATTCTCGAATCTGACCCAGATATCGAGGTCGTGTTCGAGGCGACGAACGGGCACGAGGCCATCAGTGGCGTGCAAAGGTATCGTCCCGACATCGCCGTGCTCGACATCCGCATGCCCGGCCTTGACGGCCTTGGCGCCGCCGCCGAGATCGGCTCCACTGCGCCGGCCACGCGCGTCGTGATGTTGACGACCTTCGGCGAGGACGACTACGTCGAGCGCGCTCTCGAGGACGGGGCGCTCGGCTTCCTCCTCAAGGCGGCAGATCCTCGAGAACTCATCGCCGGGGTTCGTGCGGTCGCGGCAGGCGGAGCGTACCTTTCGCCTGTCATCGCGCGTCACGTGATCGCCCCATACCGCGAGGGGGACCGGATCCGCAGCACCGAGGCACGCGAAGCAGCGTCTGTCCTGTCCGATCGTGAGCGCGAGGTGCTCGCGCTCATCGGGGCTGGGGCCTCCAATGCCGAGATCGGTCGCCGTCTGCACCTGGTCGAAGGCACGGTCAAAGGCTATGTGAGCGCCATCCTGATCAAGCTGCGCGTTCGCAACCGGGTAGAAGCGGCCGTCCTCGCGCACCGCGCAGGCCTCGTCGAGGCGGGATGACGGAGGCTCGAGTCGCCCCTAGGCCGGCGCCGTAGGCATCGGTCGCTCCGAGCGTCCTGAGGTGGCGACCTCTTCCGGCGCCCAGAGGTTCTCGCCCTCGACTCGTCTCCACTGCTGACGTGGTTCGTGCCATTCGCGTGCGACGTCGGTCAACCAGACCGTGGCGTCCGGACCCCACCCGGCGATGACGGTCGCGCGTTCGGTATCGACCTCGATCAGCCTCGTGGCCGCGGAAAGATAGGCCAGCGTCGTGAGGTGGACGGCATCCCACTGCTGGGCGACCCGTTCCCAATCAGGGATGAGCCACGTGCCGTCGCGGCCCGTGACACGGAACCAGTCGTGGCGACGAGAAGCTGTCACCTCCATGGGGTACTCGCGGCACAGGCCCGCCCAGTCGTCGGCCGTTCGGAGCTCGAGAATTCGCCCCGTTCCGCGCACCGGGATGACGGTCGCCACCTCCCAGCCGAGAGAATCCTCGACCAGCTGGAGTGCATCCATCACGTTCGTTCGTGTAGCGAGGAGCTGGTACGGCACCGACCACCATGTTCCTGAGAAGTTGGCGTGCGGGTCTCTGGGACGCTCCCAGGCGGCCCGCTCCTCGTCCTCCCGTTGCTCTACGGTCCACGCGGCGAGAAGCGCAGCGGGGGACCGTTCGATGGGTGCGCTGTCCGAGGCGACGCGCCAATCGACCGCCCACTGAGCCGGTGCAGACGGCGCTGTCAGGTCGGGGAGGACGGTGACCAGTCGGGCGGCAATCGATGACAGCGCGTCGCGTACCGCCGGCAGCGCGGCCACTGCATCGTCGCCGTCAGGTTCCTGCCAGTACCGCGCGTGGTCCACCGTCTCGCACATCGCCTCGCGGGCAGCATCCGCGGAGATCGAGGTCAGATCAAGCCCTCGGATGAACTCAGCGACCTCGGCTTCGGTGAAAGCGGGGTCTTGGACCTCTTCGACCTCTTCGGCGTCGTCTTCGCCTCTGAAGCGAATGATCGTTCCCGGATGCGGATCGAGTTCGTGGCCGAGCCAGAACACGGCAACACGCAGCTGCTCGTCCATCCTGGTGGCGTATGCGAGGCACAGCCGACGTCCTCGCGGTCCTCGCAGCAACTCATCGGCGATGGTCATGGTCATGCCAGCTTGCCTCACGGCGCAGGGCGGCGCGAGTGCTCTGATCTTCCGTCAACGCGCAGTGCGACTTCGTCGTGCGGCGTCGACGCATCGATGATTCGGGGTGGATCGGGTAGCTCGGACCAGGCGGACAGCTGCTTCTCGATCCGCTGCAGTTCTTCTGCTCCGCCGGAACCTGCCAGCAGCGTGAAGATGATGCGGTCGACGGAGCCGACAGGCGCGAGGGCGAGCGGTTGCACCTCGGCGCCGGCCTGCAAGAAGTTCGTCGTGGTGGTCCCGAGCAGGCCGCGCGAAGATGCAATATCCGCCCTCAGACATGCTTCGGCTTCTCCGTTCGCGGCGAAGCGTCCTCCGCGACGACCTCGGCCTTGAAGCCGGTGGAGTTCTCCAACCAGCCGGCGTAGTGGTCCGGTCCGCCCGCATGCGGGTACCGGTCCTGGTACAGAGGTCGCCAACCGTGCTCCTCGGCGCCGGACATGATCGCGTCCACCCGGTCTCGAGACGGCGCTGTGAACGCGAGGTGGTTCACGCCGGGCGCCCTGCGATCGTGCGTCGTCGGCGTCATGTTCGGCGACGTGGTGAACGTGAGATATGCGCCTCCGGCCGCCCAGGACTCGCCCTCGGGCCAGTCGGTCTCGCGCGTGAAGTCGAGCGCCCGCAGCAGCCAGCCCCACTCGGCGCGAGCGGTCGACAGATCGTCGACCCAAATCTCCACGTGATGAAATCCCGCCGCGTGGTCAGTCTGTCAGTCCGCTCGCTCATCGGCGTGACCCAGAGGGGGCTCGTCACTCGGCCGGTTTCGCCGAGATCCGCACGCGCGAACAACCCTCTCGGCGTCAGCCCTGCGTCCACCCCTCCAGATCAGCGGTCAGCTCTTCCAGATACTCCGGCGGCCCGGCCTCACGGTCGGCCCCATACGCATCGACCAGGGCATCGAACGAGCGCGGATCCTTCCGTGATGCACCCCAGGCGGCACGCGACAGTTCGCGCAGAGGATCGCCGACGTGCGCTGCTTCCCAGTCGATGAACCCGGTGATCTCGCGACCGACGGCCAGCACGTTCCCGTCGGTCCAGTCGCCGTGACAGAACGCCGGACTCTGCGATGGCGGGATCGTCAGCGGCACCGGTGGGCCACCGGCGGCCCGATACCGCCGCACGATGAGTTCGTCGTCGGGTGCCGGTGCCAACCCGGGAGGCGGTGGCAGTTCGTGCAGGCGGCGCAGCACCGGCGCCGACGCGCGAAGCCGTGCGAGACGCTCACCGGCGCTGCCCGCGTCCAGTCGTTCGCCGGGCAGCAGCGTCATCAGAATGGCGCCCGGTTCGACGGACACCAACTCCGGTACCGGAAGGCCGGACCCCTGCAACGCTTGCAGCGCTCGCACCTCGGTGTCGTGACGCCGGGCATCCGGCATCCGCTTCTCCAGGAGCGTGCGGCCGTCCCGTTCCACGAGACGCACCTGGCCGACGGCGCCCTGCAGGATCCGGTCGGCGGGCATGAGATCACTCCGCGGGCGCGGCGACCGATCCGCGGTCGAGGAAGAGCGTCGGCATCACGATCGTGCGCACGGGTGCATCCGGCGTCTCGATCCGCTCCAGCAGAGCGCGCAGCGCGGTGGCGCCCAAGGCCCCGGCATTCTGCAGCCGGGTGGAGATGCCGGGCTGCACCATGCTCATCCACGGAGCATCGTCGAAGCCCACGACACTGACATCGTCGGGTACGCGAAGACCCAGATCGGATGCTGCGCGCCAGGTCCCCTCGGTCAGCACGTTGTTCGCCGCGAAGACCGCCGTGGGGCGATCGGGACGCGAGAGCATCGCGAGGGCCGCAGCCTTCGCCTCCTCGGCATCCCAGCCCGCCTGCACGATGAGCGTCTCGTCGGACCGCACCTTTCGGGCTTCGAGCGCGTCGAGGTACCCGCGCTGACGCTCGTCACCCGTCGTCCACTCGGTCTCGTCGATGAGCAGGGCGATGCGGCGGTGCCCCGCGTCGAGCAGTCGCAGGGTCGTGTCGCGCGCCGCCGCCCGGTTGTCGACCACGACCGCATCAGTGCCCTCGGCATCGAACCGGCGGTCCACTTCGATGAGCGGCACGCCGATGCGGCTCAGATACGCGCTCAATTCACCCGAGACGGGCGTCGCGATCACACCCGATACCCGGGAACCCACGAGGGTCTCGGCCGCCTCGAGCTCGTCGGGGCTGTTGCCGCGCAGGTCGACGAGCACCACGGTGCGGCCGTGCGCGCGGGCCTCTTCGCCGATGCCGGACGCCAGCTCCGCGTAGAAGACGTTGCGGAGGTCGGAGACGAGCAGACCGACCGATCGGCTGGTGCGCTGCTTGAGGCTGCGGGCCGTGACGTCGACGACGTAGCCGATCTCCTTCGCCACGGCGCGCACGCGCTCGCGCACCTCCGGCGCGGCATACCCGTTGCCGGACAGCGCGCGGGAGGCGGTCGAACGGGAGACCCCCGCGGCGAGCGCGACTTCTCGAATGGTCGGTCGCTCGATCGGCGGGCGCGGCCGGTCGCTCACGAGTGCGCTTCCGTGACGTCGAGCAGAGCCTCCGCATGCTGACCGAGACGCAGGTGCCCGATCGTCACGTCGATCGCGAGGCGGTGTCGCCGCCCGGCGGAAGTCGGTGTCACAGTCACTTGCACGTCGGCCTCCTCATGGGGTCCGAGCGCAAGATCGATCTCGCGCCGGGACGAGCGCCAGCCTACTGGCAACACCAGCGACACTCGGGCTTCGGCATGTTCCGCGAGCGGATTGCGCAGCCGCACCGAATAGACGGCGGGCTCGTCGACGACCGCGGCACGCCGGTAGGGGAGGAGCCGTGCGGCCTGCCCGTCCGGGCCGATCCCCACGTCGGCGAGCGGCAGCAGGCGTTCGTGCAGGTCATCCACCGTCCGTCCCGAGTCGGCCAGGTAGTCGAGGTACTCGTCATCGACGCGGCGTGGCTCCCAGTGCCCGCTCGCCATCAGCCCCGGCCCGATCCTGCGATAGAGCGCCGCGCTCTGCGCGTAGTCACCCAACCGGAACAGGTTCCGGTACTGATAGTTCATGATGTCGCGACGCCCGTCGCGTCCGCCGAGTCCCTCCTGCTGGTCGCCGGTGAACATGACGGTGATGCCGTCGATCTCCAAGGAGTACGCGACCGCGTAGAGCGTGTGTCCGGGCTGGGCGTGGGCGGTGAAGGTGTACTCGTTCCATGTGAACGGTTCATCGAGTGCGAGCACCCGGTCGGCGACGATCGGGTCGTACCACTGGCACGGCAGGTCTTCGAACCAGGGGTCCGCCATGGTCGGCGCGACGTTCTCCGGAATCCACAGCTCGGTGCCCTCCACGTCGCGCAGCAGCGGCATCCCCGCGATGTGATCGTCGTGATAGTGCGTGGGCAGCGCGACGGTGATGCGGGTGACGCCGTGGTCGCGCCGAAGCGCCGGCAGCGACGCGAGCCACGGCCGCCGACTCGCGCGTTCCTGGCCCGGGACGAGGCCGGTCGTCATGTCGTACCCGTAGTCGACGATGAGCGCTTCGCCGTTCTCGGACAGCACGACATAGGAGCACGACATCGACGTGCGGTTCATGAGCAGATGCTCGGTGAGCGGCACGAAGGGATCGTCGAGGCGCGCCATCAGATCCCAGGGATAGGAGCGCCGTGAGTCGACATACTCCTGCATCGTGTCGGCCAGCAGGTCGAGCGCTCGAACCGCGTCGCCCATGACCTCGCCGTGCGACGGGGCCAACCGCGTGACGCCTTCCCGTGCCAGCATCCGCGCGCTGAGGGCCGTCATCGCCGGTCCCTCGTTCTGCGTGTACGACCACTGGGTCGCCGCGAGGGACCACACCTTGCCCGGGGCGTAGATCAGGTCGCCGGAGAAGGCGATCACCTCGCCGTCGCGCTCGAGCAGATAGCTGACGGATCCGATCGTGTGACCGGGTGTCGGGACCACGCGCACTCGCACCGGCCCGACCAGGAGCTCCCGATACTCCGGGACGGTCGCATGGACCGGCACGGACTCGAGCAGCGAGAAGCGGTCCTGACGCAGGTTGTAGTCATTGTCGAGGGAGCGCCCCTCCCACATCTCCTCCACCCGGTCGAACAGTTCGCGCTCCACCGGCGGCACGTGGATGCGCGCCCCGTGCTCGACCGCGAGCGGGAGCCCCTGCCCCTGATCGCGGTGGTGGTGCGTCATCAGGACGTCGGTGACCCGACGGATGCCGAGTCCGTCGAGGTCTTCCAATGCCCGTCCGGCGCCGAAGTCGATGGCTACGGCGTCGCGCGCACCGAACGGTTCATCCGGGTCGGTCAGCAGATAGACGTGGCACGTGTCGTCGATGCGCCACACACCTCGGGCGATCTGTGTCGCGGTCACGCGAGGGTCTCTCGATAGCGCTCCCAGACGCGTCCGATCTCGGCGAGATGCTCGATGTCGATCGGCTCGTCGGTTTCGCCCACCCGCTCCAGGTAGTACAGAGCCGGGACGCCGAAACCACCCTGAGCCCGCGCGTAGTCGAGCCACTCGTCGCGGCTCGGCATCGGCCACTGGTCGGTGTCGACAGGATGCTGCGGCAGCACCGCGGCGACGATCTCGTGCCGAGCGCGCAACTGCGCTGCCACGGACACCGGCCGGCCTGCGGTGTCATGTTCGAGCACGTCGTTGGTGCGGATCATGCCCGCGATGGCGCCGAACGACGGATGCACGGTGTGCGTGATGACCAGGGCGTCCGGCTTGATGCGGGTCGCGGTGTCATGGATGTGTGCGACGAGTCGGTGCAGGGCCGCGATGCCCCACGGCCCGTCGCTGTCCGGCGCTGACCTCATCGTCATTCCGCTCGGGGTGCGCTGGGTGAAATCGACCTTGAACCCGTCGGCGTCCATCCCGTCCGGCGAGAGGAGGTGCTCCACGATCCGCGCGAGGCGAGCCGTGTACGCAGGGCTGCCGGGATCGACGGCGACCGGTCGCCCCGCAGCATCCGTGATGCATTCTTCTGGCGGGAGCCCGGCGGGGTCCCAGGCCTTCCACCACAGCAGGACCTTGCGCCCGGCGGCGTGCTGGCGGTCGATCCATCCCCGCATGTCGGGCCATGCCTCGGTGTCGGGCTCGGCCGTGCCGTACTCCGCCTGCCAGCGATCGTCGATGACGATGGTTCCGGGGTCGAGCGCGGCGGCGTCCAGCGTTTCGAGGAACTCGTCGTAGATCTCCTGACGACAGAGCTCCGGCGCCGGTTCACCGCCGCGCGCGACCTGGGCTCCCCAGCCGCAGAAGATCGGTTCCAGCCACCAACGTTGGGTATGGATGGGGTCTTCCGGGGCGAATCCGTGCCGGATGAGGTCGGCGCGATATTCGAGAAGCGCGTCGGTCGGCGTGGCAGTCGGGCGGATCACCACCGTCGGCGAACGCCACCGGCCCGAGACGGTCGTGTGCCCGTCGTAGGTCAGGCGCAGCAGGGCGCCGTCGTCGACCGGGTCGAAACGCATCATCGTGAACGTGAGGCGCTGGACCGCGTCGCGCAGCCAACTCGCCAGCCATGGACCGTCTCCCGGGGTGAACGGGTCGGTGGCGGGGCTTCGGCCGAAGGCCAGAGCGAGCGGCGGCGGTGAGAAGATGCCGTTGAGCCGCCCGGGATCCGCGTCCCCCACGACCCCGACCGACGCGGCCGACCAGATCGGCCGGATGAACGCGACGGGCTCGGTCGGGCTGGGCACCGACAGCGACTGCGCATCGAACCCGGAGCGGAACGTGCCGCTCGCGCCGGTGGGGAGGATGCCGTCGCCGCCGAGCAGCGTGACATCGGTGAGGTCGCCCTCGCCCTCGGCCTCGAGCGTCACCTCGATGCCCTCGCGGGTGCAGCGGATCTCGAGGATCCGGTCCCGCCAGGCGCTCGACTCCGTGCGGACCGTCACGATGACAGCGTCGGGTTCTTCGCGCACTTCCGGTTCGAAGACCCGCATGGCCTCATCCCTGGCCGCGCGGGTGTGGATGCTGGACAGTGCGCTCAATCGCATCCAGCGCGCGCCCTGCCCGTCTGCGAACTCGAAGTACGGGGAGCGCACCAGCCCGCGGGCGCCGATGCGCCAGGAGAGGGTGTAGTCGGCTCCGCGAATCGTTCGCCGGTCGGTGTCACTCGTCATCGAGGGGGCGGCTTCCATGTCCAGAATTCTATGTGATAACGTTCCCACATGCACGCCGATGCCGTGATCCATCACCTCGCCCTGCTCCCGCTTCCCCGTCTCCTCTCCGGAGGTGAAGCGCGTCACCCGCTCGTCGACCTCACGATCACCGAGCGCGTGGATGACACGATCCCGCCCGAGGGGTACCGCCTCGACGTCGATGCTTCGGGTGTCGCCATCGACGCCTCGGCCGACCGCGGGTTTCGGCACGCGCGGGCCACCCTCGCGCAGCTCGCCGACGCCGAAGGGCGCGTGCCGACCGTGCGGATCGAGGATTCGCCCACGCTCCCGCGTCGAGGCATCATCGAGGGCTTCTACGGTGAACCGTGGTCGCACGACGAGCGACTCGCTGCCCTGCGCCTCGCCGGGCGACTGAAGCTCAACTCCTACGTCTACGCACCCAAAGACGACCCGTATCATCGCGAACGCTGGCGGGAGCCGTATCCGGACGACGACCTGGCGCGGCTCGTCGAGCTGGCCAGGGTCGGCCGGGATGAGGGGGTCGACGTCGTCATCGCGCTGCATCCGGCGGGGTCGATGGTGTTCTCCGACGACGCCGAACACGACCGTCTCGCCGCCAAGGCGACTCAGCTGCTCGATGCCGGGATTCCCGATGTCGCCCTGCTGTTCGACGACGTCCCGCCCGCCCCGACGAACGCCGCCGATCGAGACCGATTCGGCGACCACGGTGCGGGACTCGGGGAGGCTCACGCGCTGACGATCCGCCGGTTCGCGGAGTCGGTGGGCCAGAGTCTCGGTGGCGATCTGCTGGTGGTTCCGATGGACTACGCGGGCGTGCAGGCGTCGGACTACCGCACCGCCTTCGCCTCCGGCCTGCCGGACGGGGTGCTCGTGTGGTGGACGGGCCGTGACATCGTGGTCGGCGACATCTCTCGTGACGACATCGACGCCGCGGCGGAGGTCTTCGGCGATCGGATCGTGCTCTGGGACAACTTCCCGGTGAACGACTTCGACCGCGGGCGCGCGTTCCTCGGGCCGCTCACCGGCCGGGCGGCGGACGTCGCCGGATCGGGGCTCCGCGGCGCATGGACGAACCCGATGGTCGAGTACGCGCCCGGAGGCTTCGGTATCGCCGCGTTCGCGGACTGGGCCTGGAACCCCGAGGGGTACTCGCCGTCGCGAAGTGCGGTGTCAGCTCTGCCGCTGGTCGCGGACGCGCAGGCCGCGCAGCTCGCGCCGCTCGTGCGAACGCTGTCGTCGTGGCCTCCGTCTGCGCCGATGGATGCCGCGCTCGCCGCGTCGACGGAAGAAGTTCTGGCGGGTTCTGCCGGTGCGGCCGTGGAGCTGCGGCGGCGGCTCGGCGAGTGGCAGAATCCGCACCTGTCCGAGGAGGAGCCGGCACGGTCGCTCGCACCGTGGCTGCGAGCCGCGCAAGACATGGCGGATGCCGGACTCCGCGCACTCGACCTGTGGGAGAGGCTGCCCGGGGCGGATGCTGCCGCCGTGGAAGCGGCGCTCATCCGGGCCGAGGAGCACGCCGCGAAAGTCGCGACAGACGTCATCCCCGCCTTCGTGCGTGCGGTGCTCGACCGCGGCTGACGCTCACACCGTTCGCAGGAAGTCCGCGGTGCCGGACTCGGGAGACGTGAGCACCCGGGCGTCGCCCCCGGCGCCCGTCGCCATGGAGGCCTGAGCGAGCACGATCACGTCGACGTCACCTGCCTTCTCGATGGCCTCGGCGATGAGTCGATCGTGCTGCGCGAGGTCTCCCGCTGCGCGGGCGGCGGCAGCATCCTCGACCACCACGGCGGTGACCTCGATGCCTTCTCCGGCGACAGCCTCGGCCTGCACCAGCCGGCCGGTCGGACCGAGTGTGGCCGGCAGGGTGGCCAGCACGAGGATGCGCCCAGAGCCGGCCGAGGCCCGCTCGACGGCTGCGCGCGCCATCGCCGCGTCGACACGCACCAGTCGTACCCCGACCGCGGCCGCGGCATCCACCGCCGCCTCGCCGATGGACGAGCAGGTCACGAGCACCGCGGCTGCTCCGGCGTCTCGCAGCGCGGCGAGGTGCACCCGAAGGTCGGCCTCGACGTCTGCCGTGATGCCGGCGGCGACCGCCCGCGACAGGAGCGTCGGGTCGGCGATGTGAACGACCTCCGTGTCCTCCCGCTCCGAGGCCAGCAGTCCGTGGAACACGGGCACGAGCGCAGGGACGGTGTGCAGGACGCCGACGCGCGTGCTCATGCGTCTTGCCAGGGACGGGCGTGGGTGTCGACGATCTCCGCGAGCGCGGTGAGCCGGTCGACCGAACGCGCCCGCAACTCGCCGCGTACGTCGGAGTTGCCGACGACATCGCTCCACAAGGCTCGTCCGGCGAGGAAGCCGCTCGCTCCCTCGAGGCACGCGGCGCGCACGGCATCCGCGAATCGCTCCCGCTCCACGCCCTGCGACAGCACCACCCACGGTCCGGTCATGCATTCGTTCAGCGCGGCGCTCGCGGCGCGCTGCTCGGCCTCGACGCCGGTGCCCGTCAACGGGACCTGCGCCTTGTAGAGATCCGGATACAGCGCCGAGAGCTCGCGCGCAGCCTCACGGATCGCGGCATCCGGGTCGAAGCCCGTCTCGCCGGGGGCGGCGCGAACGACGGGCTCCAGCACGGAGAGCACTCCCCGCTCACGCGCCGCCTCGACGAATCGCGCAGCGAGAGCCACGCGGTCGTCGCGCCGTGCGTCGCGCCGCCAGATGAGCAGGAGTTTGAGGGCGTCGACCTGATCGGGAAGGTCGCTCAGGGCGTCGAAGTCGAGTCCGGTGTCTTCGACGGGCCCGCCGTCGGCCTGCTCCAGCGCGTCGACGGCCAGGATCAGACCGGTCGAGTCGGGAACTGCCGCGCGCACACGGTCGAAACCGAACCGTCGATCAGCGAGGAAGCCGGACGCGTGGGGCGCGAGTTCCTCGGCGACCGCCACCTTGAAGTCGATGAGCACCTCGTCAGCCGGGCGGCCGTGTCCCGCCACGTCGAACATGTGCCGGAGGCTCTCGCGTTGGTCCATGGCGACCATGGCGAAGGCGCCGGAGGGGCGGGCGATGGCATCGAGCGTTGTCATGGTTCTCCTTGTGACGTGACGTGTGTCGTGACGAGTTGGCTGGTGACGGCCGCGAGGAACCGTCGATGGTCGCCATCGCCGTCGGGCGTGTGGAGCGGGCGCACCGTGCCGCGCGGAAGGATCGAGGCGTCGGGCGATGCGATGCCTTCCCGAACCCCGGCGAGCAGGGCGGCGCCGGCAGCGACGGGCTCGCCGGTCGTGCACCGGAACGCGGAGGGGACGGATGCCGCAGCGAGCGGCGCCCAGACCGGGACGTGCAGAGCGAGCGAACCGATCAAGGTGAGTGAAGCAGTGGGTGAGCCGGCCAGTGCATCCGCCGTCTCTCGCATCCACCGGGCGTGTGCGACGAGCGATTGCAGCACCCCGCGGGTCCGCTCCTCGGCGTCGCCCGTTCCGAAGACCTGTAGCCACGCGTGCGGCTGAGGCGCCGGGCACTGTCGCCCGGATGGGTACGGCAGCACGATCATCGACGAGGCCGACCACGACTCGGGTGTGAGAGCCGCGAGTCGCTGGGTCAGGTGATCGGCGGGATGCTCGGTGTCCCACTCGGCGAGCAGGGCGCCGCACGCGGGGGAGCCCCCGAGGATGGTCGTGCCCCTCCCGTCCACGGTGCTGCCGACGGAGTAGCCCTCCGCGACCGCCCGCGCGATGTCGACGGCATCGGTGATGCGCACGATCGCCTCGGATGTGCCGAGGGAATCCGCGGCGTCTCCTGGACCACGTGCGCCTGCCGCCCATGCTCCGACCGTGTGGTCGTGGCCGGCGACGTAGACGGGCGTTCCCGGGCCGAGGCCGAAGGTGGTGGCCTCCGCCGACGTGTGGCCGACGCGTTCGCCCGGCGCGCGCAGTGCCGGCAGCATGTGCTCTCGCAGACCCAGGTTCTCGACGATCTCGGTGTTCCAGGCGTCTCCGCGTCCGGCGAGCATGGTCCGCGCTGCGAGGGTGTGATCGGTCGCACGCACACCCGTGAGCGCATGAGCGACGAGGTCGGCGACGCCTGCCCAGTGGCGCATGCTGTTGTGGATCTCGGGGTCTTCGTCACGAAGGGCTATCAGGGTGACCGCGGCCGGCTTGGTCGTCGGGGGAACTCCGGTGTCGACCGGGAGCGACGGGTGCGCGGTCAGCAAGGTGGCGAGGTGGGCGCGGTCGACGGGGCGATTCCACCGCAGCAAGGTCGTCAGGGGGCGACCTTCGCCATCGAGGGCCGCGCCGCTCTCGGCCATCGAGGCGATGCCGACAGCCGCGACCGGCGCGCCCGTGGCGGCGAGGCACTCGCGCGAGACCGCCGCGGCGGTCTCGATGAGCTCGTTCACACTCGTCGGGGTCGGGCGACGGGCGACGCGCACGACGGTCACCGCATCGGTCACGTCGACGAGGGCAGCCTTCGTCGTCGTGCTGCCGATGTCCAATCCCAGGACGAGTGTCACCCGCCCAGTTTGTGACATTTTGAACAGAAAAGGCAAATGTGTTCGATAATTGCCATGACGGAAGGACGCCATGCGCTACACCGATGCCCCCGAACGCCGCGCTCACCTCGAGAAGCGGATCGCCGCCGACGGCTATCTGTCTTCGATCGCCGCTGCCCAGGAACTCGGAGTCTCCGAGATGACCGTGCGGCGTGATCTGCGGATGCTGGAAGAGCAGGGAACCGTGCGCCGGGTGGCCGGTGGGGCGACCGTCGTCTCGGGAGGCGTGCCGTTCGAAGGCCGCGACGCCCTGGGTGCCGCGCAGAAGAAGGCCATCGCGGAGCTCGCCGCGGCGGAGGCGGCCACCGCTGAGATGATCGCGCTGGACGCCGGCACGACCGTCGCCGCGCTCGTCCCGCTGCTCCCTCGAAGCACCGTCGTGACGCATTCCCTCCCGATCATCGAGGCGCTCACCAGGGCGGGGTCTCCGCGTCTCATCGCTGCAGGTGGGCACTATCAGCCGGACACCCGCAGCTTCGCGGGTCCCCTGACCGAGGAGCTGCTGCGCGGAGTGCGCTGCGACGTCGCTTTCCTCTCGGCCACCGCGGTCGGTGCCGACGGTCTCTGGGGGGCGAATGCCTTGGACGCGGCAATCAAGCGCGTGCTGGCGGAGCAGTCCGCCAGGGTCGTTCTGCTCGCCGATGGTACGAAGCTCACTCAGCGCGCGGCCGTGCGCATCGCAGGCCTGGACCTCATCGACGCACTGATCACCGACTCCAGCGCCGACGCCGAAGCGCTGGCGCGCATCGAAGACGCCGGGGTCGAGATCAGGATCGCGGGATGAGCATCGAGCTCGGTGTCATCGCCGACGACATCACCGGAGCGTGCGATGTCGCGGCAGGCGTCGGAGCGGCCGGCCTCGACGTCGTGATCCGGATCGGCGTGCCGGATGCGCAGCAAGCTCCGGACGCGTCCTGCGTGATCGTGGCGCTGAAGTCCCGTACCGCACCGGTCGCGGCGGCGGTGGCGGAGAGCATCGCCGCCGCAGATGTGCTCCGCCGGTGGGGAGCGCGCCGGCTCTATCAGAAGTACTGCTCGACTTTCGATTCGACGGATGCCGGCAACATCGGCCCGGTCGCCGACGCACTACTCGCCCAACTGCCTCAGGGCGCGATCTCGGTCGGCACACCGGCCACCCCCGCCGCCGGGCGAACGATGCATCGCGGTCACCTCTTCGTCGGCGACCGGCTGCTGTCCGAATCGTCGCTCGCAGAGCATCCGCTCACCCCCATGCGCGATCCGGACCTCGTCCGGGTGCTGAGCCGGCAGACACCGCATACCGTCGCATCGGTGGGCATCGAAGAGGTGCATCGGGGGGCGGAGGAGGTCTCCCGTCGGCTTGCCGATCTCCGAGCCGACGGTGTGCGCCACGTGCTGCTCGACGCCGTGGAAGATGCTGACCTCGACGCCGTCGCGCGCACTCTCGCGGAAGAGTCCGCCACCGACGGTGTGCTCCTCGGTGGTGCGGCAGGGCTCGCCGTGGCACTCGCGCGGCAGATCGGCACTGCGACCTCACCCGCGCCGCACCGGCCACCGCACGGTGAGTCGCTCATCCTGTCCGGAAGCGGCTCCGAGCGAACACGGGCCCAGGTCGCCGCCCACGACGGCCCGCCGTTCACCCTCGATGTGGACGCGCTCGCGCTCGACGCGGATGTCGTCGTCGCCGCTGCCCTCGCCTTCATCGACACAGCGCTCGCGGACACAGCATCCGGTGTCCCGCTGATCTCGGCGACCGCCGACCCCGGCGAGGTCCGCCGTGCGCAGCAGCACTGGGGCCGCGAACGCGCCGCCGAACTCGTCGAAGACGCTCTCGCCCGGATCGCCGTGCGCGCGGTCGAACGCCACGGCGTCCGCCGCATCCTCGTGGCCGGTGGCGAGACATCCGGCGCTGTCGCCGCAGCGCTCGGTGTCGCCACCCTCCGGGTGCGCAGGGTCGTCGCTCCCGGCGTGGCGTGGACCACGGCGACGGATGCCGATGGCCGTGAGCTCGACCTCTGCTTCAAATCGGGGAACTTCGGTGACGAGCACCTCTTCGGGGGCGCCTGGGTGGAGGACGAGTCATGAGTGCGGAGCGGTTGGTGGACGCGTGCCGCGCGCTCTCCGCGGCGGGACTCTCTCCGGGCAGCTCCGGCAATGCGAGCGTGCGTGTCGGCGACCGAATCCTGATCACACCCACCGGATCCGCCATGGGCCGCGTCACCGTCGACGAGATCGCCGTGCTCGATGTGGCGGGCGCGCGTCTCGCCGGCCCCACACCCACGAAGGAATGGGCGATGCACCTGTCCGCATATCGCGCACGTCCGGACATCGAGGCCGTGGTTCACCTGCACTCCCGCGCCGCGACGGCCGTGTCGTGCCTGGCGGGAGCGGGCGACGACGACCCCCTCCCCGCGTATACGCCCTACCGGATCCGGATGCTCGGACGCGTCGAGCTCGTCGACTACGCGGCGCCGGGGTCTGCGGCGCTCGCCGCAGGTGTCGAAGCGGCGGCATCGCGCAGCCACTGCCTGCTGCTCGCCAACCACGGCAGCCTGGTCTGCGCGACCGACATCGACCGCGCTGTGGACCTCTGCGAAGAGCTCGAGGCTGCGGCTGAGCTCACGCTCACCCTGCAGGGCCATGTGGCCAGGACGCTCGACCCCGCGACCGCCTGGGAGTGATCGCCGTACCCGTGGTCATGGCCGTACTCGCGCTCATCGCCGCCCGCTCCCGGGAAGCACATCGCGGTCGGCGTGCGCAAGGGTGCTCAGTAACTTCTGCCCGGCATCTAACATCGCGGCATGAAACAGCACTATTGCTTGCGAGGAGGGGAACTCGACCCGTATAGTCACAGCCATGTGGTAACGATGCCACAGGCCAACAGGAGAAGCGACATGGCAGACACGAACCGTTTGCGCCCCTCTGTGAGAGAGGGTGGGCGATGAGCCTCGGATCCGACTCGGAGACTCGTACTCTGACCGTCGCCAAGAAGGATCAAAGCGGGCGGCGGCGACGCCGTGCGAAGGCGCCGAAGGTCAAGCAGCACTACAACAAGCGCGAAGCGCTGGCCGGCTACCTGTTCATCACCCCCTGGCTCATCGGGTTTCTGGTCTTCACGGCCGGCGCGATGGTCTACAGCCTCTACATCTCGTTCAGCAACTACAACCTGGCGACCAACACGGCGCGCCCGATCGGCCTCGAGAACTATGCGCGGCTGTTCGAGGATCCCCGCGTGGGCGTCTCGCTCGCCAACACCCTCTTCTACGTGGTCATGGCGGTGCCGCTGGAGATCATCTTCGCTCTGATCCTCGCGATGCTCCTCAACCGGGTGAGCAAGGGTGCAGGGTTCTTCCGCACGCTGTACTACCTCCCCAAGATGACCCCGGCAGTCGCGACGGCCGCCGTCTTCTTCCTCCTCCTCAACGGCAACTCCGGTGCGATCAACCAGTTCCTCCGCCTCTTCGGCATCCAGGGACCGCAGTGGCTCGTCGATCCCGACTGGGTGAAGCCGAGCATCGTGATCATGACGCTGTGGACGGTCGCCGGAACCATGGTCATCTTCCTCGCAGCTCTGAAGAACGTGCCGACAGAGCTCTACGAAGTGGCATCGCTCGACGGCGCAGGTCCCATCCGCAAGTTCTTCTCGATCACCCTTCCGATGATCTCCGGAGCGATGTTCTTCAACGTGATCGTGCTCTCGATCGCGGCGTTCCAGATCTTCGACCAGGCGTATCTGCTGTTCTGGCGAGATCAGAGCAACTCTTCGCCAGAGGCGTCGCTGTTCTATGCGATCTACCTGTTCCAGCAGGCCTTCCGGCAGTTCAACTTCGGCTTCGCCGCGGCGATGGCCTGGCTGCTCTTCGTCATCATCATGGTCATCACCGTCATCCAGGTGAAGTTCGGCAACCGATTCGTCTACTACGAGGGAGACCGTTGATGTCGTCTTCATTGCGGCAGGTGCCTCCCGCAGCGGTGCCGGGGCTGGAGTCAGAGACCAGGAACATCACCGTGCCGAAGCGCTCGAGATGGCGACGAGCCGTCTCGCAGCCCAAGACGCTGGTCGGTCGGATCGTCCTGGCCATCGTGCTCATCGGATTCGGGCTGCTGTTCCTCTATCCCTTCCTCTGGCTCCTCGCGGCGAGCTTCAAGCCCCGCGGAGAGGTCTTCGACAACTCGCTGATCCCGAAGACCTTCATGCCCGAGAACTACGTCGAGGTGTGGAACCAGCTGCCGCTGCTGAGCTGGATGTGGAACAGCGTCGCCATCGCGCTGCTGGCCGCGGGCGCCGTGGCGATCTCGAGTTCGATCGTGGCGTTCGGGTTCGCGTACTTCCGGTTCCCGGGGCGAGGCGTGCTGTTCGGTCTCGTGCTGGCCACGATGATGCTGCCCGGCGCGGTCACCATGATCCCCATCTACCTCATCTGGAAAGAGACGGGGATGCTGGGCACCTGGGTGCCGCTGTGGGGGATGAACCTCTTCGGCTCGGCGTTCTACATCTTCCTGCAGAGACAGTTCTTCTTGGGTCTTCCCAAGGAATTGTTCGAGGCTGCGCGTCTCGACGGTGCGAGCTACTGGGGGCTCTTCTGGCGGATCGCGATGCCGCTGTCGATCCCGTCGTTCATCATCGTCTTCCTGTTCGAGTTCCAGGCGAGCTGGAACAACCTGCAGGCCGCCCTGATCTATCTCAACGCCGGGTCGGTCGACGAGTTCACGGCTCCGCTGGGCATCGCCTACGCGATGACCAAGTACAGCCCGACCGCGGGCGGCCACGGCGACTACCAGTACGTGATGGTGGCGTCGTTGATCGTCACACTCCCCATGCTCATCCTGTTCGCCTTCGGGCAGCGCTACTTCATCGAGGGCGTGGCGACCCAGGGCCGGAAGGGCTGAAGTCATGACGCATCTCACCAACCAGCAAGACCCCGGCGGCGGCATCGCCCCGCCCCAATCGAAAGGGAACGACATGCGCACGCGCATTCTGGGATTCGCCGCGATGGCCGCGGCATCCGCAATCGTGCTCGCCGGATGCTCCGGTGGAGGGGCTGCCGAAGGCGGCGGCGATGCCGATTTCGGTGCCGAGCCCACCGGCACGCTGAAAGCCTGGGGGTTCGAGAACGCCGACGACGTCGGAACCTCCCGGATGGACCACGCCGCCGAGCAGCTGAGCGACCTCGAGATCGATCTCGACGCGACGGCATTCGACGCGCAGAAGTTCACCACCCGCATCGCCAGCGGCGACGTCCCCGACGTGGTGCAGATGGACCGCCGCTACGTCACGACCTACGCCGCGCAAGGGTTGATCATGCCCCTCGACGAGTGCTTCGCCGAGCAGGACGTCACTCCTGACGAGCACTGGTACCCCTCGGTCGTGGACGACGTCACCTACGAGGACGAGATCTGGGCGGTGCCGCAGTTCTATCAGCCGCCGGCGATCATCGTGAACAAGAAGGTCCTCGACGAGGCCGGCGTCAGTCCCGAGGACTTCGACACGTCGAAGCCCGACGTGCTGCTCGAGGCGATCGGAAAGATCTATCAGGAGTCCGGCGGTGTTCCCTCGCGTCTCGGGTTCGATCCGGTCGCGACCGGGCAGAGCGGTCTGTGGCTCCTCGCGACCGGCGGCCAGCTCAACGACGACAAGGGCGCTCCGACACTGGACGACCCGAGCAACATCGCCGGCATCGAGCTCCTCAAGCAGATCACCGACGCCCAGGGCGGCTTCGCTGGGGTGAAGAGCTTCACCGACTCGTTCGACACCTTCGGTGACAACAACCAGTACGTCGCCGGTCAGGTCGGCGCACAGGTGAATGCGCAGTGGTACCCGAACGTGCTCGGCCCGTACGCCGACCAGATCGACATCGAGGCGGTGCCGTTCCGCGACTCGAACGGCGAGCCTTTCTCCGTGGCATCCGGCACGGCGTTCGTCGTACCGATGGGGGCGGAGAACCCGGCAGGTGCGTGCGCCTGGATGGTGAACCTGACCTCGGACGACGCCTGGATGGCCGCCGGTGAGGCGCGTGCGCAGACCCTGAAGGACGAGGGCGGGCTGAACACCGGTCTGTTCACCGGGTCGCCCGCTGCCGACCAGGCGATCCGCGAGCAGTTCGTCGTCGAGACCGGCAACGCCGGCTTCGACCAGGTGATCTCCACGTTCTACGAGGTCGTCGACTACGGACAGTCGTTCGGGTCGTCGCCCGCGGGTCAGGAGATCCAGAACGAGCTGAACAACGCCGTCACCGCAGCCCTGCTCGGTGACAAGACACCGGAAGAGGCGCTCGCCGACGCGCAGCAGGCAGCGATGCGGGCATACGAGAACGCCACCGCGGGCTGATCCTCCCGCACCCCGGGGCGGGTCGACTTCGGTCGGCCCGCCCTTTCCGCGCACGGACCGCACACAGACAAGAACAGGCGAGAGACACGATGACGATCCGACAGATCCTTCTCATCGGACATACCCACCACGACGTCGGCTACACCAACAGCCCGCGAATCATCGATGCGCAGCACGCCCGCATCGTCGACCGCGTGCTCGAGCTCGCGGCGGAATCGCCCGCGGACGGACCGGATGGCTTTCGCTGGACCTTCGAAGTCGCACGACCTGTGCTGAACTTCCTGCGCACCGCGAGCCCGGCGCAGAAGGAACGGCTGGCCGCGCTCGCGAAGTCCGGCACCGTGTCGGTCACCGGCGGGTACCTGAACATGACGCAGCTGCCGAGCACGTTCGAGTTCGACGCCGCCTATGCGCAGCTCGCGAAGATCCGCGACCTCGGCATCGAGGTGCGCACGCAGCAGCACGGTGACGTGAACGGGCTCTCGTGGGGCACCGTCGACCAGATGCGGGATGCCGGCATCGGACGACTCGTCATGGCGCTGAATCCGGATCACGGCCGGGCTCCCTTCGTCCAGCCCAGCGGGTTCTGGTGGGAGGCGCCCTCAGGCAGGCGCGTGTTCGTCTGGTTGTCCACGCACTACGGCTTCGGCGAGGAGTGGGGGATCGTCGACGGCGACGCGGACAGAGCTGAGCAGCACATCGAGGACTTCGTCCGCGACCTGGAGAGCCGCGACGACTATCCGTGGACCACGGCGGTCGTGCACGCGGGGAACGACAACCGCTGGCCGACCGCGCTCTTCCTCGAGGTGGTGCGGACGTGGAACGCCCGGCATCCGGAACTGCTGATGCGCACAGCCACGATCGATGAGGCGCTCGACGACCTCGAAGAGCAGGCGACGGATCTGCCGGTCCCGACGGTTCGCGGCGAATGGGCGGACTGGTGGTCCCACGGCCACGGATCGACGGCTCGCGAGGTGGCGGTGTATCGCGAGGCCCGGAGCTTCGCGCGGGCGGCACAGGCCTCCCTGTCGCTGGCGCGGCTCGCCGGAGACCGGAGTCGCCCGGGCTTCGATGTTCTCGGCTACCGCCGCGGACCCGTGCGTCACCGCTCCTCGGAGGAGGTGGCGCAGACCATGGGCCACATCGACGAGCAGCTTCTCCTCTACGGCGAGCACACCTGGGGGAGCTGGGAGACGTACTCCAAGCCGCACTCGACCCTGAGTCATTCGCACCACAACGCCAAGGCAGGATTCGCCTACGACGCCTTCGATCACGCACGAGACCTCGCCATCGAGGGGTGGTTCCGGTACGTGGGGGCGGATGGCGATGGTGGAGTGGATGCCGTCGCCGACACCGCCGTCGCCGATGCGATCGTCGTCGTGAACCCGACCGAGTCGCGGCGTACGGAGGTCGTCGATGTGGAGGTGTCGGGTGTCCGGCGGGCACGTCTGCTCGCCGACGTGGGGCCGTTCGGCATCCTCGTCGCGCCGACGCCCGACGCGCCGGTGGAAGAGGTCGTGCGGGGGCCGATCGCCGTCGGACGCTACCGGGTGATCGTCGATCCCGCACGCGGTGGCATCGTCTCACTGATCGACAGCACCGACGGTCGGGAGCTGGTGGATGCGACCGCTTCGAGTCCGCTCGGCGCGCTGGTGGACGAGCGGGTCGTCGACGGCTCGGTGCATCCGATGATCGTCGAGTCGCCGAAGCTGTTCCATCCCGAGCATCCGGGGCCCGATTTCCGGCACGAGATCGCGGTCGGGGATGGGCAGGTGCGCGTGAAGCGCT
The DNA here is from genome assembly GCF_003626735.1 of Microbacterium sp. CGR2. Taxonomy (NCBI): domain Bacteria; kingdom Bacillati; phylum Actinomycetota; class Actinomycetes; order Micrococcales; family Microbacteriaceae; genus Microbacterium; species Microbacterium sp. CGR2. Next base: position 722,058 of record NZ_RBHX01000001.1, on the reverse strand, counting down.
TCGGATCCGTCACCGAGGTGAGTTGGGAGACCGCGACGGCCGGCATCCCGAAGGTGGTCACGACCCTGGTGCTTGCGGAGGAGAGTGCGGAGATCGGACTCGACGTCTGGCTCACCAAGCCGGAGCGCTTCGAGCCGGAAAGCGTCTTCGTCGCGTTCCCGTTCGAGGTCCGGCACCCGCGCTTCCTGCTCGAGACGGCGGGCGCGGTGTTCGAGGCCGATCGCGAACAGCTGCCGGACACCAGCAAGGACTGGTATTCGATCCAGCATGCGGTGGGCATCACCGGCACGGGCAGAGGGATGCTGTGGGGTTCGATGGACGCGCCGCTCGTGCAGGTCGGCGGTTTCCATACCGGGAAGTGGGCGGAGCAGCTCGACGTGTCGTTCGGTCAGATCGGGAGCTGGCTGATGAACAACCTGCACTTCACGAACTTCCAGGCGCGCCAGGAGATCACGCGTCGATTCCGCTACCGCTTCCGCCCGGTCGCCGAGGTCACTGCCGCGGATGTGGGCCGGTACGGACGCGACCTGCTGGAGCCGCTGCAGGCCCGGCACCTGCCTGTCGCGCCGGCCGCGATGCCGGCGCCGCCGATCCGCGTCTCGCCCGCCGAGGCTCTGCTCGTCGAACTCCGACCGGTCGGCGCAGACGTCTGCGTGCGGGTGCGCAACATCTCGGAGTCGGATGTCACGGCGGAGATCCGGGTGGACGGCGATGCCGGTCCGCACACGGTCGAGGTCGCGGCCTTCGGCGTCGCCGATGTCGTGATCCCCGGCCGGTGATGGCGTCGACGGCCGGAGCTGTCAGCCGAAGGCGCCCAGGCTGTCCACCTGTGGTCCTCGTGCGGCGGCCTGCTGCGTCAGCCCGACGTCGCGCACGATCTGCGCGAACTCGCGGGCGCTGTCTTTGACGATGCGTTCGCCGGTTCGGAAGTCGACGTAGACGAGGCCGAAGCGCGGTCGGTAGCCGAGCGCCCATTCGAAGTTGTCCAGCAAGGACCAGTGCGTATAGCCGACCACCGGGGCGCCCGCCTCGATCGCCTCGGCCATCGCCGCGACGTGCGACCGCAGGTACCGCGTGCGCCGGACATCGTGGACTTCGCCGTCGTGGGTGGGGGAGTCGCCCGAGATCGCACCGTTCTCCGTCACGATGAGCGGAACGCCGGGGTAGTCGTGGTGCACGCGGATGAGCAGGTCGCGGAAGGCGTCGGGCACGATCTCGGTTCCTTCGTCGGTACGCTCGACCTCACCCGTCGAGCCGACGACCTGCCAGGGGAAGGGATGCCGCGGACCGGGTTCTGCCGCTGCCATCACCCGGTGCGTGTAGAAGTTGATGCCGAGGAAGTCGCTGCGACCGGCGATCGCGGCCTCATCGCCGGCCAGGATGACGTCGTCAAGGGAACCGCCGATCGCTCGCTCCCAATGCCTGCGCATGTCGTCCGGGTAGCCCTCCCGGAGCAGCGGGTCGAGGAACCAGCGGTTGACATAGCCGTCCGAACCCCAGGAGGCGTCGGCGTCGGCGGCGCTCGACGTGGCAGGCACGCAGGGCAGCAGATTGAGGGCAACACCGATGTTCCCGGTCGTGGAAGCTCGCATGGCATCAGCGGCTCTGCCGTGGGCGAGGAGAAGGTGGTGACCGGCGGTGACGGCGCCGCGCAGATCGTGGATCCCTGGTGCGTGAAGGCCGAGCTGGTACCCGAGCAGCTGGATGATCCACGGCTCGTTCTGCGTGACCCACCAGTCGACGCGATCGCCGAGACGTTCGGATGCCGCCACGGCGTACTCCGTGAACGCGTCGACGGTTCCGCGGCCCATCCAGCCGCCGTCCGCCATCAGAGCCTCGGGCATATCCCAGTGGTTGAGTGTGACGATCGGCTCGATCTCCCGGCGTCGCAGTTCGTCGATGATCCGCTCGTAGTGGTCGAGCCCGCGGGAGTTCACGCGACCGCGCCCGTCGGGCATGATCCGCGACCAGGCGAGGGAGAAGCGGTAGGCCTTCATGCCCAGTTCGCTGAGGATTTCGAGGTCGTCCTTCCAGCGCCGGTAGGAATCGCAGGCGACGCGGGCGTCGCCGCCGCCCTCGATCGCGCCGGGCTGTTCGGCGAAGGTGTCCCAGATCGAGCGTCCCCGACCGTCGACGTCGAGGGACCCCTCGATCTGATAGGCGCTGGTGGCCGCACCCCAGAGGAAGTCGGCGGGAAAGGCAGTCATGCGTTCAGTCTGGCGCAGATGTGGGATCGTTGCCACAAGCGATTCCGAGCGGCGTGAGGACCGAACCGGACGACGTGGCCGTACGGTACCGTACTGACATGGCGCAGGAGGGGAAGGCGAAGCTCGGACGCGATGACTGGGCGCGCACCGGTTTCGAGATGTTCGGCGAGTCCGGGGTGGATGCTGTCGTGATCGAACGCATCGCCGTGCGGCTCGGTGCGACCAAAGGAAGCTTCTACTGGCATTTCCGGAACCGGGGCGAACTGCTCGCGGCGGTCCTGGACCTCTGGCTCATCGAGACGGAAGAGATCATCGATGGCGTCGCCCGGATCGACGATCCTCGCGCGCAGCTCCGCGCCCTGTTCGAACGCGCGTTCGCGAACGTATCGCAGGACCGGTCGGAGGTCGACCTCCTTCATCGAGCGGATGACCCTGTCGTCGCAGAAGTCCTCGAGAAGGTCAGTGCCCGACGGGTCGCGTTCATGGCCGAGGCGTTCGCCGCCACGGGTCTTCCTGAGCGAACAGCGAGAGACCGTGCCACTCAGATGTACGCGATGTGGCTGGGGCTGATCCGGCTGCAGGCGTCGCTTCCGTCGCTGATGCCTTCGACGCCGGATGAGCACCGACGCCTCATGCGATCGACGATCGGCCTCCTCGACGACCTCTTCCCTGACCCGCGCTGACGCGGGAGCCGCTGAGGCCGCGAAGCTCTGTGGCCGCGTACCGCAGTACTCGTGGCGCGAACGACCGGTGCAGGTTCGAGACGACCGTCCAGATCGCCTTGGCGATCGGGGTGTTGTGGCGGACGGCCGTGACCAGGGAGACCTGTGCGGGCGTCACACTGACGACGATCTGATCGGCGCTGAGGTTCGACCGCACATCTCCACGCAGCGTTGCACGGTCGGGCAATGCGATCGTGAATCCATTGATCAGTCCTCTCGGGTCGGGCCGATTCAGCATCACGCCGAGCAGCCCCCGAGTCGCAGCGCGCGCGAGGATGGGGCGATCGTCCTCGAACATGGCGCGTGCCCACTCTCCGGCAGTCCACTCGTCGGCGCCCTCCCAGTCGAGGGTGAAGGCGTCGACGTAGTGGTAGCCCGGAAGGGTGGCCAGGGACGCCAGAGCAGGCGGCACCTCGGCTCGTCCGACCCACCGCCGGACGTGGGCGCGGGTCGCGTTCACTGCGAGGTTGCGGATCATCGCTCTGCCTCCATACGGTCGCGTACGTGCTCACCATACGCCGCCGTACGGTGAGGCGCAATGGTGTGTACGGGCCCGCGCGATACTGTTGCCTCACGTTCGGCGCGGTCGGACAGGCAGTGAGGATGCATGGCCACGATCTACGACGTCGCAGCGCTCGCGGGGGTCTCGCCCGCAACGGTGTCTCGCGTCTTCAACGGCACGCCCGTGTCGAAAGAGAAGGTCGTCGCCGTCCGAGCGGCAGCCGCGCGACTGAACTTCACTCCCAACCGCACCGCGCGCACGCTTCGGCGGCAGAGCTCGGAGGTCATCGCTCTCGTCATTCCCGACATCGAGAACCCGTACTTCACCGAGATGGCCCGCGGCGTCGAGGATGCGGCGTCGGCGGCCGGCTACTCGGTCGTGCTCTGCAACTCCGATTCGCAGACGGAGAAGGAGGCGACGTACCTGCAGATCGCGGTCGCGGAGAACATGTCCGGCGTGATCATCGCCACGGCATCCGAGACGTCCAGCCTTGACGGCATCCTCGCGACCGGGCGGCCGGTGGTCGCCGTCGATCGTCGCACGAACTATGACATCGACGGTGTCGTGATGGCCAACCGCGTCGCCGGAGCGTCGGCGACGAAGGAACTGCTCGATGCCGGCTATCGTCGCATCGCCTACATCGGTGGTCCGGAGCACATCGACACGGCCGCCGAGCGCGCGGCGGGATGGCGTTCGACGCTCGACGGTGCGCTTCCCTCCGAGGAGCTGGATGCGCTTGCGCGCTTCGCCACCTTCCGCGTCGAAGGGGGTCGCGCCGCGATGGAGGAGCTCCTCGCGCTGCCCCAGCCACCCGACGCGGTCGTCGCCGGCAACAATCTCATCGGTGTCGGTGCGATCCAGGTGCTCAGCGAGCATGGCCTCACGCCGCCGCAGGTGGGGGTGGCTGTGATCGGCTCATTGCCGTTCACGACGCTGTCCCCGAATGCGGTGACAGTGGTGCGACTTCCGGCTCGTCACATGGGAGTGACCGCGGCTCAGATGCTGCTCGAACGCATCAAGGGTGACACCCAGCCGGCGCGAACCATCGTGTTGCGCGACGAGGTGCGGCCGGCCAGTACGCGGCGCTGAATCAGAGCTGTGCGGAGGTCGAGTGGTCAGTTCCTTGTGCCATGAAATCGATTTCGCGTACAGTGTCGCTCATGACCACCTACACCGTGCCGGCTCCGGCATCCCGTCCGGCTTCTGCCCCGAAGACCGCCTATCTCATCGCGTCGGGCGACCTGCGCGAGGCCGCCAACACGGGCGGCTGGCCCGTCCAGGTCGAGCTGGAAGCGGGTGTCATCGGCGTCTTCAACGATCTCGGCTGGAATGTCATCCGTGCCAACGACGTCGACCCTGCCACCGGCCACGGATTCATCTCGAGTCAGCGCATGGGCCTGGACGTCTTCAAGAACATCCCGACGGATGCTCCGCTCATCGTCGCCGAAGCGGTCTGGCAATACTCGCATCACGTTCTCGCAGGCCTGCGCACGCACCAGGGCCCCATTCTCACCGTCGCGAACTTCGCGGGCGATTGGCCGGGCCTCGTCGGACTCCTGGGCCTGAACGCCGGTCTCACCAAGATGGACAAGCCGTACGCGACGATCTGGTCGGTCGACTTCCGGGACGAATGGTTCCGGGCAGGCATCGAGGAATGGACCGAGAAGGGCACGATCACGCACGACGCCTCCCACGTGCGCGCGCTCCCCGAACTGCCCGACAGTCCCGAGAAACAGCTGGGGGAGGCGCTCGCTGCGGAACTGCTCGCGGAGAAGGCCATCATCGGCGTCTTCGACGAGGGCTGCATGGGCATGTACAACGCGATCTTCGACGACGAGCTGCTCAACGAGACCGGCATCTACAAAGAGCGCCTCTCGCAGTCGGCGCTCTATGCCGAGATGCTCGAGGTCGGCGAAGAAGAAGCGGATGCCGCCTACGACTGGCTCATCGAGAAGGGCATGACCTTCCGGTACGGCGAGGATGCCGCGACGGAACTCACCCGGGAGCAGGTGCAGTGGCAGCTGAAGATGTACATCGCCGCACTCCGCATCGCCGATGACTTCGGACTCGACGCCGTGGGCATCCAATATCAGCAGGGGCTGAAGGATCTGGTGCCGGCGTCCGACCTTGCCGAGGGCATCCTGAACTCCACGGAGCGTCCGCCGGTGACCTCTCGTGATGGATCGCGCGTGCTGCACGAAGGCCGGGCCTTCCCGCACTTCAACGAGGCCGACGAGGGCGTCGCCGTCGACGCGCTGGTCACCGACCGGGTCTGGCGCGCGATGGGGCTCGTGCCCGACAACACCCTGCACGACGTCCGCTGGGGTGAAGACTTCGACGGACAGTTCGTCTGGGTCTACGAGATCTCTGGATCGGTCCCCGCCTCGCACTTGGGTGGATGGCAGAACGCCGAGGGGTGGCGTCAGGGGCACGTGTTCTTCCCGGCGGGCGGTGCCACCATCAACGGGGTGTCGAAGCCGGGTGAGATCGTGCTGTCTCGGGTGTTCATCGCCGAGGGCATCCTGCAGGCTGACATCTTCCGGGCGACCGTCGTGGAACTGCCGGACGACGAGACCCAGCGTCGCAAGGAGGCCACGAACCCCGAGTGGCCGATCGCGCATGTCGTGCTGCACGGCATCTCGCGCGACCAGTTCATGGCCCGTCACAAGGCGAATCACGCGCAACTGGTCTACGCGCCCGACGCCGAGACTGCAGACAAGGCGCTGATCGCGAAGGCGGCGATGTTCGCGGGCATGGGCATCAGGGTGAACCTCGTAGGGGATGTCGAGATCGGAGCTTAAGCGCTATAGTCGCAGCCAGGCCGCGGTGTTGCGGCCTGGTTGTGATCGAAGCGCCAAAGGAGACGATCTGTCATGAGTCAACGGAACGCCCATCCCCGCCCGTATCGACGAGGGCTCGCATCAGCGGCTGCCCTCGCCACGGTCGCCGCAAGCATTCTCGCCGGGTCGGCGGGGGCGGTGGCCGACGAAGAGCCGACTGATCCGAAGCTCGCCGTCTACGTCGAGGTCAACTCGAACGATTTAGCCAACGTGGCCGACTACACGCTCGAGGGATCGGGCGAAGCAGCCATCGACATGGCGATGATCTTCGCCGCCAACATCAATTACGACGGCCAGAACGCCTACCTCCACTTCAACGAGCGGGTCACCGAGACGCTGCAGGACGCGGAGAACCAGATTCGTCCCGTTCAGGCGCAGGGCACGAAAGTTCTGCTCTCGGTGCTCGGCAACCACCAGGGGGCGGGCTTCGCGAACTTCACCTCGTTCGAGGCCGCCGACGCGTTCGCCGCGCAACTGGCCGACGCGGTCACGACGTACGGTCTCGACGGCATCGACTTCGACGACGAGTGGACGAACTACGGCGCGAACGGTACGCCACAGCCCAACGACAGGTCGTTCGGATGGTTGGCGACCGCTCTCCGGGACCGCTTGGGACCGGACAAGATCATCAGCCTGTATGCGATCGGGCCGTCGTACACGACGACCGACTTCGCGCGGTTCGACGCGTCCGGCACGATCGACTACGCGTGGAACCCGTACTACCCGACGTACGACGCCCCGACTGTGCCCGGCCTGGAGGACACTGCTCGCCTGGGAGCGGCGGCGATCGACCTCGTCAACACCGATGCGGCGACCGCCGCGAACTTCGCGGCGCGGACCGTGGATGACGGTTACGGGATCTACGTCGCCTACAACCTGACGGGCGGCGACCACTCGGCGTATCTGTCCGGCATCACGCAGGAGCTCAACGGCCGGGCAACCGTCTACCGGGCGTCGGCCGACACCACTCCGCCCACGGTGACCGTCAAGGAAGGGGCGCGGTTCACGAAGGGCGCAGACGGCGAGTACCGCCGCGTGAGCTTCGCTCTGCATGACGCCGGCAAGATCGACGGGCTGACTCTCAACGGAGTGCCCAAGGACCTGACCGACGACGAGTGGAGCGATCTGAACTTCGTGAAGCCGGGCGCTTTCGGTGCCGTCCTGGGCGAGAACACCCTCGAGGTCGCCGATGTCGCCGGCAACGTCACCGAGGTGGTGTTCACACTCTCGCGCAAGTAGCCACCGAGCAGGGAGAAGGGGGCGGATGCTGCGGCATCCGCCCCCTTCTTTCGCTGTCCCTCTCGGTTTCGCGTCATCCCTTCACGGCGCCCTCCTGGACGCCCTTGAAGAAGAACCGCTGCGTGAACGAGAACATGATGACGATGGGGACGAGTGCGATCATCGTGCCGGCAGCGATCAGCCGAGGGTCGACGGAGAAGCTGCTGTTCAGGTAGGCCATGCCGACGGTCAGGGTGTACTTCGCGGGGTCCGAGAGGACGATCAGCGGCCAGAGGTAGTCGTCCCAGGCGCCGATGAAGGCGAAGATCGCGACGACGGAGACCATGCCGCGGATGTTCGGCCAGACGATGTGGCGGATGCGCTGCCAGGTGGTCGCGCCGTCGACGGTGGCGGCATCCAGCACGTCCTTGGGGATCATGCGGCACGCCGTGGCGACGAGCAGCACGTTCATCGCGCTGATGGCCCCGGGGAGGAACACGCCCCAGAGGTTGTCGGCGAGGCCGAGTGCGCGGATCGTCAGGAAGTTGCTCGTGACCGTGACCTCTCCGGGGAACAGCAGCGTGGACAGCAGGATGGCCATCACGATCCACTTGCCGCGGAACCTCATGCACCCCAGCGCATAGCCGGCGAGCGTGGCCAGTACGACGTTGCTGATGACGGTTCCGACCGAGACCAGCAGGGAGTGCCACGCGTACAGGTAGACCGGCACGATGTCGGCGACCGTCGCGTAGTTCTCGAGAGTCGGGTCCGTGGGGATCAGATTCGGCGGGAAAGAGTAGATGTTCTCCTGCGGCCCCTTGAACGAGGTCGACAGCTGCCAGATGAACGGGCCGATGACCAGCACCAGCACGAAAACCAGAAGGGCGTAGCGGCCGATCAGGCCTCCGAGCGTCGGCTTGCTGAAGTCCCCGGAACCGCGGCGACGGAACACGCGCTCACGGGTGGCCTTGGAATCTTCCGAGCGTTGCGCGTTGTCGGCTGGGGGCTTGGTCAGCGTGGTCATGCGGAAACCTTCGCCTTCTTCTCGCGGTTCATGAACGCGATCGCAGCCAGGGGGATCAGGGTGAGCAGGAAGAGTGCCACGCTGATGGCCGAGGCGTAGCCGATGTTCCCGTTGAGCCCGGAGCCCACCTGCCGGATCAGCATCACCAGCGACATGTCGTAGCCGCCGGGGCCTCCCGTGCTCTTGGAGAGCACATCGAGCTCGGCGAACACCCGCATCGCGGAGACGGCGATGAGGATGGCGATGAGGAGCATCGCGCCGCGGACCGACGGGATCGTCACCGAGAGGAACCGTCGGAAGGCGCCGGCGCCATCGAGCATCGCCGCCTCGTGCAGCTCCTTGCCGACGTTGCCGAGGGCGGCGAGGTACACGACCATGTAGTAGCCGAGCCCCTTCCACACTGTGAGCAGGATGGCGCAGCCCAGCAGTAGCCAGCGATCCACGAGGAACGCCATCGGCTTGTCGACGATGCCCAGGAACTCCAGGGTCTGATTGACGATGCCGCGGCTGTCGAACAGCCAGGTCCAGATGAGAGCGACGACCACGACCGACGCGATGACCGGGAAGTAGAACGTGGTGCGGAAGAACGAGATCCCTGGAAGGTTCTTCTGCACGAGCAGCGCCAGCAGCAGCGGAAGGACCGTGAGCAGCGGCACGCACACGACCACGTAGATGATGCAGGTGGTCAGCGCGTTCCAGAACATCTCGTCGCCGAACATGCGCTCGTAGTTCGAGCCGCCGACGAACGCAGGCGTGCGCAGGGGGCGGGCGTCGGTGAAGCTCAGGATGACCGTGTTCAGGAACGGCCAGAGCGCGAACACCAGCACCCAGATGACCGCAGGAGCGAGTAGAAGCCAGGGCGTGAACCACTTATGCGATCTCATCGTCGTCTCCCGCTCCGGGTGCTGGTGTTCGCGTGCACGGCTTACTGGTCCACGCGGTTCGCGTTGGCGTACTCGACGATCTTGTCGAGCTGTCCCTTGGCGTCCGCCTCGCCGTTGATCGCGAGGGCGATCTGCTGCGTCATGTAGGTCGCCATGTCGGAGGTCCACTGGAACGGGGTGGCCTTGGCGTCCTCCATCGCGGTGAACACGGTGTCGATGGCGGCGAGCTGCTTCTCATCGGTGACCGAGGAGGCGATGTTGTCGACCACCGCGTCACCGCCACCGGCGGTGCCCGGGGCGGTGCCCACGGCGAGGGTGGAGAACTCGACCTGGTTCTCCTCGTTGGTCACGAACTCCGCGAACGCGAGGGCTGCCTCCTTGTTGTCCGACTCCGCCGAGACGTTCAGTCCCTGGACGTAGAGCGGCGGGATGCCCAGTCGCTGCGTCGCGACGGTGTTCTCGAGCAGTGCCGGAGCATCCTTCGCGAGGTCGGTCGTGAAGCCGGTGCCTCCGGTGGTGAATGCGACCTTCTCCTGGATGTACGCCTCGGCGTTTCCGCCGTAGTCGCCCGTGAGAGCTTCGGCGGGCATGGCCCCTGCGGCGTAGGCATCGGCGAACTTCTCGATGATCGCGGCGGCCTCGTCGGTGTTGAAGACGAACTCACCCTCCTCGTCGATGACCTCCATGCCTGCGGACGTGAAGGTGTCGAGCGCCGGGATGGAGGACAGCAGCTGCACCTTGCCGTCGGACTCCTGTGCGACGTCCTGCGCGAGGGTGAGAAGCTCGTCGACGGTCGTCGGGAGGCTCTCCTCGGTCACACCGAAGGGCGCGAGCTGCTCGAGGTTCCACCACGACGCGTCGCTGGAGAGGTACCACGGCAGGCCGTAGGTGCCTTCGACGCCCGGGTACTGACTGTAGGAATCCCATGCGCCCGCGTTGTACTGCGCCTTGAGGTCGGGGTCCGCTTCCTCCAGGTTGACGAGCTTGCCGGCCGCCACCAGCGGGTAGGCGATGTCCGGCGGCAGGTTCAGCACGTCGGGGAGGGTGTTGGCGTTCGCCTGGCTGAGGATCTTCTCCTGGTAGCCGTCTCCGGGCTGGTCGAGCCACTCCACGGTGACCTCGGGGTGCTCCTCTTCGAAGGCGTCGATGACGGATTCGAAGTAGGGCGTGAACTTCTCGTTCTTCAGCGACCACGTCTGGAACTGAATGGTTCCGCTCAACTCCCCGGAGGTGTCGATGGGGCCGCCGGCGCCGGTGGTCTCCCCACCTCCCGTGCAACTGGTCAGCGCGAGGGCGCCGATCGTGAATGCTGCCAGAGCGACAATGCGTGTGGGAACTTTCATCGTGCTTCTTCCTCGAGGCGGGCGAATCGGCGCAGGGGAGTCCGTCATGGACTACAGCGCTTTAGCAGATGAAAGCACCCTGGCGTGCCCGTGTCAAGGTGGCCGTCGCCGATCGACACGCTCCAGGACGGTGCGGATGCAGCTACGGAACTCAAGCGTTATAGTGATCCGACGCAACCCCGGCACGGGGTCCCCTCGGAAAGGTCGGACGGATGACGCAGCGCGGCGCACTGGAAGCTCCGGTGAGATTCGGGGCGAACTACACGCCGTCGAAGGACTGGATGCACTCCTGGCTCGACTTCACGCCTGACGACGTGCGCCGGGACTTCGCCGCACTGGCAGAACTCGGTCTCGACCACGTCCGGATCTTTCCGCTGTGGACGATCCTCCAGCCCAATCGCACCCTGATCAGGGGCAAAGCGCTCGATGACGTCCGGTCCGCGGTCGACATCGCGGGCGAGTTCGGGATGGACGCGAGCGTCGACGTCATCCAAGGCCATCTGTCCAGCTTCGACTTCGTGCCCGCCTGGCTGCACACCTGGCACGACCGGAACATGTTCACCGATCCGAAGGCCCTCGAGGGGCAGGTCGCGCTCGTCGGGCGACTCGGCGAGACGCTGCGCGACGCCCCCAACTTCCTCGGGCTGACCCTCGGCAACGAGACGAACCAGTTCTCCGCCGAGACGCACCCGTCGCCCTGGCCGGTCACGGCCGACGAAGCGGAGCGCTGGATCACGACGCTGCTCGACGCCGCCGCGGTGGCAGCCCCGGGCCGCCCGCACGTCCACAGCGAGTACGACGCGGTCTGGTACATGGACCAGCACGGCTTCACACCCGCGCACGCCTCCCGCCTGGGGGCCATGACGACGATCCACTCCTGGATCTTCAACGGGACAGCCCAGCGGTACGGCGGCCGATCCATGGCCTCCGATCGTCACGCCGAGTACCTGATCGAGGTGTCACGTGCCTTCGCGACGGATGCCGACCGCCCGATCTGGCTGCAGGAGGTCGGTGCGCCGTCGAACTGTCTCGAGCCGGCGGAGATGCCCGGGTTCCTCGAGGCGACGGTGCGCTCCACGGTGCGTACGCAGAACCTCTGGGGTGTGACCTGGTGGTGCTCGCACGACGTCAGCCGTGACCTCGGCGACTTCCCCGACTTGGAGTACTCGCTCGGTCTGATCGACAGCGAGGGCGAGGCCAAACCGATCGGACGGCGTCTTGCCGAGATCATCCCGGAGCTTCGTGAGCGAGTCGCCGCGCCGGCGCGAGAGACCGCGATCGTGATCGACGTGGATGAGCACGATCTGCCGACCAGCCGCACCGCGCTGAGCCCCGGCGGTGCTGTGTTCCAGGCCTGGGTGGATGCGTGCACGGAGGGTCTCGACCCCGCGTTCGTCACGTCGCGGACCGCGGACGATGCCGATGCTCTCGCCGCTCGCGGCATCCGTCGTCTCGTGCGCCCTGAGGCCGCCGCGTCGGGGGTCGAGCGGTACGGCTCGGTCAACACGGTCGTGCAGCCCTGAGGCGTGGGGCCCATAAAAGCTTGACATAGCCGAAAGCCTGCGGGCCTCGGCCGGACAGCTGGTGCACCGCACAGTGCTAGTCCCCGGGTGGGCCGGGATGAGGATACGAACGCGCCTGAATGAGAGAAGATCGGCCTTTCGCAATCTTCAAGTCCCGCGCTTAGGAAAAGCGCTTATCGCCGACAGCGGCGTTCGCGTGCGCCGCCCGCGACGCGCGGCCCCTCAGGCCCCCGACAGCGGCGGAGCCGTGCTCTCCCGGACGCTGAGCGTGGGGGTCGGTCCCCCCATGCTCGGAAGAGTCGTGCCGGCGTCGATCTGCTGCAGGAGCAGAGTGGCCGCCTGCTCGCCGAGCTGGAACGTGTCGCGAGTCATCGCCGTGATCGACGGGTTGATGAGCCCCGCGATGACCGAGTCGTCGAAGGAGGCGAGCGAGGCGTCGCGGGGTACCACGCGACCCATCTCCTGCGTGACGCGGAGCCCGGCCACGGCCATCACGTCGTTGTCGTAGACGATGGCGGTCGGTCGACGGCGCCCGCTGAGCAGCGTGCGTGTCACGGCGGACGCACGCGCCGGCGAGAAGTCGGTGGTGATGACCTCGCCCTCGACGCCGTCGGCGGTCATGCCGGTGAGCACATCGGCACGGAGGCGCGTGTGCTCGAGATCCTCAGGGCCGGCGACATACGCGATCCGCGTGTGTCCGAGTGCGGCCAGATACGAGAAGAGGGTCTCGGCGACGTCTCCGTCGTCGATCCAGACGCTGGGCACGGCTCCGGCCGGTGCCGGTTTCGAGCCGATCATGACAGCACGGGCGTCGAGTGCGTCGATGTGCGCCCCGCGAGGGTCGTCATCGCGCGGGTCGATGAGGATGATCCCGTCGACCTGGTTGGACGACCGCCACTGCCGATGCACGTCGATCTCCTCGGTGAGATCGGCCACGAGCCGCAGCTGGAGACTCACCTTGCTCTCCGACAGGCGTGACTCGATGCCGGCGATGAGGTCCGTGAAGAACGCCTCGGATCCCAGTGAGCGCGCCGGGCGGGCGAGGGCCAGCCCGACCGTGTTCGCGCGGGCTCCCACGAGAGCGCGGGCCGCGGAACTCGGCTGCCAGTTGTTCTCCTGGACGATCGTCAGGATCCGCTGCCGCGTGTCGTCGCTGACCCCGGGCCGACCGTTGAGAGCGAAGGAGACCGCGCCGGGAGAGACGCCCGCCATGCGCGCGATGTCCGCGATCGTGACGCGCTTCGCCGGAGTCATAGCATCACCATACTTGATCGTTTTAGTCTGGGTCGAGGCGCGTGCATGTGCCTTAGAATCGCTCACTAGACCGTTTTAGTGCCTCACCGTCGAGCCGGAGACTGATTTCCATGCATGATGACACCTCGCTCACCGTCGGCCGCGTCACGCGGGTGCTCGATGAGCGGATCCGCCCGGCCATCCATTCGGACTCCGTTCCGCTGACCGTCGAGGTGCACCAGCTGCCCGGCGAACCGATTCCGGTCGCCGAGGGACTCGCGCTCGAATACTCGCCCGCCCGGGTCGGCGAACCGTGGGGGCCGGCGTGGGGGACCACCTGGTTCCGCCTGAGCGGACACGTCCCTGCGGAATGGGCAGGACGCCCCGTCGAAGCCGTCATCGACCTCGGCTTCGACATCAACATGCCCGGCTTCCAGTGCGAGGCGCTCGCCTACCGCCCAGACGGCTCGCCGGTGAAGAGCATCAACCCGCGCAACCAATGGGTCCCGATCGCCGACAGCGCGCACGGCGAGGAGCCGGTGGAGCTGTATCTCGAGGCGGCGGCGAACCCCGTGCTGCTGGACTACCACCCCTTCCTGCCCACCCAGGAGGGCGACATCCTGACGTCCTCCCCGGAGCCGCTGTACCGCACGCGTCGCATCGACTTGGCGGTGTTCGAGGAGGAGGTCTTCGAACTCTCCCTCGACCTCGAAGTGCTGTTCGGGCTCCAGGCCGAGCTGCCTGCCACCTCTCCTCGCCGCATGCGCATCCTGCAGTCGATGGACGACGCGCTCGACGCGCTCGACCTGCAGCGGATCACCGAGACCGCCGGGGCCGCCCGTGCGCAGTTGGCAGATGTCCTCGCGGCTCCCGCGGAGGCCAGCGCACACCGCATCTCGGCCATCGGTCACGCGCACATCGACTCGGCGTGGCTGTGGCCGCTGCGCGAGACGATCCGCAAGGTGGCGCGCACCTCCTCGTCGATGACCGCGCTGATCGACGAGCAGCCCGATTTCCTCTACGGAATGTCCAGTGCTCAGCAGTACGCCTGGCTGAAGGAGCATCGCCCCGAGGTCTTCGAGCGGGTCAAGGCCGCCGTCGCGGACGGGCGGTTCCTGCCGCTGGGTGGCATGTGGGTCGAATCCGACACCGTCATGCCGACGGGGGAGTCGCTGGTGCGTCAGTTCTCGCACGGGCAGCGGTTCTTCGAGCGGGAGTTCGGCATCCGTTCGAAGGGCGTCTGGCTGCCTGACAGCTTCGGGTACTCGCCCGCGCTCCCGCAGCTCATGCGCCGCGCGGGGTTCGAGTGGTTCTTCACGCAGAAGATCTCCTGGAACCAGCAGAACGTCTTCCCGCACCACAGCTTCCTCTGGGAGGGCATCGACGGTTCGCAGGTGTTCACGCACTTCCCGTCCATGGACACCTACAACTCGCAGCTGAGTGGCATGGAGGTCGCCAAGGCGTCGCGCCAGTTCAAGGAGAACCGGCTGAGCTCCCGCTCGATCGCCCCGGTCGGCTGGGGTGACGGCGGCGGTGGCACCACGCGCGAGATGACCGGTCGCGCTCGCCGACTGCAGGACCTCGAGGGCAGCGCGAAGGTCGTGTGGGAGCATCCGGACGCGTTCTTCGAGGCCGCTCGTGCCGAACTGCCGCACCCGGCTGTCTGGGTCGGGGAGCTCTACCTCGAGCTGCATCGCGGCACGCTCACCAGCCAGCACGCGACCAAGGCGCTGCACCGTTGGGCCGAGCATGCGCTCATCGAGGCCGAGCTGTGGGCGGCGACGGATACCGTGCGCACCGGCGCCGCCTACCCGCAGAGCGAGTTCGATCGGCTCTGGCAGATCGTGCTGCTGCATGAGTTCCATGACATCCTCCCCGGCACGTCCATCGCCTGGGTGCATCGCGAGGCCGTCGAGGTTCTCACGAACGTGCTGTCGGATGCCGAGGAGATCGCCGTGGCTGCGCGCCGCTCGCTCGCGGGCGAAGGCGACCGGGAGCTGCTCTTCGAGCCCACGTCCGTCGGCCGAGGACGTGCGCTGGGTGCCTCCTGGGTTCCGGAGCGCGCCGAGACGCCGGTGACCCTCACCGAAGAGGCGGGCGGATGGCGGCTCGAGAACGACCTCGTGTCGGTCCTCATCTCGGCGGAGGGGCTGATCGTCTCGGCTGTCGATCGGGCGAGCGGGCGTGAGGCCGTCGCCGAAGGTCGCGCCGCGAACCTGTTCCAGCTGCATCAGGACTTCCCGAACATGTGGGACGCATGGGACATCGACAAGTACTACCGCAACAGCGTCGAAGACCTCACCGAGGTGTCGTCGATCGAAGCTTCCGTGGTCGACGGCGTCGCGACAGTGGTGGTCACCCGCGTGTTCTCGGAGTCGACCATTCAGCAGACCATCCTGCTCACGCCCGGCGGGCGCACCGTCCTGTTGCGCAACGACATCGATTGGCACGAGACCGAGAAGCTGCTCAAGCTGGCCTTCCCGCTCGACATCCAGGCCTCGCACACCGAAGCCGAGACGCAGTTCGGCTACCAGGCGCGCGTCACGCACACCAACACGAGCTGGGAGGCGGCGAAGTTCGAGACCTCGATGCATCGTTTCGTGCTCGTGCGCGAGGCGGACTTCGGTGTCGCTCTGGTGAACGACTCGATCTACGGGTACGACACGACGCGTGACGTCGAGGGCGAGGCGGTGACCACGACGGTGCGACTGTCGCTGCTGCGCGCACCGCGCTTCCCCGACCCGGACACCGACCATGGGCACCACGAGATCGAGGTCGGCTTCGTGATCGGGGCGGATGCGGCGATTGCGACGACCGAAGGCATCCGGATGAATGCGACGCCGACCGTCATCCGGGGCGCGCGCGAGGTCGAGCCGCTGGTGTCCGTCGACGGCGAGGGGATCATCGTGTCCGCGGTGAAGCTCGCCGATGACGGCTCCGGCGACGTGATCGTGCGTGTCTACGAGTCGCTCGGGAGGCGGACGGTCGGCGCCCTGACGGTCGGGTTCCCACACCGCGAGCTGCGAGAGGTGAGCCTCATCGAGGATGAGCTGGACGAGCCTCGTCGCGGTGGCGAGCTGCGGCTGCGGCCGTTCGAGGTCAGGACGGTTCGCATCGCCCGCTGACGCGTCTTGCGGACGTCTGGCGTTCGCGGGACGATGGCCCGATGGTCAGCGTCGACGACGTGCGCGAGATCGCTCTGGCGCTCCCCGGTGTGACCGAGAGCACGGGCGGGCACACCGGGGAAGCGACCTGGCGCCTGCGCAGCGGGCAGTTCGCCTGGCTGCGCGGTCCGAGCGCGACGGATCGACGGCAGCTCGACGAGCTCGGGCGCGAGTGGCCGGCAGGGGACGTGCTCGCCGTGCGGGTGGCGAGTGTGGAGGAGAAAGAGGCCCTGCTCGCCGCCGAGCCCGACATCGTCTTCACCATCCCGCACTTCGACGGCTATCCGGCAGTGCTCGTGCCTCTCGAGAAGGTGGCACAGGAGCGCGTGGTCGAGCTCATCACCGATGCGTGGCTGACGCGCGCGCCGGCGCGAGTCGCGAAGGAGTGGCTCAGCGCGCACGGCTGGGAATGACCGTCGGGTCGTTGCGTAGGTTCAGGCGGCAGCGGTCAGGAAGGGGCGGTCAGGAAGGGGCGGGCGGCAGCGAGGAACGCGCGCGGGTCGTCGGCCCAGAGGCGGATCCGGGTGACCGGGTGGGCGCCGCCGCGGGGGTGCAGTCCCGGCAGTCGGATGCTGACGGGGCGTTCGAGTTCGATCTCGATGTTCGTCTCGTCCTGCATCCGCTCCGCATACTCGAAACCGTCCTCGGGGCTGATCTCGGTGATCCGCGGCTGCTTCGGCTCGTCGACGCGCTTCGCGATCGCCACCGAGGCGATGTCGTCCCACGACACGGGGACGTCGATCTCCAGACCGCTCCGGACACGGATGCCGTCAGGCCCCACGGCGTGCGGACGCATGAGCATGGCGCAGAGCAGCCCGATCATCCAGGTGAGCCCCCAGATCCCGAGGATCAGGATGGGGATGCGAACGGCGGGCCACTGGTGGACGATGAGGTCGAGGATCGGGATCTCGACTGCGGACAGCACGATGAAGATGATGAGGACGGTCAGCACCGGCTGGTGGTAGCCGATGCCGGTGGCGCCAGCCGGGACGGCGGGGCGGCGCGCGATCGCTCGACCGACGCTGGAGTAGACGCGGAGTTCGGCGATCCACGCGCGGTGGAGGAAGTTGAGAGCTCGCGCTGTGCGAGTGGGATGCTGCGCCCGCCGCGTCTCCATCTCGGTGCTCACGGGGCGCTCTTCTTCGCGGCTGCGTCCGCCGTCTTCTCATCAGCGGCCGCCGTCACCAGGTCCTCGAGGTGTGTGGCGATGGCCGTGATGCCGCGTTCGACCGCCGCGCGGTCGTCGGGATCGACGGATGCCCGCAGTGTGTCGTTGAGTTCGGCGTGCTCGCGCTGCATCCGAGTCATGATTTCTGCGGCGCTGTCGGTCAACTCGACGAGCACGGCACGACGGTCGGTCGGATGAGGATTCCGACGCACGTGACCCGACTGCTCCAAAGCGTCGACGAGACCGGTGATGTTGCGCGGAGTGACCTCGCACAGTCGGGCGAGGGTCTGCTGCGTCGACGGGCCGGCGTGCTGCAGCATCCAGAGCAAGTGAACCCGAGCTGTCGTGAGTCCGGTTCCCTCGAACGCCCGCGCCATGTCGCGCTGGAAGAGGTCGCCGATCTGCAGCAGGCGGTCGAGGAGGAGCGAATACATGATTGAGATCATACTACATAGTTACCTAACTTCACTAGTTTGACGGAATGCAGAGCGCGGATGATCATGGCCGACTCTGAGTCTCGGTTGCTGTGGTCGCCCGGCGCGTCTTCTGCCTGTCAGGCGACCACTGTTGGCGTGGGACTGTGAAATACCAAAATATTGCTTTGATCTGGGGATTACCGGGTCTGAATGTCGGTGGCCCCGGGTTGAATTTCCAGCCGCTGAGCATGCGTTCCTGAGACGCCGGCGCGGGTGTCGTCATCGACGGGCCTTATCGCCGCGTGTTGCTGTCCGTTTGGGCCACGCCCGATGGACGTACAGGTCGATGCCTGAAGGCCGGGACAGAACTGTCTCGGCCTTCCAAGACTGCTGAACGGAGAACGGCTGAACGGGAGTGCCCTGGGATTTCCCGCGGCACTCCCGTTCAGTGCTATGTGATCCTGATCCTTATCGAAGACCCGTCAGAAGCGGTTCGAAGAAGTCGGCAACGGCGGGGTCAATGTGAGGTTCCTTGAGCATGGTCACGACGGGCTCGTACCACTGCGCCACGCAGAAGGAATTTAGCCGCCCGAGGGCCACCTGATCTTCGAGAGACAGCGGTTCCCGCGCGATGATCCGAGCGAGCGGACCCCGAGCATCTGAAAAGACCACGACCGAGCGAGCATCATGCTCAACGACGTCCGTCGGTACGAGCCACGAGCGAAGCGGCTCGCCGGGGCGAGCATTTGGAGATTCCGTCCAATCAGATTCTTTCATGAGAACCCCTAGTCGCAGTTCGCGCTGTCTGTGCCGGTAACGCCGCCAATAGTGACCTTGACTGTGTAGGTTTCGCGGTTCGTGCTATCGACCCCATAGTACGTCGGGGTGCTGACGAATCCGCCGGCGCTAGCTGTCTGTGAGGAGTAGTTTCCGCTGCTGCTGCCCCCACCTCCTCCGAAATTCGACCAACTGAACTTGGCGCTCACCGCGTACCGCACGCCGGCAGTGAAGCCGATACCGACGGCGTTGAAGGTCATCCCTGAACCGATCATGGGCGAGGTCCGTCGGGCAGTCCTCGACGGCCGTCGGCTGCGGATCCGCTACGCAGCGCCGGATCGAGAGCCCATCCGGCGCACGGTCGACCCGATCGGGCTCGTCACCGTGCGCGACACGGGCTACCTCCTCGCCACCGTCGACGGAGAAGACCGCACCTACCGACTGTCGCGCATCCTCGACGCCGAGCAACTCGTCGAGCCGGCTCGACGGACCCTCTCCGTCGACCTCGAAGAGCTGTGGCGGGCGCGAGGAACGCGGTTCCGTGCCGGCGACGCCGCGCTCACCGCCGTGGTTCGCGCCGACCCGCTGCGACGGGACGAAATCGCCGAGACGGCGGTCGCCATCCTGGAAGAAACCCGGGACCCGGACGGCTGGCTTCGAATGCATGTGACCTTCCAAGACCTCCGTCATGCGGTATGGGCCGTCTGGCAGCTCGGCATGAGCGCGGAGGCTCTCGAGCCGCCAGAAC
Organism: Microbacterium sp. CGR2; assembly: GCF_003626735.1. Classification (NCBI taxonomy): domain Bacteria; kingdom Bacillati; phylum Actinomycetota; class Actinomycetes; order Micrococcales; family Microbacteriaceae; genus Microbacterium; species Microbacterium sp. CGR2. Next base: position 702,289 of record NZ_RBHX01000001.1, on the reverse strand, counting down.
TACGCGCGACTCTCCGAGACCGAGCGGCTGCGATCGCCACCCGCTATGCCGAGCCGGAATGACGAAGCAACGCGAAGGCGCCAGGCTCAGGCCGGGTCGAGCCGCAAGACCTCGTGTGACTCCCCGCCTGTGAGGTCATCGGCGATGCGGATGCTGCGGGCGAGGTCGTCGAGGGCGGCGGTCACCGTCCCGAATCGTTCCCGGTCGCTGCAGACAGCCGTGAGCGTGACCAGATGCGTGCCGGTGTCCCACGTATAGGTCGCGAACGGGGGCGACTTCTCGGAGGTGGGCAGGGGGACGAGCAGCTTCTCGCCCACTCCGAGCCGGGTCGGAAACGACTGGGTGTCGTCGTGCTCCATCGGCATCGACGCGCGAGCTATGCGGAGCTCCGGCGTGAGGGCCTGTGCAGATGCCATGGCGACGATCAGCTCGGGCTCCGCCTTCCACGTCCACACCAGCACTCGACCGTTCGCCTGCTTCATGAGCATCGGCGCCGCCTGACTCATCGCCCACGCACCGAAGCGCGAACCCGGCCGCTCGGTCGCACCGACGGCCGCGTTGACCTGCCCCAGCAGCATCCGGATAGCCGCTTTGCGGTGCCGTCGCCCCCGCCAGCCCAGCGAGTCCGTCACGGGAATCCACAGCCGCGGATCGGCGTCGGCAGTCAGTCGCATGTCCTCCACGCTAATCCGTGAGCCTGTGGGATGCCGGTACGCCTCGGCTGACTCGGCAGGCCCCTCGGGTAGAGTGGCCAGCGCCCGCCGGGCTCCCTTGGCCGCCGTACCGTAAGGCAGAATGTCTTCCTCTCCCTCCGACCCGACGAGTTCTGCGGAACCCGCGCCCCGTCCGTTGAAAGTCCTGCTCGGCTGCGACACGTTCGCCCCTGACATCAACGGCGCCGCGCGTTTCGCGGAGAGGCTCGCTGCCGGTCTGGTCCAGCGTGGTCACGATGTCCACGTCGTCGCGCCCAACCAGGCGTACCGTCGTGCTGAGCCGCGCACCGAGGTCATCGAGCAGGAACCGATGACCCTGCACCGTCTGCCGTCGGTGCGCTGGGCGCCGCACGACTGGCTCCGGTTCGTCTGGCCGTGGCGTTCGAAGCACTACGCACGTATCGTGCTCGACAGGGTGCAGCCCGACATCGTGCACATCCAGTCGCACATCGTGATCGGGCGAGGATTGGCCCACATCGCTCACGAGCGTGGCATCCCGGTGATCGCCACGAACCACGTCATGGCCGAGAACATCCTCGACCACTCGATCTTTCCCGACTTCATCGACAACCTGATCCTGAAGTTCGCCTGGGCGGATGCCAAGCGCACTTTCGACATGGTGCGCGAGATAACCACTCCCACCCGCCGCGCAGCCGACTTCCTCGAGAAGACGGTCGAAGTCGAAGGTGTCATCCCCGTCAGCTGCGGCATCGACCGTACCCAGTACACCCCGGTGATCGCACCGCGCGACAAGAACCGCATCATCTTCGTCGGTCGCCTCACCGCCGAGAAGCAGGTCGAGGTCATCCTCAAGGCCATGACGAAGCTCGACCCGGCACTCGACACGACCTTCGACATCGTGGGCGGCGGCGATCAGCGCAAGCAGCTCGAGCACCTCGCCGAGCAGCTCGGGCTCGCGGATCGCGTCGTCTTCCATGGTCGTACGAGCGACGAAGACCTGCGGGCGCTGCTGTCGCGCGCCAGCCTGTTCGTGATCGCGTCGATCGCCGAACTGCAGTCCATCGCGACCATGGAGGCCATGGCCTCGGCATTGCCGATCGTGGCCGCCGACGCCGTCGCCCTGCCGCACCTGGTGCACGACGGGGAGAACGGCCACCTGTTCGAACCGGGGAACGTCGACGAGCTCGCCGCGCGCCTGACGGACGTGCTCACCGCATCGCCCGGGGAATACGAGCGGATGCAGCGGGCGTCGCTCGACGGCGTGGCGATTCACGACATCAACCGCACCCTCGACACCTTCGAGGCGCTGTACCGCGGCGAGCCGCTTCCCGAGTAGGCGGAGCAGTCCGACATGCACATCGTCTTCTTCGGCGATCAGCACCTCGACTCCCTGGGCGGAGCGCAGGTGTCGATGCGGCTGCAGCGGGACTTCCTCGAACGCGCCGGTCACACGGTCACCGTCGTGGCGCCGAAGATGCACGGGTCGCGCGCGTCGATGCCCGCATCGCCGTCGGCGGCGAACCTCGACCTGCCGTCCCTCCCGATCACCATCGACCGCGAGTACTCGATGAGCTGGCCCGGACGCCGCACTGATCGTTTCCTCGACAGGGAGATGACACACCGACCGCCGGTCGACCTCGTGCACGTGCAAGCCGACTTCTGGGGGGCGTTCATCGGCCACCGCTTCGCCCGACGCCACGGCATCCCCGTGGTCCACACGATGCACAACCGCGTGGACGTGGGGATCGCCGCAGTCACTCCGCTTCATCGCCCCGTGCTCGCCGTCCTCAACCTGTGGCGACGTGCTGCGATGCGCGGGATCGGCGCTCCGGTGCGAGGTCTTGACGGCTGGGCGTTCCTGCGCGGCCTCGCTGTCGGCGCCTCGGCCGTCACCGCACCGTCGACGCACTTCGCCCGGCGGTTGGAGCAGCACGAGGTCTTCGTGCCGGTCGACGTCATCTGGAACGGCATCGATGACGACGTCCGCGATGCCACCGTCGCGAACGCACCGACTGATCGCGAGCCCGGCCGTCCGCGCTTCGTCTGGCTGGGACGGATGAGTCCGGAGAAGCGACTCCTCCCGTTCCTCGAGGCGTTCGTCGCGTCCGGCATCGACGCGCAACTCGAGATCATCGGCGGGGGTGCACAGCGCGCGGCGGCGGAGAAGATCGTGGGCGGGCGCTCGGGTGTCCGCTTCGCGGGGCGTCTGACGTACCCGCAGACGCTTGCACGCATCGCCGCCGCCGACGCGCTCGTGCAGACGTCGATCGGCTTCGAGACCCAGGGGATGACCCCGTTCGAAGCCGCGACCCTCGGGACACCCGCCGTGATCTGCGACCCGGACATCGCCGCGGAACTCGGCGGCGGGCTGTGGAGCGTGCCGGATGCCGAGGATGCGGTGAACGGTAAGACGCGTGAAGCGCAGCGGACGGCAGCGCTCGCGGCAACGCTGCGGCGCGCGGCATCCGACATCTCCGCCGGCGTCGCACCGGCGCCGGTTCCCGAAGTGGCAGCCGCTTTCCGGCAGTCGTCACGCACCGCCGCGATGATCGAGGTCTACGAGCGAGTGCTCGGAGCCCGCTCGCTCACATGAAACGGTAGAAGAACGAGGCCACGAAGTTCACCACGAGGCCCAGCAGGCCCGCGCCCGCGATACCGATCGCGACACCTGCGAGCAGCGGGGAACCGGCGCGCTTCACGGCGAGCAGTCCGAGGACGAGCGCTGCCGCATAGGCCAGGAAGCTCACGACGGCGACGACGCCGCTCACCGCGTTGAAGGTCTCGAATCCGCCGGCCGACGAGTAGAGCAGCGGTGCCAGCAGCGAGACCAGAAGGTTGAGGGCGAAGGTGGCCCCGGCGATCAGGACGGCGATCAGGCCGAGCCCTCTCCCTTCGCGACCCGACCTCGGTGCGGGGGTCTGAACGGGATATCCGGGATGCTGGCCCTGCATCTGGCCGGGGTACTGCGGATGCTGGCCGGGCTGCTGACCTGCGCCCGGCTGCTGGCCTGCGCCTGGCTGCTGGCCCGCGCCCGGCTGCCCGGTTGGATGCTGCGGCGTCGCTGGCAGGTGCGGCGGGACGGGAGGCTGCTGGGGCTCGCTCATGACGCCGAGCGTAGCCGGGTGGCGTGACCTTCGGGAGTCCCTGTTCCGTCTCAGCGGTAGCCGTGGCTCGACTCTGCGCGCCGGAGCGCGTCATCGCGGGCGGCGACGCGGCTCCAATCCGTGGGAGTGCGGCGGAGCCCGTCGCGGCGCAGTTCGACGACGGTGGCGACGGTGGCGACGGTGGCCCACGCGGCGAGGGCCAGAAGAGCGATGATGAGTATCATGGCAGAAACGCTACGGTCGACGTCGAACCGCCACGAGTGGCAGAATGGACGCCAATCGAAGGAAATCTGCCAAACCCCGGGAGTTCTGATGAAAACGGTCGCCTGTGTCATCCAGGACGGGTTCGCCCCGTTCGAGTTCGGCGTCGCCTGCGAAGCGTTCGGGCTCGACCGCTCGGCGGATGGAGTGCCGAACTTCGACTTCCGCATCGTCGCTCCGGTTCCCGGAGTGGTGCAGTCCAAGATCGGGTTCTCCCTCAATGTCGAGCACGACCTGACATTCGCCTACGAGGCCGACCTCGTCGTGTTCTGCCCACTCCCGCGCGAGAGCTGGTCGCTGATAGACCCGCTGCTGCTCGATCTCGCCCGCGACGCCGTCGCCCGCGGCGCATGGGTGATGAGCGTCTGCAGCGGATCGTTCATCTTGGCCGCCGCCGGCGTGCTCGACGGGCGTCGCGCGACCACGCACTGGATGTACTCGGATCTGATGGCGCGGATGTACCCGGAGATCGAGATCGACGCCGACGTGCTCTTCGTGCAGGACGGAAAGATCATCACCAGCGCGGGTACGGCGGCGGGCATCGACGCCTGCCTGCACCTGCTGCGTCAGGAGGTCGGGGCCGAGCTCACCAACCGCATCGCGCGGCGCATGGTCGTCCCCCCGCAACGCGACGGCGGGCAGGCCCAGTTCATCGACCGGCCCATCCCGCAGGTCCCGAGCGATTCCCTGGCCGCAGTGGCCGACTGGGCGGTCGAGCATCTTCGTGAGGATCTCGGCGTCGACCAGCTCGCCGCGCGAGCGCTGATGTCGCCACGGACTTTCGCGCGGCGGTTCAAGGCCGAGTACGGCGCGACACCCGCCGCATGGCTCGCTCGTCAGCGCATCATCCATGCGCAGCGGATGCTGGAGCGCACCGACCTGCCCCTGGAGCAGATCGCCGACGAGTGCGGCTTCGGCTCAGCGGCCGTGCTGCGCCAGAACTTCGCGCGGGTGCTCGGGCTCACGCCGACCGCGTACCGGACGCGCTTCTCGTGCATCGACGAGCCCGTGGCCGATGCTCCCGCGGCGTGATGCCCCCCCAACCGGAGGGGCGAGTGTCAGGCGGGCCAGTGCGCGGGTGAGGGGAGCGTGACGTCGCGAACCTCGACGCCGTGCCCCGTCACGGTCGCCACGCAGTAGAGCAGTGACTGGGTGGGATAGCCGTGCGGACGGTTGTCGCGGATGATCGCGCGGTCGTCTTCGGGGGAGAGCGCGGCGGATTCCGCCAGCAGCGACACCCACTCGCTGCTCCAGTCCGCGCTGGCGGACGCGGGGCCCAACGCGCGGAATCTGGGCAGCCATGTCGCGATGCGCGGGGTCGCGGCGTCATCGAGATCGTCGTGGGCGATCATGTGCGTGCCCGAGCCGACCGGCGTCTCGCGGAGGTCGACGCCATCCCACGACAACACTCTCGCCCTGGTCGGGCCCACTTCGAGCAGGTTGAAGCCGTGCATCGGCACGGGGCCCTTCGGCGATCGCCCCGCGACGGATTGGAGGGCGAGAGAGCCGCGGGATTCTGCGCGGGCCTCGGGCAGGTCACGGACATCCGCGCGGTTGAGCAGCACGGCCAGACGTCCCTGCGCAGGGTCCGCGGCGAGCCAGGCGCCGCCCGCTCGGCGGTCACGGATGCCGATCACTCCCGGATACCGTTCCGGCCACCAGGCCCCGAGAGCATCCCACTCCCGCAGCGGGTCTTCGTCGCGGACGGCGAGCAGACGGGCCGAACCGGAATCATCGACGTCGATCACCACGGTGCACACATCCGCCAGTCTAAGTCGCGAAGAACTCGTCCGTCGTGGAGAAGGTGATGGCCCTCGGCGGGGCAGGGTGGGGCAGAATCAGAACCGTGAACATCGTCGTCGGAGTCACTGGCGGTATCGCCGCCTACAAGTCCGTGCACCTGGTGCGCCTGCTCACGAAGGCCGGTCACGATGTGACGGTGGTTCCCACAGAGGACGCCCTGCGTTTCGTCGGCCTGCCGACCTGGGAGGCGATCAGCCGGCATCCGGTCACCACGAGCGTTCACGATGACGTGGCGAAGGTGCGCCACGTCGCCCTGGGGCAGGCCGCCGACCTCGTCATCGTCGCACCGGCCACCGCGAACTCCATCGCGAAGATGGCAGCCGGCCTCGCCGACAACCTGCTGGGCACGACGCTTCTCGCGACCGAATCGCCGGTGCTGATCGCTCCGGCGATGCATGCCGAGATGTGGCGGCATCCGGCCACGCGCGCGAACGTCGCGACCCTCCGTGAGCGCGGCGTGCGCGTCGTCGGTCCGGCAGACGGCGAACTCGCCGGCGGCGACAGCGGTCCGGGGCGGATGGCGGAGCCCGAAGAGATCGCGGATGCCGCACAGGCCCTGCTGTCGCCCGGAGACCTCGCGGGTCTCCAGGTGGTGGTGTCGGCCGGCGGGACGCGCGAGCCCATCGACCCGGTGCGCTTCCTCGGCAATCGCTCCAGCGGACGGCAGGGCGTCGAGCTCGCGGCGGAGGCGGCGGCCCGCGGCGCCGATGTCACCCTGGTGACCGCGAACGTCTCGGGCGATGTGCTCGCCGTGGCGCAGCATCCGTCGGTCCGGGTCGTCAGCGTCGGGACCGCCGCAGAGCTGTCGCAGGCGATGAAGGAAGAGGCCTCCGCCGCCGATGTCGTCGTGATGGCTGCGGCCGTGGCGGATTATCGCCCCGTCACCGTGGCCGATCGCAAGCTCACCAAGGAGTCCGGTGGGGTCCCGTCGATCGAACTGGTCGAGAACGAGGACATCCTGGCGGCCCTGGTCGATGCGCGTCGCCCCGGGCAGGTGGTGGTCGGGTTCGCCGCCGAGACGCCGCGGGACGAGAGCGAGCTGCTCACCCGCGCTCGCCGCAAACAGCAGCGGAAGGGTGTCGACTTCCTCGTGGTGAACGAGGTGGGTTGGGATCGCGGCTTCGAGAGCGCGGAGAACGCCGTGCACATCCTCGGCACCGACGGACGTGTGGCGGGTTCGGCATCCGGCTCGAAACGTCGCGTCGCCGCGGCGATCTGGAACATGATCCGAGACCGATGATAAACTTGAGTCAACAACACTCAACTTTGTTCAGAGGGAGCTTCCTCAGGAGGGACGCATGAGCAATCCGCACACCGGCGCCGCAGGCGGCGACCAGCAGTCCGCGCTCGAGCAGTTCGGGATCAACCTCACCGACCGCGCGCGTCAGGGCAAGCTCGACCCCGTGATCGGGCGCGACAGCGAGATCCGGCGGGTCAGCCAAGTGCTCACCCGGCGCACGAAGAACAACCCGGTCCTGATCGGCGAGCCCGGCGTCGGCAAGACGGCCGTCGTCGAAGGTCTCGCCCAGCGCATCGTCGCCGGCGACGTCGCCGAGTCGCTCAAAGACAAGGAACTGGTCACCCTCGACATCTCGGCCCTCGTCGCGGGCGCCATGTACCGCGGGCAGTTCGAAGAGCGCTTGAAGCAGGTGCTCAAGGAGATCACCGAGTCCGACGGCCGGGTCATCACCTTCATCGATGAGCTGCACGTGCTCATGGGCGCCGGCGGCGGTGAAGGGTCGGTGGCGGCATCCAACATGCTCAAGCCCATGCTCGCCCGCGGGGAGCTGCGCCTGATCGGCGCCACCACGCTGAATGAGTACCGCGAGTTCATCGAGAAGGATGCCGCTCTCGAGCGACGCTTCCAACAGGTGTACGTCGGTGAGCCGACGGTCGAGGACACCATCGCGATCCTCCGTGGTCTCAAGGGTCGCTACGAAGCCCACCACGGAGTGACGATCGCCGACAGTGCGCTGGTCGCCGCGGCGGCACTTTCGAGCCGGTACCTGCCTGCGCGCCAGCTGCCGGACAAGGCCATCGACCTCATCGACGAGGCGATGTCGCGGCTGAAGATGGAGATCGACTCGTCCCCGGTCGAGATCGACCAGCTGAAGCGACAGGTCGACCGCATGAAGCTGGAAGAGCTCGCTCTGAAGAAAGAGAAGGATGCCGCCTCGAAAGAGCGTCTCGGCACCCTGCGTGAGCAGCTGGCGGAGCAGGAGCGCGAGCTGGCCGCCCTCGAGGAGCGCTGGGCGCGCGAGCGCCAGGGCCTGAACCGCGTGGGCGATCTCAAGAAGAAGCTCGACGATGCGGTCACGCAGCGCGACCTGGCCATGCGCGAGGCCGACTACACCCGCGCATCCAAGCTCGAGTACGAGACCATCAAGCGCCTCGAGAGCGAGATCGCCGAAGCCGAGCAGGCCGAGGCGACGACCTCGTCCGAAGGTCGCATGGTCAACGAGCAGGTCACCGAAGAAGACATCGCCGCTGTGATCGCCGCCTGGACCGGCATCCCCGTCGGTCGTCTGCTGCAGGGTGAGAGCGAGAAGCTGCTCCACCTCGAGAACGAGCTGGGCAAGCGATTGATCGGGCAGAAGGATGCCGTGAAGGCGGTGTCGGATGCTGTGCGGCGGTCGCGCGCGGGCATCAGCGACCCGGGCCGTCCGACGGGTTCGTTCCTCTTCCTCGGTCCGACCGGTGTCGGCAAGACCGAGTTGGCGAAGGCGCTCGCCGAGTTCCTGTTCGACGACGAGCACGCCATGGTGCGCATCGACATGTCGGAGTACGGCGAGAAGCACTCGGTGTCGCGGCTCGTCGGTGCCCCTCCCGGCTACATCGGCTACGAACAGGGCGGTCAGTTGACCGAGGCGGTGCGGCGGCGTCCGTACAGCGTGATCCTGCTCGACGAGGTCGAGAAGGCGCACCCCGAGGTGTTCGACATCCTGTTGCAGGTGCTCGACGACGGGCGCCTGACCGACGGGCAGGGCCGCACGGTCGACTTCACCAATGTGATCCTGATCCTCACGTCGAACCTCGGCTCGCCGATTCTCATCGACCCCGTGCTCTCGCCCGACGAGAAGCGCGAGCAGGTCATGACACTCGTCCGGCAGGCCTTCCGACCCGAGTTCCTCAACCGCCTCGACGACATCGTCATGTTCGCCGCGCTCACCGAAGATGACCTCGCTCAGATCGTGGAGCTGTCGGTCGACCAGTTGCACCAGCGCCTCCGCGATCGCCGGCTCACGCTCGCGGTCACCCCTGGCGCCCGCTCCTGGCTGGCAGAACGCGGCTACGACCCGATGTTCGGAGCCCGCCCGCTGCGCCGTCTCATCCAGTCCGAAGTGCAGAACAAGCTGGCGACGGCGCTGCTCTCCGGCGGGGTTCACGACGGCGACACCGTTCGGGTCGATGTCGCCGCCGACGGCTCGGGGCTCGTGCTGACCGGCGGCGCCGCGTAGGGCGCGGCGCCGCCGCGTAGCGCGCCGGCGCGGCTCAGGCGCTGAGGATCACGGTCTCGTCGATGCGGCGGCGTACGCGCGGCGCGACCTCGCGCTCCTGAAGCATTTCCGGCAGGGTCTCCACGTCACCGAACTCGCCGACGGCGACGACGGTGGTCGGGACGAAGCGCGGCTCGAGGTCGGCGAACTCACGGATCGCCTCGGGATCGAAGCCGCTCATCTGGTGGACGACGAGACCGTCGTGGTGCGCCTGAACCGAGAAGTGCGCGACGGCCTGACCGAGGTCGTACACGGCGTGCGTGATCGGGGCGCCGTCTTCCCTCGCGGTCTCGGCGATCGCGACGACGAGGACCGCGGCTTTGTCGGCCCACGCCTGGTTGAAGCCCACCAGCGCGTCGACGACCTGAGCGTGGAGCGCCGAGCCGCGACGGGCGACGATGAAGCGCCAGGGCTGCATGTTGTAGGCGGACGGTGCCCAGCGGGCGGCCTCGAGAGCGGTGGCGAGCTTCGCCTCGTCGATCGGGTTCTGCGCATCGTAGGCGCGGGGGCTCCAGCGGCCGGCGAGAACGTCGAGGACAGGGTGCTCGGTCGGGGCGGTGCGGTCGATCACGGGCGTGCTCACAGAAGTGCCTTTCGGAGGGAGTGGATCGGACTCCTTCGTCCGGCGTACAGGGGGCTCGAACGCATGTATGTGCATGCATATTCCCTGCGACGTGGGCTCGGCTGCGGGCGAAAGGGTGAGGCCCCTGCCTGGGAAGGCAGGGGCCTCACGCGACGGATGACGCGGTGTCAGGCGCGCAACGCCTCACGGAGCTTCACGCGCGAACCCATCCGCAGCAGCGAGTTCTCGTAGATCTTCGCGCCGATGACGATCGCGGCCACGCAGCTGGCAAGCAGGATCACCAGGCTCAGCAGCGGCTCCCACCACTGCGCCTCGCCGACGAACAGCCGCATCGGCATCCCGACCGGGGCCGAGAAGGGCACGTACGACATGATCGTCAGCACCAGCGGGTTGTCGTTGAAGAGGATCACGAGCACGTACGGGGCCATGATCAGCATCGTGATCGGGGTCGTGGTCGCGCCGATGTCCTCCTGCCGGGAGACCAAGGACGCCGCGGCGGCGAACAGTGCCGCGAGCAGGATGAACCCGAACAGGAAGAACACCGCGAACCAGATGATCGGCGCCCCCAGAGTCGACAGCACCTCCCGCTGACCTGTCACGATCAGCCCTATCGTCGCGATCGCAGCCAGGGCGAGGATCTGACCCATCACGAGGATCGTGTTGCCGATGACCTTGCCGGCGAGGAGCGTGCGCGCGGGGATGGCGGAGAGCAGAACCTCGACCACGCGCGTCTGCTTCTCTTCGACGACGCTCTGGGCGATGGTGCCGCCGAATGTCGCCGCAGCCCCCATGAACACGACGCCGAAAGCGAGGGCGATCAGGTACCTCAGCCCGGGATTCGTCGTCGCCGGCTCGAGGATCTCGATCGCCGGTGCCTGCGACAGCGCCGACACCAGACCGGTGGGCGCGTCCTTCAGAGCGACGATGGTGAAGCCCGTCGCTCCGTCTCCGGGAAGCACGGCCGCCTCGACCTCTTCCGATCGGATCAGGTCTTCGGCTTCTGCCTTGTCGGACACCTCGATGACCTCGGTGTTCGGCAACGCCGAGACCACACCCGCGGTCTGCGAGGTGGCGGCGACGGGCATCGCATCGGTGTTCTTGCTCGCGAAACCGCCGATCACGATTCCGGCCAGGGTGAGCAGCAGCAGGACGCCGGTGGAGATCAGGAACGTCTTGCTACGCAGCTTGGAGCCGATCTCGCGCTCCGCGACGAGCCAGATGCCGTTGGAGGAACGGAGAGGTGCGGGCGTCGATGCGTTCACTGGATGACCTCCTTGAAGATCTGGGCGAGCGAGGGATGCTTGGGTGCGAAGCTGGCGACGTCGCCGCGCTCCACGGCGGATCGCAGCACGCGCTGCGCGGTCTCCGCCCCGTCCGCGTCGAACAGTGCATAGCCGCCCTCGAAGTCGATGACGGTGACACCGGGCTCGGTGCGCAACCATCCGGCGTCGCCGGCCGAGACGAGCTCGTACCGGTCGCTGGCGTGTTCGGCGCGCAGCGCGTCACGGGGCCCCGCCGCGCGGATCGTGCCGCCGGCGAGGATGACCAGGTCGTCGCAGAGCCGCTCGACGACGTCGAGCTGGTGCGAGGAGAAGAGGATGGAGGCGCCCCTGGCCGCGCTCGACTGCAGGACGCCGGCGACCACATCGACGGCGAGCGGGTCGAGCCCGGAGAACGGCTCGTCGAGGATCAGCACCTCAGGGTCGTGCACGAGGGAGGCGGCGATCTGCGCGCGCTGCTGGTTGCCCAGCGAGAGCGACTCGATCGTGTCGTCCAAGCGCTCGCCGAGACCCAGCTCGGTGAGGAGCGCCGTGGCCCGATCTGCGGCATCCGTCTTGCTGAACCCGTGGAGGCGCGCGAGGTAGACGATCTGCTCGAGCACCTTCATCTTCGGGTAGAGGCCGCGCTCTTCGGGCATGTAGCCGAAACGCCGGCGGTCGGCCGTCGTGATCGGTGTGCCGTCGAGGTCGACGCGTCCGCCGTCGGAGGTGAGGAGCCCCAGGATGATCCGCATGGTGGTGGTCTTGCCCGCACCGTTGCCGCCGACGAACCCCGTCAGCCGCCCGGGGGCGACCGTGAAGGACACGTCATCGAGCACGCGTCGCGAGCCGTAGCTCTTGGTGATGCCCGTCAGTTCGAGCTTTCCTGTCGTCACTTCGGCTCACTCCGTTCGCTCAGTGCATCGCATGTTCTCAGGCTAGGGACGCGGCGTACCCGGTGGCATCCCCCCTATGACTGATCCTGGGCCGTCCTCCCCACGACGGACGGAGCGGGATGGCTCTGGGCCCGCCGGAGGCTCAGCGTCGCCCGGCGTGCAGCACACTGCGAACGACGAGGCCTGCGACGAGGGCCCAGAAAGCGGCGCTCACGCCGAGCACCGCGATCCCGGATGCGGCGACCAGGAAGGTGACGACCGCGGAGAGGCGTTCGCCGGGGTCGTCGATCGCCTGCTGCACGGATGACCCGAACGCCGCGAACAGGGCGAGTCCGGCCACGGCGGGGATCACTGCCGTCGGCGCGAGAGTGACGAGTGCGGCGAACGCGGCGGAGAACCCGCCGAGCACCAGGTATGACCCGCCGGTGGAGACCCCCGCGACCCAGCGGCGCTTCGGGTCGGGATCGGCGTCCGGTGAAGCGGCGAGTGCCGCACTGATCGCGGCGAGGTTGATCGCGTGTCCTCCGGCGGGGGCGCCGAGAGCCGTGCCGACACCGGTGACGAGCATCGCCGGCCGCCACGGGACTTCGTAGCCGAAGCTGCGCATGATCGCGATGCCGGGGACGTTCTGCGACGCCATGGTCACGATGAACAGCGGCAGGGCCAGTCCCACGAGTGCACCGAGGGTGAAGGTCGGTGCCGTGAGCTCGATCCGGGGGAGCAGGAGAGCCGGGTCGAACGGTGTTCCCTCGCCGATCAGCGCGACGGAGACGACGATGGTCGCCGCGACGAAAGCGAGCGGCACGGCCCAGCGAGGAGCGAGGCGGGCGAAGAGCAGCCAGGTGAGCACCACGGGGATGACGCCCCACGGGTTCGCGACGATGCCGGTGATCGGCGCGAGACACAGCGGCAGCAGAACCCCGGCGAGCATCGCCTGCGCGATGGACGGCGGGATGCGGGCGATGAGGGCGCCGAGTGTCGGCCACAGCGCGGTGAGCAGGATCAAGCCGGCCGCGAAGAGGAAAGCCCCGACTGCGGCGGACCACCCACCCTCCACAGCGCCGGTCGCGACCAGGAGTGCCGCGCCGGGCGTCGACCATGCGACGGTGATCGGCATCCGGTACCGCCACGCCAGGACCACGCAGGCGAGCCCCATCGTGAGGCTCGCGGCGAGGAGTCCGCTCGCCGCCTGCGCGTGGCTCGCCCCGACGGCGTCGAGCCCGGTGAGCACCACGGCGAAGGAGCTGGTGAACCCGACGAGCGCCGTGACGACTCCCGCCAGGATCGGGCGGGACAGGGGAACGCGGTCAGGCATGGATCCGAGGGTATCGGCTAGGCGAGGCCCATCCGGTGGGCCAGCACGACCGCCTGCACGCGGTCGCGCGCGCCGAGCTTCTGCAGGATGCGCGAGACGTGGGTCTTGACGGTCGCCTCGCCGATGAACAGCGCGCCGGCGATCTCGGCGTTGCTGCGTGCGTCAGCCAGGAGCGTCAGCACTTCAGCCTCCCGGTCGGTGAGCGGCTCGGGGAGCGGGGTCCTGGTCGGTCCGGTCACAGCTCGTGCCGGGTCGGTTCGGGGGCGGGCGGCGGCGGGTGCGACCGGAGGGGCCGAAGCCGAGGCTGCGGCAGAAGCCGAGGCGGGGGCGGGGGCGGGGGCGGATGCGGCGGCGAACCGTGCCAGCACGCGGCGGGTGACCTCGGGTGCGAGCATCCCGTCGCCGGCGGCCAACGCCCGTACGGCGGCGATCAGGTCTTCGGCTCCCGCGTTCTTGAGCAGGAAGCCGCTGGCGCCGGCATCCAGCGCTTGGTAGAGGTAGTCATCCTGGTCGAAGGTCGTGACGATCGCGATCGCGGCATTCACGGTCGGGTCGGCCACGATGCGTCTGGTCGCCTCGATGCCGTCCATATCCGGCATCTGCACGTCCATCGTGATCACGTCGGGCTGAAGGGCGGATGCCTGCGCCACGGCATCCGCTCCCGTGGCGGCTTCGCCGACCACCGTGATGTCTGGCTGGATGTCGAGGATGGTGCGGAACCCGGCACGCAGCATCGAGTGATCGTCGACCAGGAGCACGCGGATCGGCTGGTCCGTCATGAGATGCTCCTCGCCGAGGCCGAGGCCATGGCAGGCAGAGGGACGCGTGCGCGGACCCGCAGGCCGCCGAGCGGGCGGGGAGTCACTTCGAGCGTTCCCCCGGATGCTGCGGCCCGCTCACGCATGCCGAGCTGACCGAGGCCGGGGCGCAGCGCGCCGACCGCTCGTCCGGTGTTCACGATCTCCACCTCCACCCCGTCGTCGTCGTAGCGCACCCGGACGTCGGCCGTCGCACCGGCACCGGCATGACGGCGGGCGTTCGTGAGCGACTCCTGCGCGATGCGGTACAGATTCACGGCCACGATCGACGGGACCGGCAGAGGCTCGCCGATGACCGAATACTCCGTCGGGAGTCCGGCTTCGGTGGACGCACGGGTCAGCTCGGCGATGTCATCGAGGGTGAGGGTGGAGGGGCCGTCGGCCGTCGCGTCACCGGGAGTGCGCAGCGTCTCGAGCAGCTGGCGCAACTCGTGGATGGCGTCGCGCGCCGATGCCTCGATGCCGGCGAGGATGCGTGCAGACTGCTCGGGATCGTGCTCGATCACCAGGCGTGCCGCTCCCGCCTGGACGCCCATGACGGAGACGTGATGGGCGACGACGTCATGCAGCTCCCGGGCGATGCGCACCCGGTCGAGCGCGACCGCCTGGGCAGCGGTGACCTCGCGCTCGCGCTCCAGATCGACGGTGCGCTGCTCGAGCACGGCGCGTTCGGAGGCCGCGATCCATGAGCGCTCCCCGAAGTAGTACGCGCCGCCGAAGTACAGCAGGTTCAACAGGATCTGGATGAGCATGAAGGCGACGTACGGCGACATCGCTCCGGCGACCACGTCGGCCTTGTCCGCCTCGCTGATCGCGTCGCGGTACATGGTGATGAGGAGCCAGACGAACATGCCGACGATGATCCCGACGCGGACGAGCAGTGCCCGCCGCCGGTCGTTCATCCAGGCGCCCACGGAGTACAGGCTGATGAACATGGCGATGTTGCCGACATAGATCTCCGGGACCCGGATCGTGACCGCGGTGAAGTACGCCAGAGCGATGACGATCGCCACCAGCCCGGGCCAGCGTCGGCGGAAAGCCAGCGGGAGGGTGGCGAAGCCGGCGTAGACGAGGGCGGTCCAGAGTTCCGCCTGCTCGTCGCCGTAGATCTCGGAGATCGCGGAGAGCGCTGCGCTGAGGATCGCTCCGACGAAGAGCACGACCGCGAGGGTCATGTCGCTGCGGCTCTCTCGGGCCGTCGGGGCGCGGTGGAAGTCTGCGGCGGGCATCCTCCCACCGTATGGGGAGCGGATGCCGGGGGCATCCCCCGCGCGGCGGATCGGCGAGTGCCGGCGTCAGCCGAGCAACCGCTCGACCACGCGTGCGACCCCGTCTTCGTCATTCGAGGTCGTGGTCTCGTCGGCCGCGTCCTTGACCAGCGGCTCGGCGCCGGCCATCGCGACGCCGCGACCTGCCCACCGCAGCATCTCGACGTCATTGAGCGCGTCGCCGAACGCGACCACGTCGGCGCGGTCGATGCCGAGGTGCTCGCACAGTCGTGCGAGCCCGGTGGCCTTCGTCACGCCCTCGGCCATGACCTCGACGAAGGGAGCCCCTGACAGCGTGGCCTCGAATCCGGTCAGACCGAGAGAGCGGAGGATGTCGAACAGCGCGGCCGGGGCGAGCTCCGGATGCCGGATCACGAGCTTCAGGCTGGGAGCGGCGAGCACCTTCTCCAGCGGCACCCCGCCCATCGTCTTCGGATCGCGCTTGTGGTCGGACAGGTCGGCGATCTCCGCGTAGCCGTGCTGCGCCACGAACGTCTCACCACCCTCGCGCACGCTGGCGAACAACAGCCCGGGGATGCTGGCGCGCAGCGCTTCGACGAGCGTGCGGATCGTCTCGGCCGGAAGTTCTTCGGCGAACAGCATCCGCCCGTCGGTCAGGTGCACGGCGTAGGCGCCGTTGCTGCAGAGTGCCCACCCCTCGAAAGCAGCATCAGCGGCGATCGCGCGCAGACCGATCGGCTGGCGGGCGGTGACCGGCACGACGTGGATTCCGCGTGCGCGCGCCGCATCCAACGCGCGGCGTGTGCGAGCCGACACCGCGGAGGCCGAATCGAGCAGGGTCCCGTCGAGATCGGTGGCGATCAGCCGGACGGGCATGAGTCAGGAGAAGATCATCGGGAGGTCGTCGTCTTCGTCGACGCTCCCGCCGAAGTCGAGGTCGACGACGACCGGCACATGGTCGCTGGGCTGCCCGCCCTTGCGCTCGTTCCGATGGATCGACGCACCGGTCACGGCGTCGGCGAGCGTGCGGGAGCCGAGCACGAAGTCGATGCGGATGCCCTCGTTGCGGGGGAACTTGAGGCGCTGGTAGTCCCAGTAGGTGAAGCCCTCGGGAAGCAGCGGGCGCACCACGTCGGTCACGCCGGCCTGTTCCAAGGCGAAGAACGCCGCGCGCTCGAGCGGCGACACGTGCGTCGACACTCCTTCGACGATGGCGGGGTCGCCGTTGTCGTGAGGGAACGGGATGATGTTGAAATCGCCCACCAGTGCGAGCGGCAGGTCGGGGTTCGCCGCGAGCTCGGCGGCCGTCGCCTTCTTCAGCTCTTCGAGCCAGTGCAGCTTGTAGACGTAGTGCGGGTCGTCGAGCGAACGGCCGTTGGGCACGTACAGGCTCCATACGCGCACGCCGTCGACGAGCACTCCGAGCGCGCGCGCCTCAAGCGGAGCATCCGGGCCCTCGTGGCCCTTCGCGAAGCCCGGCATGCCGTCGAACGCCGTGCGCACATCGGTGATCGGGAGGCGGCTCGCGATCGCGACGCCATTCCACTGATTCAGCCCGTGCACCTCGACGTGATAGCCGGCCTCTTCGAACGGTCCGTAGGGGAACTGCTCGGGTTTGCACTTGATCTCCTGCATCGCCAGCACGTCGATGTCTTCGCGGACGGCGAATTCGACGGTGCGGGTGACGCGGGTGCGGATGGAGTTCACGTTCCAGGTTGCCAAGCGCATGTGCCCAGCCTAGTTGCGGCGTCCGACACCGACTCGCCGCGTGATTCGGCCCCCATGCCTTCTACACTGGATGCCGTGACCGCACTCGACACAGACCGCCAGTCCCTCCTCGACCTGATCAAGGATGAGGCGGTGTTCCACGGCGACTTCACCCTCTCCAGCGGCAAGAAGGCGACGTACTACGTCGACATGCGAAAGCTCACCCTCGACCACCGTGCGGCTCCCGCGATCGGGCGCATCATGCTCGACCTCATCGGAGACCTCGACATCGTCGCCGTCGGCGGGCTCACCCTCGGCGCCGACCCGATCGCGAACTCCGTGCTCCACGCCTCGGTCGCCGCCGATCGCCCGCTGGATGCGTTCGTCGTGCGCAAGGAGCCCAAGGATCACGGACGCGGGCGTCAGATCGAGGGCGCCGACGTCAAGGGCAAGCGCGTCGTCGTACTCGAAGACACCTCCACGACCGGGCAATCCGCGCTCAAAGCCGTCGAGGCTCTGCGCCGAGAGGGTGCTGAGGTGGTCGCCGTCGCCGTGATCGTCGACCGCAAGACCGGAGCCCAGGCCGCGATCGAAGCCGAGGGGCTCGAATGGCGGGCCGCCTTCGACCTCGACGACCTCGGACTCGACCCGCAGTGACTCGCTACGCTCTGGCCGTCGACGTCGGCGGCACGAAGATGGAGGCTGCGCTCGTCGGAGAGGATGGCGCCCTCGTCGCGGGGAGCCGCAGCCGACAGGCGACAGGGCGCGAGGCGACGTTTGAGTCGCTGACCGCCGCCGTCCAGGCCATCGTCGCGCACGCGCTCGCCGCACTCCCCGACGGCGGCGAGATCGTCGGAGCGGGTGCCGGAAGCGCCGGCCCCATCGACCGCATCGCCGGGGCGATCATGCCCGTGAACATGCCGCTGGCGCACGGCTTCGGCCTTGCGGATGCTGTGCGCGTCGCGGCATCCGCCGGTCTGGGTCGCGATGTCCCGACCGTCCTCGGACACGATGGTGGAGCGCTGGCCCTCGCCGAGTCGTGGCTGGGGGCGACGCAGGATGCCGGTGCCTCGCTCTCTATCGTCGTCTCGACGGGCGTCGGCGGCGGTTTCGTCGTCAACGGCGCGTACATCCCCGGCGCGACAGGCAACGCGGGCCACCTCGGGCAGGTGCGCCGCGAGGGCGGGCTGACTCTCGAGGAGATCGCCTCCGGCCCAGCCAGCGCGGCGTGGGCGCAGCAGCAGGGGTGGAACGGTGCCACCGGCGAAGACCTCGCGCGTGACGCGTCGGCCGGGGTCGCCGTCGCTCGCGCGGCGATCGAGCGATCGGCGAAGGCGGTCGGGGAGGCGCTGGCGGATGCCGCGACCCTCGTCGACCTCGACACCGTTGCCATCGGCGGCGGCTTCTCGCGCGTCTCGACCGACTACATCGACCTCGTGCAGCAGGCGCTCACCGCGAGCGCCGCCCACGAATACTCTCGTCGGGCGCGCGTCGTCCGCTCCGGGCTGGGCGACGAGGGACCGCTCATCGGCGCCGCCGCCCTCGTGCTGCTGCGGTAGCGCGCCGCTCCTCCTCAGCCACTCGCGGTAAGGATCCTCCATGCGTGTACTCGGACTGCTCTCGGGCACCTCTCACGACGGCATCGACGTCGCCGTGGTCGACTTCACCGTCAGCGATGGCGCATTGCGGGGCACCGTTCTGCACGAGGGCAGCCACCCGTACGCTCCCGAGCTGCGCACTCGCCTGGTCGCCGCTCTGCCTCCGAGCCCGACCACGTTCGCGGAGGTGTGCGAACTCGACACCCTGATCGGGCAGGCGTTCGCACAGGTGGCCGCCGATGCCGCTGCGGCCGTGGGTGGCGTCGACGCGGTGTGCACGCACGGACAGACCGTCTTTCACTGGGTCGAAGGCGACCACGCCCGCGGCACCCTGCAGATCGGACAGCCCGCCTGGATCGCCGAGGCAGTCGGTGCCCCGGTCGTGTCCGATGTGCGAATCCGCGACATCGCCGCCGGAGGGCACGGGGCCCCACTGGTGTCTTTCCTCGACGAGCTGCTGTTACGCGGACGCGCAGGTGTCTCCGCGGCAGTGAACCTCGGCGGAATCGCCAACATCACCATCGTGGGCGAAGCCGTGTCGGCGTACGACATCGGTCCGGCGAACGCGCTGGTCGACGCGGTCGTCACCGCAGAGGCCCTCAACGCGCGGAGCTACGACGCGGATGCTGCCATCGCCCGCACCGGCGCCATCGACGAGTCGCTGCTCGCGGCGCTTCTCGATGACTCGTACTATGCCCTCCCCGCGCCGAAGAGCACGGGCAAGGAGCACTTCCACCTCGACTATGTCCGTGCCCACACAGCAGGTAGAGAGATCTCGACGCCCGACCTGGTCCGCACCCTCACCGAACTCACGGTGCAGGCCGTGGCCCGCGACGTGCGCACCGCCGGTGTCGGCTACCTCGCGGTGTCGGGCGGCGGATGCCACAACCCGCTGATCATGGACGGCCTGCGAGCCGCCCTTCCCGAGGTCGAGGTGGTCCTCGCCGATGAGCTCGGCGCATCCGTCGACAGCAAGGAAGCGATTCTCTTCGCACTGATCGGATGGTGCACCCTGCACGGTGTCCCGGCCGTACTGCCATCCGCCACCGGCGCACGCGCACCCCGCATCCTCGGGACGATCACCCCCGGCGCAGGGCCGCTTCGCCTGCCCGAGCCGGTGGCCGCGGTGAGCAGCCTCGCCCTCGACTGAGGAGCGCCGTCAGCGCTTCTGGTCGTCTTCGTCCCACGGGCCTTCCCACCATCCGCCGCGCCCGTCGTCGGAACCGCGCCCGCGGCGCGAGCGCACGAACTGCACGACGAACACCACCAGCGTGCTGAGCAGGATCAGGAACATGACGAGAAAGAGCACGTCGCTCTGATTCATGGGCGTCTCCCTTCCGCGGCATCCGCGACGATCTTCGCGATGCGGGCCGATCTGGTCTCCGGCTTCTTCGCCGTCACGATGTGAGTGAGTCCGAACTTCTTGACCGACTTGGGGAAGGCGTCCCAGTTCGCGCGTGCCGCGGGAACAGCGTCGAGGGCCGCGGCCAGTTCGTCGGGCTCGATTCCGGCCTCCGGGCCGTCGAGCATCGTCCATGAGCCGTTCGCCTTCGCGAGATCGAGGGCCCGCATTCCGGCCGGTGCGAGCAGGCCCTCCGCCTCGAGCAGAGCGATGCGCGCCTTGTTCGTCGCTGCCCACCCGCTGGTGGGGCGTCGCGGTGAGAACCACTGGCCCACCGTCTGATCGTCGAACGTCCGCACGGGCCCGTCGATCCAGCCGAAGCAGAGTGCCTGTCGCACGGCATCCTCATAGCCGACACCGCCGGTGTCTTTGCCGCGCACGCTCAGCAGCCAGACACCCGCCGTTCGCGCGTGGTTGTCCTCGAGCCAGGAGCGCCAGTCCGCAGCATCCGCCGCAGTGACCCGCTCGCCGTCATCGAGAACGCCCATCGGTCAGCCCTCGTACGCTGTGGGAAGCAGATCGGCGACCGAGTCCACGACCTCGTCGGGGCGGAAAGGGTACTTCTGGATCTCGGCCTCGTCGCTGATTCCGGTGAGTACGAGCACGGTGTGCAGGCCCGCCTCGATGCCGGCGACGATGTCGGTGTCCATCCGGTCGCCGATCATTCCGGTCTTCTTCGAATGGGCGCCGATCTTGTTCAAGGCCGAACGGAACATCATCGGGTTGGGCTTGCCGACCACGTACGGCTCCTTGCCCGTGGCCTTCGTGATGAGAGCCGCGATCGCGCCGGTGGCGGGCATCGGACCGTCGGCGCTCGGGCCCGTGGCATCCGGGTTCGTGACGATGAAGCGCGACCCGGCGTTGATGTGGCGGATCGCCTTGGTGATCGCCTCGAACGAGTAGTTGCGCGTCTCGCCGACGACGACGAAGTCGGGCTTGGTCTCGGTCATGATGAAGCCGGCCTCGTGCAGGGCGGTGAGGATGCCGGCCTCGCCGATGACGAACGCCGAGCCGCCGGGGAGCTGCTGTGCGAGGAAGTCGGCGGTCGCGAGCGCCGATGTCCAGATGCGATCTTCCGGCACGGTGAGCCCGCTTGCGCGCAGGCGGGCGGCGAGGTCACGTGCGGTGAAGATCGAATTGTTCGTGAGTACCAGGTACGGGATGCCGGCGGCTTCCCACCCGGCGAGGAGTTCGGATGCTCCCGGCACGGCGTCGTTCTCGTGGACGAGCACGCCGTCCATGTCGGTGAGCCAGCATTCGATGTCGTCGCGGTGTCCCATGTGCACAGCCTAGAGGGAGCCGGTGACGTGGTGTACGCCGCCTCGAATCGGGGTCAGGCGGTGATCCACACGGCGCCGGACGCACCCTCGATGTCGATCTCGTGCTCGCCGATGGACAGTCCGGTCGCGCGGACGCGCAACTCGGTTCCGACGGTCACGCCCGCCGCTTCCAGCGTGCGCAGCAGCTCCGGATCGCGGTCGTCGACACGGAGCACCCGTCCGACATGATCGCCCGGTGCGTCGGCGAGCAGCACGAACGGGACCCGGTCGACGGTACCGGCGGCATCGGGGATCGCATCGCCGTGCGGGTCGAACCGCGGTCGGCCCAGGCGTGCGTCGATGCCCTCCAGCAGGCGGTCGCTGATCGTGTGCTCGAGGATCTCCGCCTCGTCATGCACCTCGTCCCACCCGTAGCCGAACTCCTGCACCAGCCAGGTCTCGATCAGACGGTGGCGGCGGATCACCGCGAGCGCGCGGAGGGTGCCGGCCTCCGTCAGTCGCACCGCGCCGTAAGGCACATGCGAGACCAGGCCGGCCGCGGCCAGTTTCTTCACCATCTCCGTCACCGACGAAGGGGCGATGCCGAGTTTCGCGGCGAGAACCGACGGGGTGATCGGCGCATCCTGCCACTCGGTGTGCGCATAGACGGTCTTCAGATAGTCGTCTGCCGCCGGGGATGCCACCAGCCCAGTGTAAATCAGGAGCCCGCTGCGGCCACGAGGAGGACGAACGCGACCTGTCCGGCGAAGAACACCACGAGGAAGCCGAGCAGTGCGGCGAGGAGCGAGAGGCGGCCGTCGAACCCTGGGATCTCGGCGATGCCGACTTTGCGGGCGCGGAATGCCAGGACGAGCGTGGCGATGCCGAGGGCGAGCTGCACCCAGGGGCCGCCCACCGGCAGTGCGTTCGGGAAGGTGACGAGCAGGCCCCCGGCGACACCCGTCGCGATACCGATCCAGGTGAGGATGCGGACGGAGCGGCGGGCGGTTTCGGCAGGCATGTCGTCGAGCCTATCCGGGCCTCACGCGCCGCTGAGCACCAGCCAGAGCAGCGCGCCGTTGAGCGAGATCAGCAGAACGGACGCCGTGATGCCCGCCGCCGTGGTCCAGGGGCGGTTCGTCCACGCGCCGAGTGTGCGCCGCTGTGCGGTGAGTGCCACCAGGGGGATCAGCGCGAACGGGATGCCGAACGACAGCACCACCTGGCTCAGGACCAGTGCGAGGGTGGGGTCGACGCCGATTCCGAGGATCACCAGCGCGGGTATCAGGGTGACGAGCCGGCGTGCCAGCAGGGGGATGCGAACGCGCAGCAGACCGTGCATGATCTCGGCACCGGCGTAGGCGCCCACGGAGGTCGACGCCAGCCCCGACGCGAGGAGCCCGACCGCGAAGAACGTCGCGACCACCGGGCCGAGCCCAGCGGACAGGGCCGCGTGCGCCCCTTCCAGCGAATCAGTGCCTTCGACACCGGCGAGGTTGGCGGCTGCGAGGAGCAGGATGGCGAGGTTCACGGAACCGGCGATGACCATCGCGATCGACACGTCCCACCGGGTGGCGGTGAGAAGCCGTCGGATACGCGACGTCTCGGTGCGGACCGCCTCGTCGCCGATGTGGGCGGTCGCGGCGCCGAAGCGGTCACGGGTCAGTGAGGAATGGGCGTAGATCGCGTGCGGCATGATCGTCGCGCCGAGAATGGATGCGGCCAGCAGCACTGATCCGGTCCCGTCGAAGCGCGGCACGAGGCCGCCGAGCACACCTGCGGGATCCGGCGGCGCCACGAACACGCCGGCGACGAAGCCGACGGTGATGATCAGCATCAGTCCGACGATGACGAACTCGAAAGGGCGGGCGCCGCGCCGACTCTGCACCGCGAGCAGGATCATCGATACGGCGCCGGTGATCAGGCCGCCCAGCAGCAGCGGGATGTCGAACAGAAGATACAGCGCGACGGCCCCGCCGATGACCTCGGCGAGGTCGGTCGCCATCGCCACGAGCTCGGCCTGCAGCCAGTACGCCCGGCGAACCCACGGGCGCTTCAACCGGGTGCCCAGCATCTCCGGCAGGCTGCGGCCGGTGACGACGCCCAGCTTCGCGGAGAGGTACTGGATGAGCCAGGCCATCACGTTGCCGGCCACGACGACCCACACGAGCAGGTATCCGTACTGGGCGCCGGCGGTCATATTGCTCGCGACGTTCCCCGGGTCGAGGTATGCCACGCCGGCCACGAGGGCCGGGCCCAGGAGCCACAGCACCCGCGGCGCGCGCGGGCGGGCTGGTGCGGTCGACGAGGTCGTCAACGATGGTGCAGGATTTTTAGGCACACCGAAACCGTACTCGATTTTTCGGTATGCCTAAAGGTGCTTTCGACACCTGGGCCGGCGGATAGCCTGGGCAGATGGACGATCAGACCCCGGAGGCTCGCGCCGAGGCACGAATGCCCGGCGAATCCCCGACGCGCGGTGGGTCTGCCGCGCAGCCGGGATACGGCGTCGGTCCCTGGCCCGGCGGTGCGGACGCATGGCCGGAGGGGGACGAGTTCGACCCCGAACTGCTCGCGGCCGGCGATACCCGCAACGTCATCGACCGCTACCGCTACTGGCGGATGGAGGCGATCGTCGCCGACCTCGACACGCAACGCCATCCGTTCCACGTCGCCATCGAGAACTGGCAGCACGACATGAACATCGGCTCGATCGTGCGGAGCGCGAACGCGTTCCTCGCCGACACGGTGCACATCATCGGGCGACGCCGCTGGAACAAACGCGGTGCGATGGTCACCGACCGCTACCAGCACGTCGTGCACCACGAAGACGTCGAGGTGTTCGCGGCCTGGGCGGCGCGAGAAGGCCTCCCGATCATCGCGGTCGACAACGTCCCGGGGTCCGTGCCCGTCGACGCCGCCGACCTCCCCGAGCGATGCGTGCTGCTGTTCGGTCAGGAAGGGCCGGGCCTGTCGGCCGAGGCGCTCGCCGCGGCATCCGCTCATGTCGAGATCACGCAGTACGGGTCGACCCGATCCATCAATGCGAGCGCCGCCGCGGCCGTCATCATGTACGAGTGGTGCCGCAGGTACGCGAAGCGACCGTAGGTCTGCTCAGGCGGTGGCGGAGAGCCAGCGGCCCGACCGCACCCGCCAGCCGAGCGTCGCCAGACGCGCGAGCAGGTACACGCCGAAGAACGCGACGCCGAGCCAGATCAGACCGGTGCTGCCGTCGACCCCGAGCGTGACGATGAGCCACAGCACCGGAAGGAACGGCACCAGGTTGAGGACGCCGGCGATCGCGAGGTAGCGGGCGTCGTTGGCCCCCATCAGCACTCCGTCGAGCACGAACACCACGCCGGCGACCGGCTGGGCGACCGCCAGCACGAGCAGCGCCGGTTGCACGAGCGCCGCGATCTCGGGGTCGCCGGTGAAGACGATGCCGAGCACTCCGGAGAGCGCCGCGATCAGGGCGCCGACGATCACTCCGAACCACACGCCCCACGCCACGGTGCGCCCGAGCACCCGATGCACCTGCCGTTCGTCTCCGGCGCCGAGCTCTTTGCCGATGAGGGCCTGGGCGGCGATGGCCAGCGCGTCGAGGGCGAAGGCCGCCGCCGAGAAGATCGTGAAGACGATCTGCCACCCGGCGAGCTCTTCGGTGCCGATGCCGGTGGCGACCGCGACCGTCGCGAGCAGGGCGACGCGAAGGCTCACCGTGCGCAGGAACAGCCATCCGCCGGAGGTCGCGGTGCTGCGGATGCCGTCGCGCTGAGCTCGCAGCGATGCGCTGTGCCGTGTGGCGAGGCGGCGGACGACCAGCGCGTAGGCGGCGACCATGCCCCACTGGGCGGCGACGGTGCCGGCGGCGGAGCCGGCGATGCCCCAGCCGAAACCGTAGATGAACACCCAGTTCAACAGTGCGTTCGCCCCGAAGCCGAGACCGGCGATCCACAGGGGAGTCATCGTGTCCTGCATGCCGCGCAGCAGCCCTGTTGCGGCGAAGACGATGAGCATCGCGGGCAGGCCCCACATCGAGATGACCAGGTACGCCTCCGCGTCGGCGGCGACGGCCTCTCCCGCACCGAACAGCGAGACGAGCCACGGGGAGGACACGGCGCCGATGACGGCGAGGACGGAGCCCAAACCGAGCGCGAGCCACATGCCGTTGACCCCGACGGAGACGGCTTCGCCTGGTCGGCCGGCACCGAAACGTCGCGCGACCGCCGGGGTGGTCGAGTACGCGAGGAACACCATGAGTCCGACGATGGTCTGCAGGACAGCGCCGGCGATTCCGAGCCCCGCCAGGGGCGTCGTACCCAGGTGGCCGACCAGCGCGGCGTCGACGATGAGGAACGCGGGTTCGGCGATGAGGGCCCCGAGCGCGGGGACGGCGAGGCGCAGGATCTCTCGATTGAGGGACAGGCGCGCGGTCATCCTCCGAGCCTATGGCGTGCCGCCGACTCCCCCGCGCGGCCGCGGGACGTCGCTCGTAACATGGGAGGTATCGGATGCTGCGGAGGTGCATCATGACAGACCCACGGGAAGCGGCGGCGCGGTACCGCGCTCGTCAGCAGGCCCCGCAGGATGCGGGTGAGTCCGACGAAGAGGCCGGCGCTGCCCCCGGGTCTGCTGCCGCTGTCGATCGAGCCGCCTTCATCGAGAGCGCGATCCAGGTGGCGATCCGCCGCGGCGACTTCGACGATCTGCCCGGCGCCGGAAAGCCCCTCGAGGGCCTCGGTGACCACCATGACCCGGACTGGTGGATCCGTCGGAAGATCGAGACCGAGAACCTCACCGGACTCGGCCCGCCCGCCATTCTGCTGCGCAACGAGGATCGGGAGCTCGACGACCAGCTCGACCTGCTCGGCCGCGAGGCGGATGTGCGCGACGTGCTCGAGGACTTCAACCGTCGCTTGATCGAAGCGCGCCGACAACTCCAGGGCGGACCTCCGGTCGTCACGGCACCGCGCGACATCGAGGAGACCGTCGCAGCATGGGCGCAGCGCAGGGCCGCCAGACCCGCGGCATCCGACCCCGAACCGCCTCGTCGCCGCCGTCTCGGCTTCCCGCGTCGGCAGCGCTGAGTCTGCCGTCACATCGCCTGGGGAAGGCGCACGTCGAACCGGGAACCGCCGTCGGCGCGATGGGCGCTGATCACTCCGTCGTGCGCCTCGACGATGCCCCGGGCGATCGCGAGCCCGAGCCCCGCCCCGCTGGTGCCGTGGATGCCGGCCCCCGGGGTGCGGGCGTCGGTGCCGCGCCAGCCCGGCTCGAACACGCGTGCCAGATCGTCGTCGGCGATGCCCGTTCCGGAGTCCTCGACCGAGAGCACCATCGTCTCGCCCTCGCGGGCGGTGCTGGTGCGGATGGTCCCTCCGGTCGGCGTGTGCTCGATGGCGTTGGCGAGGAGGTTGATCATCACGCGCGACAACTCCCTCGAGTCGCCGACGACGGTGTGATCGGGACTGGTGAGCTCGATGAGCGTGACCTGCTTGGCGCGGGCGATCGGAGCGAGCTCCGCGACCGCGTCGCTGACCAGATCGTGCAGCGACATCGGTTCGGGCCGGAGCACGAGCGTGCCCGAGGTGATCTTCGACAGTTGGAAGAGACTGTCGACCAGATCGGTCATGTGATCGACCTGCCGCCGCATCTGCCGGTGGAAGCGCGCGGGGTCGTCCGCGAGGCCGTCGTCCAAAGCCTCGGTCATCGCGCGGAGTCCCGCGAGCGGACTCCGCAGGTCGTGCGAGATCCAGGCGATCAGCTCCCGCCGCGAGCGGTCGAGGACCTGCACCTCTTCTCGGGCGGCGGAGAGACGCTCGCTGGTGGCGACGAGCTCCTGGGCGACGCGCGCGAAGTCGGCGTTCACCACGGGCGCGCGGGTGCCGTCGAGTCGTTCGCCGTCACCGACGGAGTGCGTCAGCTGCTGGAGGGAGCGGACCCCGCGCACGAGTCGGGTCGCCAGCAGCACGGCCACGGCCAGTGCCACCACCGCGGAGATGGCCGTCACGACCACGACGACCAGCAGGTCGTGTTGCGAGATGTACATCGCCTCGGCCACCGCGAGCACCCCGGCGGCGAACGACCCCACGACCGCCACGATGACGACGCACAGTTGCAGCATCAGGGAGCGTCGGCGCAGCATCCACAGGGCGAGGAGCCCGAGACCGCCGATCAGAAGGGCCCACGCGAGCGCGATGCCGGCGATCGCGGCGACGTCGGCGAAGGGCATCAGGGGCCTCCCAGTTCCAGGCGGTAGCCGACTCCCCAGACCGTGACGAGCACCGCCGGGTTGCCGGGGTCCTCCTCGATCTTCTCGCGGAGCCGCCGGGTCGTGACGGTGACCGTCGAGAGGTCGCCGATCTCCCACCCCCAGACGCTGCGCAGGAGGGTGGACCGGTCGAAGGTCTGCCGCGGATGCTTCAGCAAGAAGCAGAACAGATCGAACTCCCGCACCGACAACTCCAGCGTCACGCCGTCCTTCGTCACGATCCGTGCAGAAGGATCGAGATGGAAGGGTCCGAGGTCGAACGGGGCCTCTCGGGCGAACTCCGGCAGGCTCCGCCGCAGCACGGACGTGACGCGCAGCACCAGCTCCTTCGGTGAGAACGGCTTGACGATGTAGTCGTCGGCGCCCGCTTCCAGACCGTCGATGCGGTCGTCTTCGGATCCGAGGGCGGTGAGCATGATGATCGGCACGGTCGAGACGGCCCGGATGCGGCGGCACACCTCGGCACCGTCGAAACCCGGCAGCATCCGATCGAGCACGATCAGATCGGGGGAGAGTTCGGCGACCGCGGCGAGGCCGGAGAAGCTGTCGGTCGCGCTGTCCACCAGGTAGCCCGCGGCGCGGAGATACGTGTGCACGACCTCGCTGACCATCGCGTCGTCCTCGATCACGAGCACGCGACGGTCGGTGAGCTCGGCGGACTCCGCGGGCGGCTGGGACATGGTCCCATCGTAGGTTCGGGCTGTCGCCGCGCGGGGGCGAATCCGGCCTCCAGGGGCATCCTTCCTCGGTTCGTAAGGACTTCGCGTGCCGGGCGGCGGCCATGCTGTTTAGCGTCTCGGTATGAGCATCCGCACCGACGTCGTCCTGCCGTGCCTGAACGAGGCGGCCGCACTCCCCGGCGTGCTCGCCGCGCTCCCGCGAGACGTCAGGGCGATAGTGGTCGACAACGGATCCACCGACGGATCGGCCGAGGTCGCCCGCGACGCGGGGGCGCTGGTCGTGGAGGCGCCATTGCGCGGTTACGGTGCCGCGGTGCACGCGGGGCTCTGCGCCGCGACCGCTCCCGTCGTCGTCTTCTGCGATGCCGACGGTTCGTTCGATCTCAGCCAGATCGACCGGGTCGCAGGGCCGGTCCACCGCGACGAGAGCGACCTCGTCTTCGGTCGGCGCCGCGTGGTGAGTGCCGCAGCCTGGCCGGTGCACGCCAGGTTCGCGAACAGCGTGCTGCTCGCGTCGGTGCGACGCCGGACGGGGTTGCCCGTGCGCGATCTCGGCCCGTTCCGCGCCGGGCGACGAGAGCAACTCCTGGCTCTCGGATTGGAGGATCGCCGCAGCGGCTACCCGCTCGAGCTGCTGTTGCGCGCCTGGCAGGAGGGGTTGCGAATCGGGGAGGTCGACGTGGACTACCGGCCGCGATTGGGGCGCTCCAAGGTCACCGGCACGGTACGAGGAACCATCACGGCGGTGGCCGACATGCAGCGGATGCTGCGACGGCACGCCGGCGGGGCGGGACACGCAGGGGCAAGGAGCCGGACATGGGCATGAGCGAGACGACGACCATCATGGTGATGGCGAAGGAGTGCCTCCCGGGCCGAGTGAAGACGCGGCTGCATCCGCCGCTCACCCTGGCGGACGCCGCCCGTGTCGCTGCCGCGAGCCTGGCCGACACGCTCGACGCCGCCGAGGCGTCGGGACTGCCCGTCGTCGTCTGCGCTCAGGGCGACGTTCCGGTGCGCGCCGGGATGCGATCGATTCCGCAGGTCGATGGCGGCCTGGACGAACGCATCGCCGCCGCGGTCGAGGAGTGTGCGGGACGCGTGCTGCTCATCGGCATGGACACGCCCCAGGTCGATCCGCTGCTTCTGCGGAGCTTCGCCGAGGAGTGGCCCGATGACATCGACGGCTGGTTCGGCCCTGCCGACGACGGCGGGTTCTGGCTGCTGGGTCTCGACGATCTCTCGCCGTGCAGACTCGGCGGCAGATCGCGGGGCGACCTGGTGCGCGGCGTGCCGATGTCCTCGGTGGAGACGGGGGCGCGGCAGCGTGAGCGCCTCGCCGATGCGTGGCTGCGCGTGACGGATGCTCCGCCCCTCACGGACATCGACGACATCGAGTCGTTGCGGGCGGTGTCCGACAGCCTGCCACGCGGGGGTCATCTCGCGACCTTGCTCGTGGAGCTGGGGATCGACCGACGAGGAGGCGCATCATGAGCGCCCCGCGGGTAGCGCATTTCGGCGCCGGCGGTGATGCGCCCTACGATGTGGCGCTCCGCAACGGCGGCGGCACACTCCGCCTCGTCGAACTCGCGGCGGGAGCCGGGCGGCGCGTCGAGATCGCTCGCTTCCTCGCTGCGGCGGATGCGGCGGATGACTCGGTGATCTCGCGCGCTCGTGGCCCTCTGCTCGACGTCGGCTGCGGCCCGGGCCGGATCCTGCACGCGGCGATCCGCGCCGGCCTGCTCGCGCTCGGAGTCGACGTCTCGCACACCGCGGTCGAACACGCCAGAGAGCGCGGTCTCCCTGCTCTGCAGCTGTCGGTGTTCGATGTTCTTCCGCAGGAGGGCTCGTGGGAGACGCTCCTGCTGCTCGACGGGAACATCGGCATCGGCGGGGATCCGGCGGTGCTGCTGGCGCGCTGCGCGCAGATCATCTCGTCGCGCGGCACCATCGTCGTCGAGGTCGACCCCGACCCGGACGTCGACCGTGGATTCGAGGCCACCGTGGTCGATGAGGATGGGCGCTCGAGCTCGCCGTTCCCCTGGCACGACATCGGTGCCGCGGCGTTGCGCGACCGAGTCACGGACACGGGGTTGAGGTTCATCGAGGAATGGGCCGTCTCAGATCGAGCCTTCGTTCGCCTCTCCCGCGCGGTGTGATCGCCCTCGCGGACGCCCTCGCCCCCGCCCCCGCCGACGCCGATGACGCACGGCGCCGATCGCCGCGACCAGCCCGTCGTGCACGACGACGACCGCGATGAGCCAGAGCGCGGCACTGGCCAGCTGGTCGAGATCCTGTCGGCTGAGCATCAGCCAGATACCCCATCCGAGAAGAAGCGCACCGGCGGCGGCGAGGACGAAGCGAGTCGCGCGCATCAGGCGACCTCGATGGATTCGAGCCACTTGGTCTGCAGCACGCCCGGTCTTCCCGGGGCGATCACGCGGGCGGGATACCCGTGGTCGACGTCGAGTGGCTCGCCGTTGACGCGCAGGGCGACGAGGGTGCGCGGGTCGCGGGCGTAGGCCGGGGGCATCGTCGTCTCACGGAATGCCCCGCGCCGCTGCATGCTGCGGAAGCGGATCGTCGCGTCGGCCGGAGCATCCACGAGTGCGAGCAGATCCCGAAGTCGCACGCCTTGCCACGTCGCATCGACGGTCCACCCCTCCACGCCGGCGATCGGGAGAACCTCGGTCCGTTGCGGCAGGGCGTCGAGGTCGGCGAGCGTGAGCGCGACGGCGGCGTCTCCGGCGGCGAGATGCAGACGCCAGCCGGGATCGAGCGCGAGCGCCGTGACGTCGGCTTGGCGTGCGGATCGGTTGACCGGCAGGTCCTGGGGGCTGCCGATGCGCGACCGAGGACTCTTCAGGCTGAACGGCCCGATCGGTGTCGTCGCGTGCGCGACGGCTGCGGTTCCCAGCAGTGCACCGCTCCCACCCACGCCCCACAGGAAGGCCCTCCGCGAGATGTCCGCGCGCTCCTCGGGCGTCTTCTTCGTCCCACTCTCGTCAGCGGCATCCGCTCGCCATGCTCTCGCGATGGCCGGGAGATGCACGGCGATGTGCACCACCAGTGCCCCGATGAGCACCCAGGCGAGAGCGAAGTGCGTGCGACGGAATGAGAAACCCCACGGGTACCACTGCAGGCTGTTCAGCAACCCCGTGACGGGTTCCATGAGTGCGGTCGAGACGAGCACGGCCACGCTCACCCGTTCGAGGAGATGGGGGAGGCTGCGCACCGGCGGCCAGGTGAAGAGCCTCGGGAAGACGATCCACAGCTTCGCGAGGACGAGCGGGATGAGCGCCGACCCCACGACGACATGCGTGCCCTGCGTCGAGGCATAGAGATACGCCGGCCCCACGGGCAGCGGCAGCCAGGGGAGCGGATCCTGCAGCAGGTGGCTGTACACACCCGTCACGAAGCAGATCGCGAAGCCGAGCCCGAGCAGGCGGCCCACGACGACCGCCATGCGCGTCGTCCGGACAGGGGAGCCGAGGGCCTCGCGGACGCGCCCCGATCGCTCCTGCAGCGCGAGGGACAGCCTCTCGGTCACGGAGTCGGGAGTGCGAGCGTTGCTCATGCCCCCAGTATGGGAAGGGAGGCGAAGTCTGGGACCGCGATCCCCTTACAGAACGGTGACGGGCGTGAGATGTCACCGCGGTGTAAGAAAATCACCCGCCGCCACGTCCGCCGCTCGCGCAGTCTGGGTGCATGACGGATGCAGCGCGCAACGGTGATGGCCCGGATGTCGAGTTCGCCGTGATCGGAGGATCGGGATTCCAGACACTCGACCTCGCCGATCGAGCGGTCCTCCCGCCGCGGGAATCGCCCTGGGGGGAGATCCCGGAGGTCGTGACCGGGCGGCTGGGCAGCCGTCGCGTGGCCTTCGCGCCTCGGCACGGCGCGGGGCACCGCGTGCCGCCGCACCGTGTCGATCCGCGGCCGCTCCTGTGGGGTCTGCGTCGGCTGGGCGCGCGGATACTCCTGTCGACCAACGCCGTCGGCGGACTCACCGATCCGTTGCGTCCCGGCGACTTCGTGCTCACCGATCAGCTGATCGACCGGACGCACGGCAGACCCGACACCTACTTCGACGGAGGCCAGGACGGCATCGGCGTGCAGCATCTGCCGTTCGCCGAGCCTTATGACGCGGAGCTCCGCGGGATCGCGCTGCAGGCGCTCCGGAACCTCGGCGAGCGCGTGCATCCCGGTGGCACGAGCGTCGTCATTCAGGGGCCACGGTTCGCGACCGCGGCAGAGGCCGACTGGCACCGCGCGATGGGCGCGCACCTGGTCAACATGACGCAGCTGCCCGAAGCGGCGCTCGCCGCCGAAGTCGGCTTCGCGCATGTGAACCTCGCGATCGTCACCGACACCGACACCGAGCGCGGCGAGGGTGACACCGACACGTCCGCGACCGCGGAACGGGTCTTCGCCGTGATGGCTGAGGCGCAGCCGCGTCTCAGCGCCGCCGTCGCCGCGATCATCGATGCGATTCCGTCGCACTGCTCTCCCGAGCCGAAGCTGGCCCCGGATGTGGTCGACGCCCTCCTGTGGTCGCGCGGATGAGCGGCGTGCTCCTGGTCACGGGCGGCGCCGGCTTCATCGGTTCGGCGGTCGTCGGCGAGGCGCTCGCCGCGGGGTGGCGCGTGCGCGTGCTCGACTCCCTGCGCCCCGACGTGCATCCCGCCATGGGTGCTCCTCGGCCGGAGATCGAGCTCGTGCACGGGGACGTCCGCGACGACGACACGGTCCGGCGTGCGCTCGCGGGCGTCGACGCGGTCTGTCATCAGGCGGCGAAGGTCGGTCTCGGGGTCGGCATCGGCGATGCACCGGACTACGTCTCCTCCAACTCTCTCGGCACAGCCGTCCTTCTCGCCGGGATGGCCGACGCGGGGGTGCAGCGCCTGGTGCTCGCCTCGTCGATGGTCGTCTACGGGGAGGGTCTCTACCTCGACGACGATCGCCCCGTTCAGCCTCCACCCCGCACCAGAGCCGACCTCGAGGCCCGGCGTTTCGAGCCGCTCTCCGCTCGCACGGGCGCGGCTCTGAAGCCGATCTCGATCCGTGAGGAGCAGCCATGCGACCCACGAAACGTCTATGCGGCGACGAAACTCGAGCAGGAGCTGCTTGCCCGCGCCTGGGTGCAGGGCGGTGGCCGCGCGGCGATGCTCCGCTATCACAACGTGTACGGACCGGACATGCCGCAGGGCACTCCGTACGCGGGGGTCGCGTCGTTGTTCCGCTCGGCACTGGAGCGCGGCGAGTCTCCGCGCGTCTTCGAAGACGGCAATCAGCGCCGCGACTTCATCCACGTCCGCGATGTCGCCCGCGCGAACCTCGCCGCGCTCGACTGGACCGGAACGATCGAGCCCGAGACGGCGCGCGCTTTCAACGTCGCAACGGGGGTGCCGCACACGATCGGCGACTTCGCCGACGGTCTGGCGGCGGCGTTCGGGCAGCGGACACCCCTGCGAACGGGCGAGTTCCGTCTGGGCGATGTGCGGCACATCACGGCATCCGCCGATCGCATCCGCGCCGAGTTGGGGTGGACCGCAGAGATCGGGTTCGACGAGGGGGTCCGCGAGTTCGCGCGCGCACCGCTTCGCGAGAAGGCGACCGGATGAGCGCGCCCGGGCTGGAGCGGCCAGGATCCAAGGCGGCGGTGTGGGGAGTGGCCGCGGCGCTCGCCCTCATCACGGCGGCGATCGCAGTCCCTGCTCTGACCGGCTGGAACGTGCGCGTGAAGTCGTTCCCGCCCCTCCACGCCGAATGGATGCCACGGCTCGGGCCGGGCACCGCGCTCGCGGTCGCACTGGGCATCGCCGGAATCATCTGGGGGCCTCGACTGGCGGCATCCGCGCGATGGGGGCGACTGCTGCTGATCGCCTTCGCGGCTTCGGCGCTGTGGCTGTTCGCGCTCGCGACGGTCGACGGGCTCGACGGTATCGGCACCATCCTCGACCACCGGTACGAGTATCTCGGCACGGCGCGGGAGGTCGACGACTTCGGTGCGACGCTCCGGGAGTATGTCGAGCGGATCCCCTACGCCCACAGCGACAACTGGCCTGTGCACATCGCCGGTCATCCGCCCGGCGCTCTGCTGTTCTTCGTCGTCCTCGCGCGTCTGGGGTTGGGCAGCGCGCTCGCCGCCGGCACGGTGGTGCTTCTGCTCGGAGCGACCACCGTCATGGCTGTCATGATCGCTCTGCGGGCGCTCGGGGCGGAGGAATCCGCCCGACGTGCTGCTCCCTTCCTGGTGTTCAGCCCCGCCGCGATCTGGGTGGCGGTATCCGGTGACGGCATGTTCATGGCTGTCGCGGCCTGGGGGATCGCCGCGCTGGCGCTCGCCACCGCCGCACGGGCGAGTCGGCGCGTCGGCTGGTCGATCCTCGCCGGCCTGCTGCTCGGGTACTGCGTGATGCTGTCCTACGGCCTGCCGCTGCTCGGGATCCTGGCCGTCGCCGTCTTGGTGGCAGGGCGGTCCTGGGTTCCGCTGCCGATCGCCGCGGCATCCGCCCTCGGCGTGGTGCTGCTGTTCGCGGTGAACGGCTTCAGCTGGTGGGAGGCTTTTCCCGTCCTGCAGGAGCGCTATTGGGACGGAGTCGCCTCCCGGCGGCCCCCGCAGTACTGGCTGTGGGGCAACCTCGCCGCGTTCGCCGTGAGCGCCGGTCCGGCGATCGGCGCCTCGATCGCGGCCGTCGGCTCGGGCATGGTCGGCGCGCGGTCCGAAGCGCGTCGCACCCGGAACCGGGTGGTGCTGCTGTTGGCAGCGGCGGGCTGGCTCATGGTGCTCGCCGCCGACCTGTCGAACATGAGCAGGGCGGAGGTCGAGCGGATCTGGTTGCCGTTCGTGCCGTGGGCGACCCTCGGACTCGCACTGTTCGGCCCATCGACGCGCCGTTGGCTGCTCGGCGTGCAGATCGTCTTCGCCATCGTCGTGCAGTCGTTGCTGCACACCGGGTGGTGAGCCGTCGGGTGCGGTGTCTGCGCGGGGTCATAGGGTGGAACGCATGACTGACGTTCTTCCCGTGGGCCTCGCCCTTGATGAGTTCAGCTCCGACATCCGCCCGCAGGACGACCTGTATCGCCACGTCAACGGCAACTGGCTCGCGCGCACGGAGATCCCGGGAGACAAGGCGCGCTGGGGCGCATTCCACCTCCTCGCCGAGCAGGCGGAGAAAGACGTCAGGGCGATCATCGAAGAGTCGCAGGATGCCGACGACGGCACTCTCGCGCGGAAGATCGGCGACATGTTCGCCAGCTTCATGGACACCGACCGGATCGCCGCCGCCGGCGCCACGCCTCTCGCCGAGACCTTCGCCGAGGTCGACGCGATCGACGGCATCCCCGCCTTCCTCCGCACCGTCGGAGCGTACGATCGCGACGGCCGTGCACACCTGATCGGGTTCTACGTCGACGGCGATCCCGGCAACCCCGAGCGCTACGTCCCGGTTCTCGTGCAGTCCGGCCTGTCGCTGCCCGACGAGAGCTACTTCCGCCTCGACACCTTCGTCGACACCCGCGCCGCCTATCGCGCACACCTCGAGCGTCTGCTCGAGCTCGCCGGGGTGACCGATGCCGCGGCGCAGGCCGACCGGGCGATCGCCCTCGAGACCGAGCTCGCCGGACACCACTGGGACAACGTGAAGAGCCGCGATGCGGTGGCGACCTACAACCTGAAGACCTGGAACGAGATCCAGGAACTCGCCGGTGTCGACCTGACCCCGTGGCGTGACGCGGTCGCCCCGTCCGCCCCCGACGCTTTCGACGAGGTCGTGGTCTCGCAGCCGAGCTTCCTCGAGGGTCTCGGCTCGCTCCTCAGCGTCGACCGCCTCGACGACTGGAAGGCGTGGCTGCGTGCCCAGGTCGTGCACGCCGCTGCTCCGTATCTCACCGACGACTTCGTGCAGGAGAACTTCTCGTTCTACGGCACCGAGCTCACCGGAGTGCCGACGATCCGCGAGCGCTGGAAGCGCGGCGTCTCGGTCACCGAGGGGGCGCTGAGCGAAGCGATCGGCAAGGTGTACGTCGAGCGGCACTATCCGCCGACGGCGAAGGCTGCGATGGACGAACTCGTCGCGAATCTCGTCGAGGCCTACCGGCAGAGCATCACGAACCTCGAGTGGATGACGGCCGAGACCCGTGAGCGGGCGCTCGCCAAGCTCGACGCGTTCACGCCCAAGATCGGGCATCCCACGGTCTGGCGCGACTACTCGAGCCTGACGATCGACCGCGCCGACCTGTTCGGCAACGTGCGTCGTGCCGCGATCTTCGAGCACGACCGTCATGTCGCGAAGGTCGGGAAGCCCATCGATCGCGACGAGTGGCACATGCCGCCGCAGATGGTCAACGCCTACTACAACCCCTCGATGAACGAGATCGTCTTCCCCGCGGCGATCCTGCAGTACCCCTTCTTCGACGCCTCCCGAGACGCCGCGGCGAACTACGGCGGGATCGGCGCGGTGATCGGCCATGAGATCGGGCACGGGTTCGACGATCAGGGCAGCCGCTACGACGGCGACGGTCGGCTTCAGGACTGGTGGACGGATGCTGATCGTGCGGCGTTCGAAGAGCGCACGAAAGCGCTGATCGCGCAGTACGACGAGCTCGTCCCCGAGGGGCTGGGGGCGGAGCACCATGTGAACGGCGCCCTCACGATCGGCGAGAACATCGGGGATCTCGGAGGTCTGGGTATCGCGCTGAAGGCGTACGAGTTGTCGTTGGAGGGCGGGGAGGCGCCGGTCATCGACGGGTACACGGGTGTGCAGCGGCTGCTCCTCTCCTGGGCGCAGGTGTGGCAGCAGAAGAGCCGCGAGGCCGAGACCCTGCGACTGCTGACGATCGACCCGCACTCTCCGAACGAGTTCCGCTGCAACCAGATCGTGCGCAACATCGACGCCTTCTACGAGGCGTTCGAGGTGACGGATGCAGACGCCCTATGGCTGCCGGAGGAGTCGCGGGTGACCATCTGGTGACCGATCGACGCACTCACGGGTTCCCACTCGTCGGCGGGGTTACGATATCGGCACATCTCCTCTCCTGAAGGATCACGAGTGAGCGTTCCCGAGCCTTTCGATGGGTCCCGCAAGTCCTCTGCCCCGGCCCGGGCGGAAGGGCGGCGGTCGCAGCGCGCCGGCCGGCGCCTGCCACGTCGCGCGGCACCACAACGCCGGTCCTTCCCCTCCACTCTGCGCTCGCTGGAAGATCTGACGGAGTCCGGGGCGCAGGTCTCGGTGCACGTGGTCGACCTCGACACACACATGCATGTGCTGGCGGGTGACGATCACGTGACCCTGCCGATCGCGGGCCTGGGGGTCGTCCCCCTGCTGGTGGAGGTGGCCGCCGGTTTCGAGGGCGGCACCCTCGATCCGTTCGAGATCGTGGAGCGGTCCAGCGTCGAGGCGGTGGAGACCGCGGGGGTGTGGCGGCACCTGCACGCTCCGGCGCTTCCGCTCGAAGACCTCGCGGTGCTGGCCGCTTCGTCGGGCGACCCCGTCGCGGTCAATGTGCTGCTGGACAAGGTCGGGCACGACCGGGTGCGCGAACGCATCGAATCGCTGGGCTTGCGGCACACGGCTCTGCTCGACCGGTTCCGCGACCATCGGGGGCCTGACGATGCACCGCAGGTTGCCGTCGGATCCGCGCGTGAGCTCGCCGGTCTCTTCTCGGCGCTGGTCAACTCCCAGGCCGTCGACGCCGCGGTGAGTGCGCAGGTCTCGGAGTGGCTCGGCCTCAACAACGACCTCAGTCTGGTCGGCGCCTCGACCGGACTCGACCCGTTCGCGCACGATCATGACCAGCACGGCCTCCTCTTCGTCAACAAGACCGGTCGGGACCGCGGGGTGCGCGCCGAAGCCGGGGTGCTCGCGGGGCCCAGGGCGGGAGTCGCGTACTCGCTCATCGTCTGCTTCGACGATCTGTCGATCACACATCGACTGCGCGCTCACGACGCGTTCCGCGTGCTCGGTGTCGAACTCATGGAGTACACGCACTGATGGCACCGACCACCGACTGGACCCCGCACCGCCGTGACGACGGTGAGTTGCTCGGCTGGATCCATCCGCACGGCGACGAGTGGGTCGCGGTCGATGTGCTCGGGCGTCAGGTCTCTGAACCCACCGAATGGCTCGACGCCGAA
This sequence comes from Microbacterium sp. CGR2, assembly GCF_003626735.1. Classification (NCBI taxonomy): domain Bacteria; kingdom Bacillati; phylum Actinomycetota; class Actinomycetes; order Micrococcales; family Microbacteriaceae; genus Microbacterium; species Microbacterium sp. CGR2. The sequence goes on along the minus strand of NZ_RBHX01000001.1, from coordinate 663,798 downwards.
GATGCTCTCGAAGAGCACGGAATCGCCTGGCTCGCCGACCCGTGGATGCTCGACGGTGAAGGCCGGCGCCCCCTGCGCGTGCGCATCCTCGAAGTGACACCCGACGAGGCCGGAGCGCCGGGCAGGATCGTGGTGAAGCTGGATGACTTCGGTGACATGACCCGGCCGGCGACCGCGCAGTTCGTGCTCGAGTGGCCCATCCCCGCGCGCCTTCGCCCGCCGCGAGACGGCGACCCCGACCCGCGAACGATCTCGGAGTCAGCTCGGCAGTGACGGATGCTGCTCGGTGGAGCGCTGCTTCGGGATGAACAGCGACAGCACCACGGCGATGATCCCCGCGGCGATGGCGAGCCAGAAGCAGACTTCGAATGCTGCTCGAGTGGGCACGGCGACTCCGTCGACCTCGACGCTCATCGCGGCCAGAACCCCGCCCATGACGGCGGAGGCGCCGGACGTGCCGACCGAGCGGAACAGCGCATTCAGTCCGTTGGATGCCCCGGTCTCGTTCGTCGGGACCGATCGCATGATGATCATCGGCATGGCGGCGAACGTGAACCCGATGCCCACACCGATCAGCAGGTTCGCCATGAGGATGTGCCACACCTCGCTGGACCAGAGCAGGACGAACACGTAGGCGAGCACGATGGCGACGGCGCCCACGGTGAAGAGCGGACGAGGGCCGACGGTGCGCTCCAGCCAGCCGGACAGCGGGGAGATCACCATCATCACCAGACCGGCGGGCATGATCACGAGCGCCGCTGCGACCATGTCCAGACCGAACCCGCCTCCGTCTGCGGGCAGTTCGAGCAGTTGCGGGAAGGTGACGTTGGAGGCGAACAGCGCGAAGCCCATGCCGATCGCGGCGATGTTGGTGAACAGCACCGCAGGGCGGGCGGCGACCCGGAGGTCGAGGAGAGGATCGTCGGTGCGGAGCTGATACCAGCCCCACAGCAGCAGGACGGCGAGTCCGCCCACGCCGCAGACGAGGGTGAGCGGCGCGGCCCAGCCCCACTCCGCACCGCGTGAGACGAACAGCAGCACACCGGTCAGACCGATCGCGAGGCCGAGGGCGCCGAGCACGTCCAGGCGACCGGGGAACCGGAGCACGTCCTCGGGGATGACCGCGACGACGAGGGCGAGCCCCACGCCGCCGAGTGCCGCGGCGAGCCAGAACAGCATGTGCCAGTCGGCATTCTGGGCGAGAAGGGCTGCCACCGGCATCCCGATCGCGCCGCCGACGCCCATCGTGGCGCTCATCAGGGCGACGGCGGTTCCGAGACGGTTGGTCGGCAGCACGTCACGCATGATCGCGATGCCGAGCGGTACGACGCCGGTGACCGCACCCTGCAGAGCGCGCCCGATGATCACGCCGACGATGGATGCCGACACCGCCGCGATGACCGACCCGACGATGAGCAGGACCAGCAGCACGATCACCACGCGTCGCTTGCCGTACATGTCACCCAGACGGCCCGAGATCGGGGTGGCGACTGCGGCGACGAGCAGCGTGATCGTGACGACCCAGGTGGTGTCCTCGCGCGAGGCGTTCAACAGCTGAGGCAGCTCTGCCTGGAGCGGCACCACGAGGGTGAACATGAACGAGGAGCACAGGCCGGCGAAGGCGAGAACGGCGACGATCGCCCACTTCGGCGAGGTTCGGGAGAGACGCCTTCTTGCCCTGTCGTCACTCGCACTCACCGATCCAGGCTATCGGCGTTCTCCCGGACTCGGGGCCGGACGATTCCTCGAACGCGGCGAGGAGGGGCAGACTGGGTTCGTGCGAACCATCCGTGATCTCGACACCGTTGAACTCATCATCGACGCGCAGGGCCTGCTCGACTCCATCCGGGGTCCGCAGCGCGTCGTCGATGCCGGCACCCTGCGCGCCCTGCAGCAGTCAGGCAACTACGTCGTCGGCCTCTTCGACGGCGAAGGAGGCGACGAACACATGGTCGGCGCGTCGATCGCGTTCTTCGGTGAGCCGGGCCGGCGTGCGATGCACTCGCACATCACGGCGCTTCTGCCCGAATACCGTGGGCGCGGTTGGGGGCGTGAGTTGAAGGAGCACCAGCGTCAGTGGGCGTTCTCCCGCGACGTGGGGCGCATCACCTGGACGTTCGATCCGCTGGTCGCCCGCAACGCCCACTTCTTCCTGAGCGTGCTCGGAGCGAGAGTGACCGGCTACTCGGTGAACCGCTACGGAATCTTCGGCGGCGGGGATGCCGGTGATGAGAGCGATCGCCTCGACGTCGAGTGGGCGCTTGCCGACATCGCCAAGGCTCCCGCCGACGAGGCGGTGGCCGAGACTCTCGAGATCCCCGCTGACATCGAGGCTCTGCGCGGTTCAGACCCCGCCGCGGCCCACGAGTGGCGCACGCGCCTGCGGGCTCAGATGGAGGGCCTGCTCGCCCGCGGCCTGCAGATCACCGGCTTCGACGTGGCCAGAGGGTACCTGTTCAGCGCACCCCGCGCATGAGCCGCAGCACCGGCTTGACGGACAGCAGCAGGCCGATGCCGACGAGGATCGCGATACCGCCGAGGATCGAGAAGTAGGGAACCTCGTTGTCGGCGTCGTAGAACTGCACGAGCCAGCCCGAGATCGCGGTGCCCAGGGCCACCGACAAGAAGAACAGCGCCACCATCTGTGTGTGGAAGACGGCAGGCGCGAGCTTCGTCGTGACGGAGAGCCCCACGGGCGAGATCAGCAGCTCCGCCACCGTGAACACGAAGAGGATGCCGACGATCGCCAGCAGCGGCGTCGAGTTCGCCCCTCCTCCCGCGAACGGCAGGAACAGCAGGAACGCGGCTCCCATGATCATCGCGCCCAGGCCGAACTTCACCGGGGTCGACGGCTGGCGTGCGCCCAGACGCGTCCAGACGGCGGCGAAGACGCCCGACAGGATGATGATGAAGATCGGGTTGATGGACTGCACCCACGACACCGGCATCTCCCAGCCGAACAGGTTGCGGTCGAGGCGCTCGTCGGAATACACGGTGAGCACGGTGAACTGCTGCTGGTACAGCGACCAGAAGGCCACACTCGTGACGAACAGCGGGAGGAATCCCCAGACGCGGGAGCGTTCGGTGCTGTCGATCCGTCGGCTGCCGAGGATCACGGCGAAGTAGGCGATCGCGGCGACCACGGTGCCGAGGATGACGATGAGGGACAGGTTGTCTGCGCGGATGACGCCGAGCAGCACGAGCACGACGATCAGCGCGATGGCCGCTGCAGCGATGAGTGCGACCAGGGGATATCGCGAGGAGGGGAGCGGGTTCGGCACCTGTCGAGCGGTGTCGGGCAGGGCGCGGCGACCGAACGAATACTGCACCAGTCCAAGCGTCATGCCGATGGCGGCGAGGCCGAAGCCGTAGTGGAAGCCCAGCGACGACTGCAGCAGCCCGGTGAGGATGGGGCCGAGGAATGCCCCGAGATTGATCCCGAGGTAGAACAGCGAGAAGCCGGCGTCCCGTCGGGTGTCGTCGGCGCTGTAGAGACTGCCGACCACCGATGTGGCGTTCGCCTTGAGCCCACCCGATCCGAGGGCCACGAGCACGAGGCCCACACCGACTCCGAGCACACCGGGGATCAGCGCGAGGGCGAGGTGGCCGGCGACGATCACGATCGCGCTGGCGAACAGGACGCGCTCCGACCCGAAGAGCCGGTCGGCGAGCCAGGCGCCGAGGATGGTCGCCAGGTAGACCGAGCCGCCGTATGCGCCGACGATGCCGCCGGCGATCGCCTGAGGGATGCCGAGTCCGCCGTCGGTGACGGAGTAGTACAGGTAGATCAGCAGGATGCCCTGCATGCCGTAGAAGCTGAACCGCTCCCACATCTCGACGCCGAAGACATGCACCAGCGACCAAGGCTGGCCGAAGAAGCGGGTGTCTTCGTCGCGGGTGTGACGGGTCGGCTGCTCGGTGTTCATGCATCGACGGTACCCTCCGACCGGCTGAGGGTCCCAGTCGGAGGCTCAAGCAGGCAGCTTTCGCGCGGATACACTGGAGATGCCCGTGCTCACGGGTTCTCCCACAGCCGACCATTGGAGCCACCGTGGCCGAACAGTCCCGTCTTGACAAGGTCATCGCCCTCGCCCGCCACCGCGGGTTCGTGTTCCAAGCGGGTGAGATCTACGGCGGTTCGCGATCGGCCTGGGACTATGGTCCCCTCGGCACCGAGCTCAAGGAGAACATCCGCCGCCAGTGGTGGCAGACCTTCGTCCGCGGCCGTGGCGACATGGTCGGCCTCGACTCGAGCATCATCCTGCCCAAGCGGGTGTGGGAAGCGTCCGGTCACGTCGCCACCTTCACCGACCCGCTCGTCGAATGTCTGCAGTGTCACAAGCGCTTCCGCGCCGACAACCTCGTCGAGGACTTCGAGGCGCGCAAGGGACGCAAGGCCGAGAACGGTCTTCTCGACGTGCCGTGCCCGAACTGCGGCACCAAGGGCCAGTACACCGAGCCGAAGTCGTTCTCGGGTCTGATCAAGACGTACCTCGGCGTGGTCGACGACGAATCCAGCCTGTACTACCTGCGTCCCGAGACGGCTCAGGGCATCTTCGTCAACTTCTCGAACGTGCTCACCGCGAGCCGCAAGAAGCCGCCGTTCGGCATCGGCCAGGTCGGCAAGGCCTTCCGCAACGAGATCACCCCCGGTAACTTCATCTTCCGCACGCGCGAGTTCGAGCAGATGGAGATCGAGTTCTTCACCCCTCCCGCCGAGGCGCAGCAGTGGTTCGAGCACTGGGTGGAGGCGTGCTGGAACTGGTTCATCGATCTCGGTATCGACGCCGAGAACATGCGTCAGTTCGATGTGCCCGAGGATGACCGGGCGCACTACTCCGCCGGGACGATCGACGTCGAGTACAAATTCGGCTTCGTCGGCAAGGAGTGGGGCGAGCTCATGGGCGTCGCCAACCGCACCGATTACGACCTCTCCAGCCACAGCGAAGCGTCGGGCCAGAGCCTCACTTACTTCGACCAGGCCACCGGCGAGCGTTATACCCCGTACGTGATCGAGCCGTCGTTCGGCCTCACCCGGGCCATGATGGCGTTCCTCGTCGATGCGTACCGCGAAGAGGAGGTGCCCAACGCCAAGGGGGGCACCGACGTGCGCACAGTGCTCAAGCTCGACCCGCGCCTCGCCCCGGTCAAGGCTGCAGTGCTGCCGTTGTCGCGCAACGAGAAGCTGTCTCCGCTCGCGCGCGAGGTCGCCGACACGCTTCGCAGTTCCTGGGCTGTCGACTTCGACGATGCCGGCGCCATCGGGCGACGCTACCGCCGACAGGATGAGATCGGCACCCCGTTCTGCGTGACGGTCGACTTCGACTCGCTCGACGACCGTGCCGTCACCGTGCGCGACCGCGACACGATGGCACAGGAGCGCGTGTCGATCGACGGGCTGCACGCTTACCTGGCGGAGCGCCTGAAGGGCGCCTGACCGCCGGAGCTCAGGGGCGCGGAGAGCCGGCGACCGCGCGGGCGTAGCGCTCGGAGAGAACCTGCAGACGAGGGATGAGCTCCGGCGGCGATTCGACGGTGAAGTCCATCATCAGCATCCCGATGTACGCGGCGACCGTATCGAGGCTGTCGGCGCCGGTGACGAGGATGCAGTGCTCATCGTCGACCGGCTCCACGACACCGACGGCGGCGTGGATCCGGTCGAGCACGGCCTCGGCGGGGGCATCGATGCGCAACCGCGCGTGGACGACCCACCCGCTCACGGCGATCGTGCGCATCGCGAACGCCGTGTAGTCGCCGCCCGGAAGGGGTTGCGGGTCGAAGCGCCGCCGCGTCGGCATCCGCAGTGTCATCCAGTCGACGCGGTACGTCGCCCACTCATCCGTCTGCGGGTCTCGCCCCACCAGGTACCAGCGCCGATGCCAGGTGAGCAGCCGGTACGGCTCTACCAGGACCTGCGCATCCTGGTAGTCGAAGCGCAGCCACTCCGTGTTCCGGATGGCACCCGCGATGGCCTGCAGCGTCGCGGCGTCGACTTCCGGATCGGGCGCATCTGTGTCGTTGTTCTCGGGCGCCCTGTCGACGCTCGATCGCAGTGCGTCGACGGTGGGGCGCAGGTGGGAGGGCAGCACCTGTTCGAGCTTGGCGAGGGCCCGCGCCCCCGACTCGGCGACTCCGGCGATTCCCGCGGCGGCGCGCAGGCCCACCGTCACCGCCACGGCCTCTTCATCGTCGAGCAGCAGGGGTGGCAGCTTGCCGCCGGCGCCGAGACGGTAGCCGCCCACGGGGCCACGTGCGGCATCCACCGGGTAGCCGAGGTCGCGCAGGCGGTCCACGTCGTGGCGGATCGTGCGCGTCGAGACTCCGAGGCGCTCGGCCAGGTCGCGTCCAGAGCGTTCCGGACCGGTCTGCAAGAGCGAGAGCAGAGACAGGAGGCGGGCGGTGGGGTCGGTCATGAGGACTCGGTCCGGTCGGCGGTCGCGATCAGCGAACTCGGTCGTATGTCAGGGCCACGACGCCGTCGCCCGACTCCGCGCTCGCCAGCGTCCACGCTGATGGCGGGATCTCGCCGTCGAACAGACGCGCGCCGCCGCCGAGGATCTGTGGGAACACCGTCAGTGAGAGGCGGTCGACGACGTCGGCCGCCAGGAGGGCCCTGATCACGCTGACGCTGGCGAAGACGACGATGTCGCTGCCTGGTTCGCCCTTGAGGCGGGCGACCACGTCGGCGGCGGGTTCGTCGAAGACCCGGGCGTTCGACCAGGGTGCCGATTCGAGGGATCGTGAGAGCACGACCTTCTCCGCGTCGCGCATCCAGGCTCCGTATGCGCGGTCTCGCGAGTCTGCGTTCTCATCGTCGGCGACCGTGGGCCAGTACGCGAAGAATCCTTCGGCGTTCGTGCGACCGAGCAGGGCGGTCGTCGCGTTCTGCCAGAGGCCGGTCAGATGGTCACGGGAGACGTCGCTGAGAGCATAGGGCATGAGCCAGGACATGTCTGCCGGGTCTCCCGGCCCTTGGTAGAAACCGTCCAGACTCAGGGCGATGTTCGCGACGACGCGACGTTCGTTGGTGCTCATTGCGATTCCTTCATGGTGGAGGTGGAGGTGGAGGTGGATGATGTGGCCGCGGTCAGAAGCGCCGCCAGTTCGTCGAGGCACTCGTTCCAACCGAGCTCGATCCCGGCGACGAACTCGGCGGACGGTATGACGGTGTCGTCGAGGAGGAGGCGGACCTCCAGCTGCGTGCCTTCGTCGGCGTCGGCGATGTCCCAGCGGTAATGACCGGTGAAACCGATCGTACCGTCGGCCAGCCGAGGCGACAGGGTGAAGTCGATGCGGGAGTGCGGCGCGACGTGGTCGATCACGCCGGTCGCCTCACCGACGACGACGCCGGTTCCACGCGTGTCCGCAGCGTCGACGTACACCTGGGCGATGGGGTCGCCCACTCGCGTGCCGAACTCGATGTGAGCCAATCGCAGACCCGAGGGTGCCCACCACCGGCGCAGAAGGTCCGGCTCGGTGAGATGCTCCCAGGTGGTCGCGAGGTCAGCCACGAGGGGGCGCCGGAAGACGTACTCGCGACCGTCCGCCCAGCGGTCGCGATCGGCGGCTTCGGTCTCGGCTACGACGGCGGCCGAGTGCTGGTCGAACTGCACGCGACCGGACGCTGCGCGCTCGCCGATTCGAGCGATCTCGGTGGCCAGCGCGCGCAGCGCCTCTGGTTCGAGCGCATAGATCCTCCGCTGTCCGCTGCGCCGCGACACCGCGACTCCTGCGCGTTCCAGGGTCTGGAGGTGCTTGCTGGCTTGCGGCTGGCGTAGTCCGGAGAGTTCGGCGATGACGCCGACCGATTGCGGGCGGTCGGCCAGGAGCAGCACGATTCGCCATCGTGCCGGATCGGCGAGTGCCGTGAGCCATTCGATCATGGTGTCAAGTATTCGCGCAAAAGAATATTCCTGTCAATGACTATTTTGAACGGGTCGGTCCAACTGATTAGGAACATATCCGACCTATTAGTCTCATATCGTCGGAGACATGAACAACACAACCTCCTCCCTCAGCATCCGCCCCTTCCTCGTCTCCGTCTCCGACGCCGCGGTCGCCGACCTACACGACCGCCTCGCCCGCACCCGCCTTCCGCAGCCCGCACCCACGGACGACTGGGATGCCGGCACCCCGAACTCGTACCTTCGCGAGGCGATCGCCGCCTGGCGGTCCTTCGACTGGGCGGCCGCCCAGGAGCGGATCAACGCCGTCCCGCATTTCGAGACGGAGATCGACGGGCAGACCGTCCACTTCATCCATGTCCGCTCCGCGCACGCGGGCGCCACTCCGCTGCTGTTGGCCCACACCTACCCCGGGTCGAGCGTCGACTATCTCGACATGATCGACATCCTCGTCGACCCGGTGGCGTACGGCGGGCGGGCCGAGGACGCCTTCGACGTCGTGATCCCGGATGCTCCCGGCTACGGCTTCTCGCAGCCGCTCGCGTCTCCGGGCTGGACGGTGGGACGCGTCGCGGCGGCCTATGACCGACTGATGCGTGCCCTCGGTTACGACAGCTATGGCATCCACGGCTCCGACAACGGTGCGATGGTCGCCCGCGAACTCGGGCTGCTCAGCCCCGCGGGCTTTCTCGGGCTGCACGTGCTGCAGCTGTTCTCGTTCCCCTCGGGCGACCCGTCCGAGTTCGAGAAGCTGGAGCCGGCCGACTACGCCGGGCTCGAGCACATGCAGTGGTTCCAGTCGGTGGGCGGCTACAACACGATGAACGCGTCGCGCCCACAGACGGTCTCCGTCGGCATCAGCGATTCCCCTGTCGGGCTCCTCGCCTACAGCGAGCTGTTCAACTCCTTCGGCAACGGAACGTCCCTGGTGCCGTTGGAGAAGATCCTTCTCGAGGTGAGCGTCAACTGGTTCGCCAACGCCGCATCGGGAATGAGCCGCAGCTACCTCGAGAACGCGCGTGCTGACGGCGGCGAGGATGCCGAGCCGCAGATCAACGCCGCTCCGACCGGGGTCGCGGTGTTCAAGGACGACTTCCAGACGATCCGGGTCTTCGCGGAGCGCGACAACTCGAACATCGTGCACTGGAGCCGCTTCGAGGAGGGCGGCCACTTCGCCGCGCTGGAGCGTCCTGAGGTTCTCGCCGGCGACATCCGGGAGTTCTTCGCGGAGCTCCGCTGAGGCTAGCTCTGCTCGCTCGGCACAGGGAGGGCTTCGGTCTCGCCCGTCGCCTCTGCTCTCGCCGCCGCCTTCATCGCCTTCTTGTGCTCCCGCACCTTCGTCAGCGATTCGGGCGAGACGATGTCGGCGACGCTGCGGAACGAACCTTCCTCACCGTAGACGCCGGCGGCTTCGCGCCATCCCGGGCCGCTGAACCCGTACTGCTTGCCCAGCAGTGCCAGGAAGATCTTCGCCTTCTGCTCACCGAATCCGGGGAGCGCCTTCAGTCGCTTCAGCACCTCGGCACCGGACGGGTCGCCCTCGGTCCAGAGAGCTGCCGCATCGCCGCCCCAGTCGTCGACGAGCGTCTGGCACAGTGTCTGCACGCGGGTGGCCATCGACCCGGGGAAGCGGTGCACGGCCGGAGCCTGCCGGAATGCCTCGAGGAACTCGTCGGGTTCCATCGCGGCGATGGTGGCGGCATCCGTCGCTCCGGTGCGCTGCTCGATCTTGAGCGGACCGGCGAACGCCGTCTCCATCGGGATCTGCTGATCGAGCAGCATCCCGACGAGCAGAGCCAGCGGGTTGTCGGTCAGGAGTGCATCGGCAGCGGTGTCGCCGGTGATGTGAAGAGCCATGGCTTCATTTTCGCACCGGCTGCGCCGACTCGTCAGGCGATCGACGATTCCGAACCCAGTTCGGACACCGGATTCGCCGGCGCGATGTCGTACAGGGCGGCGAGGGCGGCGGTGAACTCGTCGGCGCGGCCGGCGGCGGCGAGTTCGTGGGCGCGGGTCGTCGGCGTGTGCAGCAGCACTCCGGCGAGGTGACGGAGAGCCTGCTCCACGCGGCCGTCTTCGTCGCCGCGAGCACGAGCGCGACCGATCTCGGCGTCGAGCAGCGAGAAGATGTGCGAGCGCAGCGCGACGATCGAGGGAGTCACGCTCTGTCGGGCCCCGACGACGTGGAAGGTGTCTGCGGCCTCACGCACGACGGTGCGCGCCGCATCCGTCGCTTGGAGTTCTTCGAGCGGAGCGTGCAGGCGGATCGTCTCGAGATCGAGGAGAGCGACGCCCTCGAGCGACGCGATGGCGGGGTCGACGTTCCGCGGCATACCGAGGTCGACGACCAGTCGCGACGGTGAACCTGTCGAATGCGTGCTCGAGCCGATCGAGGGGCCGACGGGGCAGCCGACGGCTTCGATGGCCGCAGGGAGTCGAAGATGCTCCGGGCCGAGGACCGGCTCGGTCGCGCTGGTGCAGGTGATCAGCAGGCTCGAGTGCGCGGCGGTCCGGGCGTAGTCGGCGGCTGCGACCGGGCGGATGCCGTGCTTCGCGGCGAACACCTCGGCACGGCCGGACGGGGAGTACACCGAGATGTCGGCAGCGCCGCGCTCGCGCAGGGTGGCGAGTGTCACGGCGGCGTAGGCGCCCGTGCCCACCAGCAGCACGCGCTCGGTGGACCAGTCGGCGATCCGGCTGTCGGCGAGCTCCAGCGCGAGGCGCACCAGGGAGCGACCGGCGCGACCGAGCGCGGTGACGTTCTTGACCTTGCGCTGCGCTTGGCTGGCGCGCTGGAAGAGGCGCTCGAGCTCGGGAGAGGTGGTGCCGTCGGTGCGGGCCGACTTCAGCGCGCGACGTACCTGGCCGGCGATCTCGCCCTCGCCGGAGACGACCGATTCGAGGCCGGATGCCACGGAGAAGAGGTGCTCTGCGACTCGGCGCCCCGAGTGCACCTCGTACGCGCCGTCGAACTCCTCGGCCGAGACGCCGGTCACCGACTCGACGGCCTCGAGCACGGCTTCGACGCCGATCGCGCCGGCGGCGGTGACGGGTTCGTCCATCTCGACGTACGCCTCGAACCGGTTGCAGGTCGCGAGAACCACCGCACCCTGCACGCACGGCGTCATGTCCACCACGGTGGAGGCGACGTCGTCGGGGGTGCGGCTCAGGCGTTCGAGCAATTCGAAGGAGGCGGTCTTGTGACTCGCCGTGACACACAGCAGCACCCGTCGATTCTACCCGAGCCCCGGCGGGGTATCTCCGCAGGCTCACAACAACCGGATGGGAGGATGAGAGCATGGCCCTTTCCGACGCCCCGCTGCTGCGCGCCCTCGCCGGCTCCCGTCCTGCCCACGCCCCGGTGTGGTTCATGCGTCAGGCCGGGAGGTCGTTGCCCGAATATCGCGAACTGCGGGTGGGAACGCGGATGCTGGATGCCTGCCTCACCCCCGATCTGGCGGCCGAGATCACCCTGCAGCCCGTGCGTCGACACGGCGTCGACGCCGCGGTCTTCTTCAGCGACATCGTCATCCCGCTGCGGCTCGCCGGCGTCGACGTCGAGATCGAACCAGGACGCGGCCCGGTCTTCGCGAACCCCGTGCGCTCGGCATCCGACGTGGATCGGATCACGGCCATCGACCCGGATTCGCTCGATGGCACCGCGATCGCCGAAGCGGTGCGGATCGTGACCGCCGAACTCGGCGACACCCCGCTCATCGGGTTCGCCGGCGCCCCGTTCACCCTCGCCGCTTACCTGGTCGAGGGCGGCCCGTCGAAGGAGCACCTGCGCGCTCGAGCGATGATGCACGCCGACCCCGACGCCTGGAACCGCCTCGCCGGATGGCTGGCGCGGGTCTCGCGACGCTTCCTGGAGACGCAGCGCGACGCCGGCGCATCCGTGGTCCAGCTCTTCGACAGCTGGGCGGGCTCTCTCAACCCGGCCGACTATCGCGCCTTCGTCGCCCCGCATTCGCATGCGGCGCTGGAGGGCATCGGCATCCCGACCATCCACTTCGGAGTCGGCACCGGACCGTTCCTCGCCGACATGCGCCTGGGCGGCGTGGCCGACGGCGTCGGTGTCGACTGGCGCCAGCCGCTCGATGAGGCGGCGGCACTCCTCGGCCCGGACGTGACCGTGCAGGGCAACATCGATCCCGCGCTGCTCTCAGCTCCATGGCCCGTCTTGGAGACGCACGTGCGCGACGTGATCGAGCGCGGCCGTGCGGCACGCGCGCACATCGTGAATCTCGGGCACGGGGTGCCTCCGGAGACAGACCCCGATCAGCTCACCCGCATCGTCGAACTCGTCCACTCGACCTGACCCCGAGTGGAAGAATTGACGGCATGACCGCCGAACCCTCAGCTGCGCCCCCCGAACTGGCTGCCCGCGCCGCCGAGAAGCACGTCGTCGTCATCGGCGGCGGCGTCGGCGGACTGATCGCCGCCCGTGAGTGCGCGAAGGTCGGCATGCGCGTGACCCTGCTCGAATCGGCCGATGCCGTGGGCGGTGCGATCCGTCGGGTCGAACTCGACGGTGTCGTCGTCGATGCGGGCGCCGAGAGCTACGCCACCCGCGGCGGACACGTTCGCGAGCTCCTGGGCGAACTCGGCCTCACCGACCGGATCGTCGCCCCGGATGCGGGGAAGGCGTGGCTGGCGGGAATCCCCGGCGTGGGAGCGGCACCGCTGCCGGTCGGAGGCATCCTCGGCATCCCGGGCAATCCGTTTCAGGATGACGTCCGGCGGATCATCGGCTGGTCGGGTGCCTGGCGCGCGTATCTCGACCGTGTACGTCCTCCGTTGACCATCGGACACCAGCTCAGCCTCGGCAGGCTGGTCTCGTCACGCATGGGCGACAAGGTGCGCGACCGGCTCGTCGCACCGGTGACGACGGGCGTCTACTCCGCCTCCCCGGATGACGTCGATGTGGATGTCGCGGCTCCGGGGCTCAATGCGGCACTCACTCGCGTCGGATCGCTGTCGGGTGCGGTGCAGGCTCTCCGCGCGGAGGCGGCGGCGCGCGCCACGGCCGGCCCGACCGAGGCGAAGGCGCCGGGCGCTGCCGTCGAGGGGCTCAGCGGCGGGATGGGCGTGCTCGTCGACGCGCTCGTCGCCGACCTGGTCCAGCTGGGTGCGGACGTGCGCACCGGCGTCGAGGTGCAGAGCATCGCGAAGACCGACGCGACGTGGCGGATCGCGGCGAAGACGGCGATCGAGTCGGGGGCAGAACCGGAAGCAGATCCGGAAGCAGATCCGGAGTCCGAACCCGAGCTCGTCGACCTCACGGCGGATGCCGTCATCGTCGCGACCGCCGAATCCGCTGCCCGCTCCCTTCTCGCACCCGTGGTCCCTGCGCTCGCCGCCGCCGAATCGTCGTCGTCACCAGAGGTCGAGATCATCACCCTGCTTCTCCGTGCACCACGGCTGCAGGGTGCCCCTCGGGGAACGGGCGTCCTGACGGTGCCGGGCAGTCACACGGCGAAGGCGCTGACTCACTCCACGGCGAAGTGGAGCTGGGTTCGTGACGCTGCGGGCGATCGCCACGTCGTACGGGTGTCGTTCGGCGCTCAGGGAGAGGCTGCGGCCACCGCCGGGTTGGACGACGATGCCGCCGCCGCCCTCGCACTGCGCGAGGCGTCCGCTCTGCTCGGAGTGCCGCTCGGCGCGGAGACGCTCGTGGCCGCGCACCGTTCCCGTTTCGTGCAGTCCCAGCCGGCCTCGATCATCGGATCGGGTGAACGCCGCGCCGCCGCGCGCGCCGCAGTACAGGCCGCGCCCGGTCTCGCGGCGGTCGGCTCCTGGCTTGCCGGCACGGGTCTGGCGCAGGTGATCCCGGACGCGAAGGACGAGGCCGACCGCCTCCGTCGAGCCCTTCTCTGGCACTGATGAATCGCCGGTGTCAACCCCTGGCGGTACAGATGCCGAAATCGGCATACGGGGCTACGCTGGAGACCTGACCGGGGGAGCAGACCTTCGATCATCGTCCGCATAGGGCGAATCAGGCCGGAACAACGTGAGGAGACCCCATGAAGGGGAAAATCGGACTCGTCGTAGGACTCGGCGTCGGCTACGTGCTCGGCACTCGTGCAGGACAGGAGCGTTACGAGCAGCTGAAGACGCAGTGGCAGAAGGTCTGGAACACGGACCAGGTGCAGGATCAGGTCGACAAGGTCAAGGGTTTCGTCGGTGACAAGGCCGCCGCTGTCCCCGGGGTCCTGTGGACCGGGGCCGTGAAGGTCGTCAAGTCGGTCACGGGCGAGGGGAGCGCGGGCGAGAAGCTCGACGCCGTCATCTCCTCCGGCAAGGAAGCCGCAGAAGACGTATCCGAGGCCACGGAGGATGCGGTCGAGGAAGCCAAGTCCCGGAACGCCGGTCCCGCCGGCGCCGGTGCCACGACTGCCAGCGTCACGAGCAAGAAGCCGGCTCCGAAGAAGCCCGGCGTCTGATCATGGCTCGCGGATACCGGGATCGCGCCGACGACAGTCTGCTGACCGTTCTGGGCGACCTGCCCGAACTCGTCACCAAGCTCGTCAAGGCAGAGATCGACGCGGCGAAGGTCTGGATCTCGAAGACGGCGAAGGATGCCGGAATCGGCTCGGTCTGGTTCCTCATCGCGCTGTTCTTCCTGTTCTGGGCGGTGCCGGTCATCCTCGTCTTCGCCATCGCGGGGCTTTCCTCCTGGTGGCCGGTCTGGCTGTCGGCAGTCGCCGTGCTCGGCATCCTCCTCGTCGTGGTCCTGTTGTTCGCCCTGCTCGGCATCCTGAAGTTCCGCAAGGTCCTCGCTCGCGAGAACCCGGGACAGGCTGTCGCGCAGGACATCCGAATCGTGAAGGAGGCCGGCAATGACAATCTCTGAGCCGTTGCTACCCCGCACCGTCGTCCCGGCAGGCATCCTCGATCCTCGTGAGTCGGCGCGCGCTGAACTGAAGGCCGCCCTGGCCGCGATCGAGATCAAGGGCAACATTCCGCGGCGCGTGGAGCAGGCGTCGACTCGCGCCGTCGCCGATGCTCGTGTCTTCGCCGATCGCAACCCGATCGCGGCGATCGCGGCCGCTGTCGGCATCGCGGCGGTGGTAGGCGGAGTCGTGTGGGCGATCGCCCGCGCGGTCGCCCGCTGACGACTCGCGCATTCGCGGCTCCCGCGCGAAAGGGGCAGACTGGAGACATGTCCGAAGAGCGCGAAGAGAACCCGTCCGGCTTCACCTTGTGGGCAGTTTGGCGACGCGATCCCGGGGTGCCCGTCACCGAGAACGACTCGACGGAACTCGAGACGATCGTCTCTCACGTCGAAGACTCCGGCGTCACTGTGCGTGGCTTCTACGATGTGTCCGGACTGAAGGCTGACGCGGACCTCATGGTCTGGCTCCATGGTGAGACCGCCGAAGAGCTGCAGAAGGCGCTGCGACGCCTGCGCCGGACCGACCTTCTTCGCTCGCTGATCCCCGTGTGGAACGTCATGGGCGTGCACCGCGATGCGGAGTTCAACCGGTCGCACGTTCCCGGCTTCCTCCGCGGGGTGGAGCCGAAGGACTGGCTCTGCCTGTACCCCTTCGTTCGCACTCCCGAGTGGTACCTGGCGGCCGAAGAGGACCGCCGCCGCATGCTCGCCGACCATGGTCGCAAGGGGGCGGCTTTCAAGGGCGTCATCGCCAACACCGTCGCTGCGTTCGCGCTCGGCGACTACGAATGGCTGCTCCCGCTCGAGGCCGATGACGTCACGGAACTCGTCGATCTCATGCGCGATCTCCGCTACACCGATGCGCGTCTCTATGTGAAGGAGGAGGTGCCTTTCTACACGGGGCGCCGCCTGCGCTTCGACGAGATCGCGGACGTGCTGCAGTAGGCGCGCGGATGAGCATCCCGATCCGTCTGGGCACCCGCCGCAGCGCTCTCGCGCAGGCGCAGTCCGGTCATGTCGCCACCGCCCTCGAGAAGATCGCGGGGCGCCCTGTCGAGTTGGTCCCGATCACCAGCGAAGGCGACACGAACCGCGCCTCTCTTTCGGAGATCGGCGGTCTGGGAATCTTCGCCACCCGGCTTCGCGAGGCGCTGCTGGCGGGCGAGTGCGACTTCCTGGTGCACTCGCTCAAAGACCTGCCGACCGCCATCCCGGCCGGACTCGTGATCGCCGCGACTCCGACGAGAGAAGACGCGCGAGACGTGGTCCTCACCCGCGGCGGCGTCGCGCTGCACGACTTGGCGCCCGGCAGCACCGTCGGCACCGGGTCGCCGCGCCGCATCGCCCAGGTGCATCGCCGTGCACCGCATGCGGAGGTCGTCGACATCCGCGGCAACGTCGACTCCCGCCTCGCACGCGTCGCGTCGGGAGAGCTGGATGCGGTGATCCTCGCGGCCGCGGGGTTGTCGCGGCTCGACACGAACACGCCATTGCAACGCGAGGAGCTCGGGCTCGCCGAGTGGCCGACCGCCCCAGGGCAGGGCTCGCTCGCCGTCGAGACGCGAGCGGATGCTCCCGCCGACCTGCTCGCCGCGCTCGCCGAACTCGACGACTGGAACACTCGACTGGCGATCACGGTCGAGCGCGCAGTCCTGGAAGGCCTCGACGCCGGATGCCAGGCGCCGATGGCCGCACACGCGGTCGTCGAAGAAGGGTCGATCCGCGTCAGGACGGTGGTCTACGCACCCGACGGCAGTAACAGGATCGGCCTCGACGTCACGGAACCGCTGAGCGGGGAGTATATTCGTCGGAACGGCAGTGGCAATGGAGCGGATACTGCCGATGGTGCAGACCCGATGCGCGCAGCACGCGAGCTCGGGTTCACTCTTGCCCGTCGGCTGCTCGATCAAGGGGCGGCTGGACTCGTCTCCCGAGAGCATTCCTCATGACACCCGATTCGAAGCAGGACCGACCGTTGGACGGACGACGCATCCTCGTGCCCCGGGGAGGCCCCTGGGGTGATGGCGTCGCCGCGAGCCTCCGTTCCCACGGAGCCGTGCCGGTGGTGGCTCCGCTGATCAACTTCGCGCCGACGACCGACCAGGCGGGTCTGGACGTCGCGCTGGAGCAGCTGGCTGCAGGGGCGTTCGACTGGCTGACCGTCACGAGCGCGACCACCGTCGACGTGCTGTTCGCGCATCGCGCGGTGGTTCCCCGTTCGACCAAGATCGCTGCGGTCGGCGAGACCACGGCGGCGGCTCTGCAGGCCGTGGGGTACGAGGTCGCGCTGGTTCCCGACCAGGACAACTCCGCTGAGGGGATGGCGGAGCAGCTGATCGCTCTGGAGACGCAGCCCCGCCGCATCCTCGCCCTCCGCAGCGAGATCGCGAAGCCCGTGCTCAGCAAGCTGCTCTCGCAGGCCGGGCACGACGTCGCGAGCGTCGTCGCCTACCGCACCGTCGGAGTTCCCGTGACCGAGCGCATCCGGCGCGACGTCGAGAACGGCCGGATCAACGCCATCCTCATCACCAGTGGCTCCGTGGCGGAGCAGGTGCGCGCGCAGTTCCCGCACATCCCCGACGACACCCTTCTCGCCGCGATCGGCCCGCGTACGGCGAAGGACGCGCGCAAGGCGGGCCTGTCGGTTTCCGTCGTCGCAGACAAGCAGACCGTCGATGCGCTGATCGACGCCGTCTCGCAGTTCACGCTCCCGCACTCCGCTGACGAGTTCGCGCCGTGAGCTTCCCGGAAGTCCGGCTGCGGCGTCTTCGTCAGTCGCCGGCGGTTCGCAACCTCGTGCGCGAGACGTCGGTGCGGCCGGCGCAACTGGTCTTACCGCTCTTCGTCCGCGAGGGGCTGACCGAGCCGTCCGCGATCGGTTCGATGCCGGGCGTCCTTCAGCACTCGGTCGATTCGCTGCGCGCCGCAGCTGTGGAGGCTGCGGAGGCCGGTGTCGGCGGCGTGATGCTCTTCGGTGTTCCGGCTGTGCGCGATGCGCGAGGGTCCGGGGCGGATGATCCGCACGGCATCCTGAATGTCGCGACCGAGGCGCTGGCCGCCGAAGTCGGCGACGCGCTGGTCGTGCAGACCGACCTCTGCCTGGATGAGTTCACCGACCACGGTCACTGCGGAGTTCTCACCGCCGACGGGGCGGTCGACAACGATGCGACGCTCGAACGCTACACATCGATGGCGCTCGCCCAGGCGCGCGCCGGTTCGCAGCTGCTGGGGCTCTCGGGGATGATGGACGGCCAGGTCGCCGTCATCCGCGCCGCTCTCGACGCGGAGGGTTTCACGGACGCGCTGCTGCTCGCGTACGCCGCGAAGTACGCGAGTGCGTTCTACGGGCCCTTCCGCGAGGCCGTCGACTCGCAGTTGCAGGGCGACCGCCGCACGTATCAGCTCGATCCCGGCAACCGTCGGGAGGGCGTGCGTGAGGCCGTCGTCGACGAGGCGGAAGGCGCCGACATCGTCATGGTGAAGCCGGCGATGTCTTTCCTCGACGTTCTGCGCGAGGTGCGCGACACGGTGCACGTCCCGGTGTGGGCGTACCAGGTGTCCGGCGAGTACGCGATGATCGAGGCCGCCGCGGCGAACGGTTGGATCGACCGTCGTGCCGCGATCCTGGAGTCGCTGCTCTCCATTCGCCGAGCGGGCGCGGACGCGGTGCTGACGTATTGGGCGACCGAGGCTGCCCGCTGGCTCGACGACTGAGGAGTCTGATGACCGACCGCAATGACGACCTGTTCTCGGCTGCCAGGGCAGTCATCCCCGGTGGGGTGAACTCGCCCGTGCGCGCCTACGGCTCCGTCGGCGGCACACCGCGGTTCCTCGCCTCGGCGAAGGGAGCGACGGTCACGGATGCTTCCGGCCGGCGGTACGTCGACCTGGTGGCCTCATGGGGGCCGGCTCTCCTCGGGCACGCGCATCCCGAGGTCGTGGCGGCCGTGCAGGAGGCCGCAGCGCGAGGACTGTCGTTCGGCGCTCCGACCGAGGGTGAGGTCGAACTGGCGACCCTGATCGCGGATCGTGTCCGATTCGGCGACGTTCGCCCCGTGGAGCGGGTGCGTCTGGTTTCGACGGGCACCGAGGCGACGATGACCGCGATCCGCCTGGCGCGCGGGGCGACCGGTCGCGATCTGCTGGTGAAGTTCGCGGGGCACTACCACGGTCATTCGGACGGGCTTCTGGCTCAGGCGGGTTCCGGCGTGGCGACGCTGGCACTTCCCGGGTCCGCGGGGGTCCCGGGGCCGATCGCCGCACAGACGCTGGTCATCGGCTACAACGACCCGGATGCTCTCGCCGCGGTCTTCGCCGAGCACGGGCACCGCATCGCGGCGGTCATCGTCGAAGCGGCGGCTGCCAACATGGGCGTCGTCGCGCCGTTGCCGGGGTTCAACCGCCTCATCGCAGACACCGCGCACGCCCACGGTGCCCTGATGATCCTCGATGAGGTCCTGACGGGGTTCCGCGTGCATGCTGCCGGGTTCTGGGGGCTGCAGGCTGCTGCGGGGGAGGAGTACGTGCCCGACATCATCGCTTTCGGCAAGGTCGTCGGCGGCGGGATGCCCTTGGCCGCGCTCGGCGGTCGGGCGGAGATCATGGATCTTCTCGCGCCGCTCGGGCCGGTGTATCAGGCGGGGACGCTCTCGGGGAACCCGCTGTCGGTCGCTGCGGGGCTCGCGACGCTGCGCGGGGCGACGCCGGAGGTGTACGCGACCGTGGATGCGGCATCCTCGCGGCTGGCCACGGCGCTCGATCGGGCTCTCGCGGACGCGGGAGTGACCCACGCGGTGGCGAAGGCCGGCAGTCTGTTCAACGCGTCTTTCCGTGCTTCTGCTCCCCGCGACTACGACGAAGCGCAGGCGCAGGAGTCGTTCCGCTACGCGCCGTTCTTCCACTCGATGCGGGAGCAGGGTGTGGCGCTGCCGCCGAGTGTCTTCGAGGCGTGGTTCCTCACGGCTGCGCACGGCGACGAGGAGCTTCAGATCATCGAAGCGGCCCTGCCAGCCGCGGCTGCGGCCGCGGCGGCTGCCGTCGCCGTTGCTCCGGCGTGAGACCGGTGCGGCTGCGGCGGCTATTCAGACGAACATGACTCTGCGCGGCGCTGCATCGGTGTAGCTGCGCCCGATCGGGCTGATCCACTCGATGTCCCCGCCGGGGAGTTGTCGGGCGGTCCATCGATATCGCTCGTGGATATCGGGATGCTTCAACGTGTGGTGCCCGATGCAGAAGTGACTGAGATTGTCTGTCGAAGTTCTGCCGCCCTTGGCATGGTCGTGATTGTGATCGATCTCGCAGCGATGGACGGGCATACGGCACCCGGGGAACCGGCAGTGCTGATCTCGGGCACGCAAGTGCCGCCGCATCGCCTCGGTGGGGGAGTAGGTGTCGGTGGCGGTCACCATGCCGGAGTGATCGAGGAACAGGCGCGACCATCCGCGGCACCGACCTGCGAGATCTCGGGCGATGTCGGGGTGCAGAGGGCCGACGCCATCGAGCTCTGCGGGGCGATCATCGGCACCGATCAGGGAAGAAGCGGCGATGGTGACCTGCACCCGCGCCTGCACCCCGTCGAGCCCGGTGCCGTTCGCCTCGGACGGATCGGTCGTGAGGAGGAGGTCGCTCAGCAGATCGGCGCGAACCTGGTCGACGGTGCGCTCGTCGGACGGCAGGTGCTCAAGGTCGGGAGAACACGGATCGAGGGTGAAGGTACCGTCTTCTCCGAAGATCACGTGGTCATCGAACCGGTGCTCGTTGAGGGCGGGATCGTCGCGGCGCGGGTCGTCGGGCGCCAGATCGTGCAGATAGATCGGGTCTGGTCCAGCATCGAGGGCGTCGGAAGTGAGAGCAGGCGTGTGATCGTCGCGGGTGGCGATCAGCTTCTCAGCGAGCCGGGTGAGACGGTCGAGGATGGCGGCGGCGAGGTGCTCGGGGAGCACGATCTGCAGCATGGCCAGGCCGTCATCGAGCGAACGCATCGTGACCGAACGCTCGCCGCGGGCTCGGCGATGGCGATCGTTCAGCGTCTCGCCGGCGAGGGACGCAGCGATCTGACGCACCATCGCTCGTGTGCGACCCGGAGTTTCGCGCTCGGCCACCACGAGAGCCGCCGTGTCGTAGAGACTCAGGGCTTCGGGAACGGCCCGCCCCTCACGAACCGCCTGCCGGACGATCATCGCTGCCCGAACGATCTCTCGCACGTGCGCGGCGGTGATGTCGCCGCGACCAAAGGACTCGCGGATGGCCGGGTGCGCATCGTCGAGGAAGTAGGCGTCGGAAAACGCGTACTCGACGCTGCCCTTGGCGACACGGCCGGCGGCCGAGTACTCGGCGATCATCGACCGATGAATCGCCTCCCGGTGATGCGGGTGCTCCCGAACGTCGGCGTCGAGATCGCGCACGCGGTCAGCGAGAAGCGTCGACGCTTCGGCCTCCATGATGGCGATCTGACGCCGCTTCTCGACCCACGCATCGAGCAGCTCGCGACGCTGCTCGATGGTGTCGTCGGAGTGGGTGGCCATGCCTCTAGTATAGAACATATGTTCGAATACCGAAAGAGGCGATTTGTGCAACACGGGGCGCGCCACAACGGATCGTTGCTTTCCTGTGAGCAACTTCCAGACAACGGGAAGGCCCGCGCTGGCAGACTGGGGGCATGGTGACGTTGCTGTTGGATCAGACGCAACTGGAGATCGTGCTCTCCCCGATCGAGCGTGCCGCCACCTTCCATCGGCAGAATGTTCGCGTCGCGCGCGAGACCATCGCCAAGGTGCAGCTCATCGAAGATGCCTGGACGTGGCTGCGCGGGGTGCCGAACCCGGGTACGCACATCCCCGGCGTCCTCGCCGCGGGGAGCTGGAAGGCGGCGGGGAGTCTCGACTTCGTGCTCATCCGCCGTCGCCGCCCCAGCGTGGTGATCGACCTCGAGGGCGACGAGCACTATGGTCGGCTGATCCTGACCACGCGGCACGGTCTCGCCCTCACCCATGCCCTTCGACTCGACGTCTCCGACGAACCGACCACTGTCGAAGAGATCGTCGCGACCGCCCCGGTCCCTGTGTCGAAAGGAAGCCGTCGCCCGGTCATCCGCCCACGGCCGGCCTGACTGCGGCATCCTGACTGCGGCATCCTGACAACGGCATCCTGACAACGGAACGCCCTCCGCCACCTTCGGGTGGGGAGGGCGTTGTCGTCAGCGCAGAACGCGCTCACTGCGGGTGATGGTCACCGTCGTGCTCGTCGTGCTCGTTGTGCTCGTTGTGCTCATGGTGCTCGTTGTGAGGGTCGTGCTCGTCGTGCGGTTCGTGATCCTCTGAAGTCTCGACCGCCTCGGCGCTCGAGACCGTGTCGATCACGCCCGTCGATGCGACGCTCCACTGACGGCCGTCGTCGGTGGTTGCACCCTCGTGCGACGCGCCGCCGTCCACCGACGACTCTGCGCCGCCGAGCGGATAGTCCTTCGGCTCGTCGTCGTAATACGCGCGAGCGGCGGCGGCGAGCATCGAGGTCACGGCGGCGGAGCGAGGGTCGTCCTCGCCCTCCTGCGTGGGGCTGTCTCCGATCGAGTCCGCACGCTCTGCTGCCCCCGGTGCGTCGCTGTCGGCGTCGCCTGCATCCCCGGCTTCGCTCTCGGCTTCGCCCCCGGCTTCGCTCTCGGCTTCGCCGGGAGCATCCGTCTCGTCGAGCTCGGCGAAGAACTCCACCCCCACGGACTCGATCTCGCCCGTCGTCAGGCTGCCGTCGTCTGTCGGGTTGCTGTCGTCGTCGGCCTCGCCGGACTCATCATCTTCGCCGGCCTCGCCGGCTTCAGGTGCCTCGTCGACCGCCACAGTCTCGTCGGTAGTGCCGGCCTCATCGACCGCGAGGGCTGCGTCGACCGCACCGGTCTCGTCGACTGCACCGGTCTCGTCGACCCGCGCGGTCTCGTCGGTCGCGTCACCGACGCCGACGCCCTCATCGACCGGTACCGGCTCTTCCGCTGTCGCCGACTCCGCGGGTGCTTCAGACTCCTCGAAGACCGCTGCGAGGCTGTGGTGCGCCTGCTCGGGCGCCGGTGTCTCGGCGGTGTCGGAGGCCGCACCGAAGAGGATCTCGTCGAACGACCTCGCTGTCGTGGATCCGGCGTCCTGCTCGACGGTCGCCTCCGTCGCGGACGCCCTCTCGGTGATCTCCTCGACCAGGCTGACCTGGACCGAAGCGTGATCAGCGAGCGGCGTCTTCTCAGAACTCGGTGCCCCGCCGTCCGTGTCGCTGCTGACGTCGTGCGACGCGGCTGTCGCATCCGGCAGCTTCGACGCGTCGGAAGCCTCATCCGAGTCCGCCGTACCCTCGTTGTCCGCGCCGATCGCGACAGTGGCCACCGAGCCAGAGCTCTCCGGGGCCATCAGCTGTGATGCGGCGGATTCGACGCGCGGCCTGAGCTTGCCGCCGCGCACCAGGTCCATGAAGACGTCCTCGAGGGTGGGCCCTCGCTGCACGAGTGTGCTGAGGGCGATGCCGGCTGCAGCGGCGACGGCGCCGACCGTTCCGGCGTCGCCACCTCGCACGGTGAGCCCGGAGCGCAGCACCTCGACGTCGAATCCGGCTGCCGACAGGGCGGAGGTGAGCGCGCCCCGGTCGCTGGCGTCGACCACGACGGATCCTGCGTTCGGGTCGGCGAGTTTCTCGATGCCGCTCGCCAGGACGAGGTGCCCCTTGGACAGGACGAGCACGTTGTCGGCGACCTGCTCGACCTCGCTGAGAAGGTGGGAGGAGACGAGGACGGTCCGGCCTTCGTCGGCCAGGCGCCGCATCAGCAGTCGCATCCACCGGATGCCCTCAGGGTCGAGCCCGTTGGCGGGCTCGTCGAACACGAGCGCCCCGGGATCACCGAGAAGGGCGTGCGCGACGCTCAACCGCTGGCGCATGCCGAGCGAGTACCCGCCGATGCGCGTATCGCCCTCTCCTTCGAGGCCGACCAGCGAGAGCACCTCGTCGACACGCGAGAGCGGGATGCCGTTGGCTTTCGCCGCGATCGTGAGCTGGCGGTTGGCGGTGCGCCGCGGCCGGTAGGCCGTCTCCTCCAGCACTGCACCGATCGTGCGCAGCGGCTGACGGAGCTCCGCATATGCAATGCCACCGATCGTGGCCGTTCCGGACGTCGCGCGAATCTGGCCGAGCAGAATCCGGAGCGATGTGGTCTTGCCCGCCCCGTTCGGGCCGAGGAAGGCGGTGACAGCACCGGGCTCGACGCGTGCGGAGAAGTCCGAGACAGCGGTCACCTCATTGAAGCGCTTCGTCACATTCGTGAACTCGAGCACCTGTCCGTCGGGCATCCGCGACCTCTCGTTGCAATGAACAGTTCCCCCTATCCTGCCGGAAAAGCGCTCGGATCGCGTATTTCGTGCGGATGCCGGGCCGTCGGGGCGACGGAGTAGCCTGGCATCCGTGACCGATTCGACCTCCGCGCCCCGTGTCCTCGTCCGCACGGAAGGGGCCCTCGGGAGGCTCACCCTCAACCGTGCCGAGGCGATCAACGCGTTGGATCTCGGCATGATCGAACTCCTCACTCAGGCGCTCACCGCGTGGGTCGACGACACAGACGTGCAGATCGTCCTGATCGACGGGGCGGGGGAGCGTGGGATGTGCGCCGGCGGCGACGTGCGGGCGCTGCATGGGCAGATCGTCGCGGGGCAGGCGGAGCGGACCGCGGAGTTCTTCCGGGCGGAATACGCATTGAACGCGCTGATCGCCGAGTATCCGAAGCCGGTGGTGGCGCTGGCGGACGGCATCACCATGGGTGGCGGGATCGGCCTGGCCGGTCACGCCGCCATCCGCATCGTCACCGAGCGCTCGAAGCTCGCCATGCCGGAGACCCGCATCGGTTTCACGCCCGACGTCGGTGGGACCTGGCTGCTGGGCCGGGCCCCCGGTCGGTTCGGCGAGTACTTCGGACTGACGGGCGCGAGCATGAGCGGGGCGGATGCGGTGCACCTGGGTTTCGCCGATCACTTCGTGCCGTCCGAACGGCTCGACGCTCTTCGTGAGGCATTCGCCTACCGTGCCGATCCGACCGGGCCCAGCGAGATCGTGCTGCTCTTCGACGAGACGCCGGATCCGAGCCGGCTTCCCGCATCGCAGGGATGGATCGACGAGGCGTTCTCGGCACCCGACGTCGTCGGGATCGTCGAGCGGCTGCGCGCATCGCAGGCTCCGGATGCTGCGGCCGCCGCCGACGTCCTGGAGGGGCTCGCTCCCACCGCCCTCGTGGTCACGCTCGATGCCGTGCGCGAGGCCCGCGAGGCCGCCGGGTTGCGGGAAGCGCTGGAGGGTGAATACCGACGCGTGCTCTGGTTCGTCAACGAGCATCCGGACCTGGTCGAGGGCATCCGCGCGCAGCTGGTCGACAAGGACCGCACTCCGCGCTGGGATCCGCCGACTCTCGCCGAGCTGCCGGCGGATGCCGGTGCGGCCGCGCGGGACTATGTGCCGGAGCATCCGCTCTTCTGAGTCCGGGCGTCGCCCGCGGACAACTGTCAGACCGCTCGGTACACGTGTCGGGAGTGTTGACGGATGTCGGATGAAACATCCCGAATCGGCCCGCGGAGTGTGAAAATCCCCGCCAACTGTGTGGGCTCGACTTCTTCGTCCCGGTCTAGAAACCGCTGGCCGCAGGCGAAATGGTTCGCTGTCAGCGAAGGTACGCCTCAAGAGGGATACGAATGTCCGCGCTTCGTGGCACCCTTTGGTGTGGCCGATTGTCGGTCGGCATCCGTCTGCCGAGAAATCCGCCGTTCCACCCTTCCTAGAAAGTGCGCCTGTGCTGGGAAAAATCCTCCTCCGTTACCTGTCTCGCTATAGGTGGCTCCTGCTCGGTGTGCTGGTCTTCCAGCTCGCCAGTGCGGCGGCGACCCTGTACCTCCCCCGCCTGAACGCCGACATCATCGACAAGGGTGTCGCCATGGGCGACACCGGCTACATCTGGAACACAGGTCTGTTCATGCTCGCCGTGTCGCTGGGGCAGATCGTCGCCTCCGTGACCGCGACCTACTTCGCCGCCAGGGCTGCGATGGGCGCCGGGCGCGACATCCGCGCCGACGTGTTCGGCAAGGTCAGCGGCTTCTCCGAGCGCGAAGTCTCGCAGTTCGGCGCCGGCTCACTCATCACGCGCAACACGAACGACGTCCAGCAGGTGCAGATGCTCGCGATGATGGG
Organism: Microbacterium sp. CGR2; assembly: GCF_003626735.1. Taxonomy (NCBI): domain Bacteria; kingdom Bacillati; phylum Actinomycetota; class Actinomycetes; order Micrococcales; family Microbacteriaceae; genus Microbacterium; species Microbacterium sp. CGR2. The sequence goes on along the minus strand of NZ_RBHX01000001.1, from coordinate 637,800 downwards.
CGCGACCATGCTCGTCACTGCGCCCCTCCTCGCGATCGGCGGCATCATCTTCGCCGTCCAGACGAATGTCGGCCTCAGCTGGCTGATCGCCGTCTCCGTGCCGCTGCTGCTGATCCTCGCCGCGCTCGTCATCGGTCGCATGGTTCCGCTGTTCCGCACCTACCAGGGCAAGCTCGACAACGTGAACCGCATCATGCGCGAACAGCTCACGGGCGTCCGCGTCGTCCGCGCGTTCGTCCGGGAGCGCATCGAAGAGGAACGCTTCCGAGGGGCCAACACCGACATCATGGTGGTGGGTCGCAAGGTGGGCTCCCTGTTCGTGCTGCTGTTCCCGCTGTTCATGCTGATCCTCAACGTCACGGTCGTCTCGGTCATCTGGTTCGGCGGCATCGAGGTCAACAACGGCACTGTCCAGGTCGGCACCCTCTTCGCCTTCATGCAGTACATCGGCCAGATCATGGGCGGCGTCATCATGGCGAGTTTCATGGCGATGATGATTCCGCGCGCCGCGGTCTCGGCCGAGCGCATCGGCGAGGTGCTCGACTCGGAGTCCACGATGGTCCGCCCGGAGAACGGCGTCACCGTTTTCCCGACACCGGGCTCTGTCGCGCTCGATGACGTCGAGTTCACCTACCCCGGAGCCGACGCCCCCGTGCTCAAGGGCATCAGCTTCGCCGCTCAGCCGGGCGAGACGGTCGCGATCGTCGGTTCCACCGGTTCAGGCAAGACCACGCTCGTCTCCCTCATCCCGCGCCTGTTCGACGTCTCCGGCGGTTCCGTGCACGTCGGCGGCACCGACGTGCGCGATGCCGACGTCGAGGCGCTCTGGGACAGCATCGGTCTGGTCCCGCAGCGCCCGTTCCTCTTCACCGGGACGGTGGCTTCGAACCTGCGCTATGGGCGAGAAGAAGCAACGGACGAAGAGCTCTGGCACGCGCTCGAGATCGCGCAAGGCCGCGACTTCGTCGAGGAGATGCCCGACGGACTCGAGTCGCGCATCGCGCAGGGCGGCACGAATGTCTCCGGCGGGCAACGCCAGCGACTCGCGATCGCGCGTGCGATCGTGCACCAGCCGCAGATCCTCGTGTTCGACGACTCGTTCTCGGCCCTCGACCTGACCACGGATGCCCGATTGCGCCAAGCACTGTGGCGCGAGTTGCCGCACGTCACGAAGATCGTGGTGGCTCAGCGCGTCTCCTCCATCACGGATGCCGACCGCATCATCGTCCTCGACGGCGGGACCATGGTCGGCGCCGGCACCCATCAGGAGCTGCTGGAGACGAGCGAGACCTACCGAGAGATCGTCGAATCGCAGCTGGGGGCGGACGCATGAGCGAGAACGAGAAGCGCCCCACGAAGGGCGCAGAGGCTCGGTCCAGGAAGAATCGCTCGACGACCGCGGTCGTCGAGCCGGAACTGACCGAAGAAGAGAAGTACGAGTTGGAGCTCGCCGAACAGGCGCGCCAGAACTCCGGCGACTGGGACAGCGTCGCACCCGGCAAGGCCGACAACTTCGGGCCGAGCTTCGCGCGGATGATCGGGCTGCTGAAGCCGTCGGCGGTGTGGTTCATCTTCGTGTCGATCCTCGGCGCCATCGGAGTCGTGCTGACGGTCGCGGCACCGAAAGTCCTGGGCGAGGCCACGAACCTCGTCTACAAGGGATTCATCTCCATCCAGCTCGGTCAGCCCAACGGCGACTTCCCCGGCTTCCCCGCGGGGACTCCGCAGAACGTCGTCGTCGATGCGCTCAACGGCGCGGGGCAGACCGACTTCGCCAACCAGGTCGGAGCACTGGGCGACTTCCGCGTCGGTGACGGCGTCGACTTCGGTGCGCTGCGATGGATCATCGCCGCAGTCCTCGCGATCTACGTCGCGGCGGCTTTCCTCACCTGGATCCAGGGCTACGTCATCAACGTCATCATGGTGCGCACCATGTGGCGCCTGCGTGAGGCGGTCGAGGCGAAGATCAACCGCCTGCCCCTGTCCTACTTCGACAAGGTGCAGCGCGGCGAGCTGATCTCGCGCGTCACGAATGACATCGACAACATCACCCAGACGATGCAGCAATCGCTGTCGGGAGCGCTCACCTCGGTGCTCACGGTCATCGGCGTCCTGTTCATGATGTTCACGATCTCGTGGCAGCTGGCGCTCGTCGCGCTCGTCACGCTCCCGCTGATGGCCGTCATCTTCGGCGTCATCGGACCGCGGTCGCAGAAGGCGTTCGGTTCGCAGTGGCGCAAGGTCGGCCGGCTGAACGCTCGTGTCGAAGAGGCGTTCTCGGGCCACGCGCTCGTGAAGGTCTTCGGCCGCGAGAAAGACGCGCTGGACAAGTTCCAGGTCGAGAACGAAGAGCTGTTCCAGGCCAGCTTCAAGGCGCAGTTCCTCTCCGGCATCATCATGCCGGCGATGATGTTCGTCGGAAGCCTCAGCTACGTCGGAATCGCCGTGCTCGGCGGTCTGATGGTCGCCAGTGGGCAGCTCAGACTCGGTGACGTGCAGGCGTTCATCCAGTACTCGCAGCAGTTCACGCAGCCGCTGTCGGAGCTGGGTGGCATGGCCGCGGTCGTGCAGTCCGGCACCGCGTCGGCCGAACGGGTCTTCCAGCTGCTCGACGCCGATGAGCAGGAGGCCGACGATTCGGATGCTCCGGCACTCGCCGACGGCAAGGGTGTCATCGAGTTCGAGAACGTCACGTTCTCGTACACGCCCGAGCGTCCGCTCATCAACGATCTGTCGTTCCGGGTGGAGCCGGGGCAGACCGTCGCGATCGTCGGTCCGACGGGCGCGGGCAAGACGACGCTCGTGAACCTCATCATGCGGTTCTACGAGCTCAGTGGCGGCCGCATCCTGCTCGACGGGCAGGACATCTCGGAGATCACCCGCGACGACCTGCGCTCCCGCACCGGCATGGTGCTGCAGGACCCGTGGTTGTTCGCCGGCAGCATCCGCGAGAACATCCGGTACGGTCGCTCCACCGCGACCGACGAAGAGGTTCTCGCAGCGGCGAAGGCGACCTACGTCGACCGATTCGTGCACGCTCTTCCCGAGGGTTACGACACCGTGCTCGACGAAGACGCCTCGAACGTCTCCGCAGGTGAGCGTCAGCTCATCACCATCGCGCGGGCATTCGTCGCGCAGCCGTCGATCCTCATCCTCGACGAGGCCACGTCGGCGGTCGACACCCGCACCGAGCTGCTGCTGCAGCACGCGATGGCGGCGCTCCGTCACGGGCGCACGTCGTTCGTGATCGCGCACCGACTGTCGACCATCCGTGACGCCGACCTCATCCTCGTGATGGAGCACGGTGACATCGTCGAGAAGGGCACGCACGACGAGCTCATCACCGCGCAGGGTGCGTACTGGCGCCTGTACCAGTCGCAGTTCGAGCAGGCGGCGACGGACATCGACGCTGAAGAAGCTCTCACCGGGACGACGCCTGTCGTCGTCACCGGCGACGCTGACGGGTCGGACAGCGCACAGGAACAGGCGAGTGACGCGGTTCGCGGCGTCACCGTCGGAGCCCAGGCGCCGGCGTCAGAAGCCGCGGCCGCCAAGGCCGTGATCGAAGACGGGGCAGACGATTCGGGCTCTCGGGCCTGACATCCCCCAGTGAGACGCCCCGCCCCGGTCAGCCGGAGCGGGGCGTCTCACGTTCAGCGACCGGGCGTCACGATCCGTCGGCGTCGGCGTCGATGCCGAGCAGTTCGAGTGGATGGGTCAGGCGCCACCACGGGCTCGGCCCCTCGAGCTCCTCTGCGAGGGTGAGCGCGGTGGTGGTCGTGTCGATCGGCCCGGCGGTGGTCAGCGACCCCACCTCTGCGCCCTCCGCCGTCTCGTCGCCCAACTCGAAAACGGGAGTCGCCGTCGCGATGGCGCCGTTCCACAGCACGACTTCGGCATCGGCATCCGTGACGACGTCGACCTTCTCGCCCCACACGGTGGTGACTTCGCCGACGATCGTGCCCTCGGCGACCGCAGGTTCCTGTGCCTGCAGCGCCGCCTCCATCTCGGCGAACAACGAGCGCGTCGCGGCGAGGCGCTGCTTGTCGTCGTCCTGATTGAGGGCCGCGGCGAACAGGTGCACCGTGGTGTCGTCGATCTGCACGTCCTTCGCCGTGAGCAGGTTCCAGCCGACGAGGGTGCCGGTCTTGATGCCGACGACTCCAGGGTCGGCCAGCATCCCGTTCGTGTTCTCGACCCGTCCGGCGCCGGGCAGATCGACGGACTTCGTGCCGACGATCTCGGCGAACACCGGGTTCTTCATGGCCCACTCGCCGAGGTCGATCAACGCCTCGGGTGTCGCCACGTTGCGCTCGTCGAAGCCGGACGGCGTCACCACGGTGATGCCGTCGAGACCCCGGTCATTCAGCCAGATCGCGGCGGCACTGGCGAACTCCTCTTCGGATCCCCAGATCTCCGCCACCAGACGGTCGATGTAGTTGTTGGCCGATCCCAGCAGAGTGCCCTGCAGCAGTTGGTACTCGGTGAGCACGCCGTCGACCGGAACATCCAGCGCGGACTGATCGGCCCGGCGGTAGTTCCAGTAGTCGATGCTGTCGCCGAAGGTGAAGGAGAACTCGGGGCCCTGTTCGCCGAGCGCCAGCGGCATCCGATCGAGCACCATGAGGCTGCTGACGACCTTCGTGATGCTCGCGATGCTCACGGCTTCGGCGGCGGATGCCGAGGCGCCGACCCCGGCGATACCCACGGAGGCGCTGCCCTGCGCCGGCCAGGTCATCGCCGCGGCGGGCGCGGGTATCGTCTCGAACCCGACCGCCTGCACGGTGGGCGCGACTTCGTGCAGCGGCCACAGCAGCGTCGTCCCGGTGTAAGCGACGGCCAGCGTCGCCAGCAGGCCGAGGGGGATGAGCACGCCTGGACGGGCGAGCGGCGGCTGCAACCGTGCTCCGCTCATGACGCTGACCACCTTCTCGCTCTTCGCGGTCTCGTCGAGCGTCGCGCCGGGGGAATGCGCGGCCACAGCGGCCGGGTCGACCCAGGTCAGTGCCGTCGCGGGGACCTCGTCGTCCGCCCACCGGGCGTCAGGTTGAAGGATGGCGGTGGCATCCTCGACGGGATCTGGGGCGGTCACTCGCTTACGGTACCGAATCCCGGGCGAGAATCTGCTGCGCGGGCCGCCGCGACACGGGGTGTCGTGTCCGCGGTAGTATCGTCAGCACAACCACGGGAGTCCGGCGAGCCGGGCTGAGAGGGAGCGAATCGCGCTTCGACCGTCGAACCTGATCTGGGTAATGCCAGCGCAGGGAGGAGTTCAGATGAGTACATCCACGTCCCCGTCCGCCAAGGATCGGGTCTCTGCCACGACGCATCGAGGGCTGAGCGACCCGCAGCTCTGGCGTTGGCGCGTCGTCGACATCGTTGTCGCTGCTGTTCTCGGTGTCGCGATCGGCCTCGTCTTCTGGGGCTGGAACACGATCGGCTATGCATGGTTCGGCGCGGCCGACGCGCTGACGCCGGGACTCGGCGGGATCGCTGTGGGCATCTGGCTGCTCGGCGGAGTCGTCGGCGGCCTCGTCATCCGCAAGCCCGGTGCCGCGCTGGTCGTCGAACTCGTCGCAGCAATCGTCTCGATGCTGATCGGCAACGTCTGGGGCATCTCGACCGTTCTCTCCGGTCTCGTGCAGGGGCTCGGCGCGGAGCTCATCTTCGCCCTGTTCCTCTACCGCCGCTTCGGGATCGTCGTCGCCGCGCTCGCGGGGATGGGCGCGGCGGCTGCCGCGTGGATCTTCGAGCTCTTCTACGGCAGCTCGCCCAACATCCTGAAGTCGTTCGAGTTCAACACCATCTACCTGGTGTGCGTCGTCATCTCCGGTGCGATCCTGGCCGGCCTCGTCGGCTGGCTGCTGGTGCGGGCGCTGGCGGTCACAGGTGCCCTCAGCCGCTTCGCCGTCGGGCGAGAGCACATGCGCGAGGTCTGAGCATGACCGTGGCATCCCCGGCCCGCGTGCAGGCGGCGGGCTGGGGGTGGAGGTACGCCGGACGGAAGCGCCCAGCGGTCGCCGACGTGAGCTTTTCCATCGAACCCGGGGAGAGGGTGCTCCTCCTCGGCGCATCGGGGGCAGGGAAGTCGACCCTGCTCGCGGGCCTGGCCGGTGTGCTGGGCGATGCCGACGAAGGCGATCGGACCGGCACCCTGTTGGTCGATGGCGCCGCACCCGAGTCGCGCCGCGGCGAGGTGGGGCTCGTTCTGCAGGATCCGGATGCCGGTATCGTCCTGTCCAAGGTCGCGGATGACATCGCCTTCGGCTGCGAGAATCTCGGCGTTCCGGCGTCCGAGATCCCTGGACGCGTTAGCGAGGCGATGGATGCGGTCGGCCTCGATGTGCCGCTGCAACGGCCGACGAAGGCGTTGTCGGGAGGTCAGAAGCAACGGCTCGTGCTCGCCGGAGTCCTGGCGATGCGCCCCGGCCTTCTTCTGCTCGATGAGCCGACAGCGAACCTCGACCCCGACGGTGTGCGCGAGGTGCGGGCGAGCGTCGAACGCGCTGTCGCATCGACGGGCGCCACGCTCGTCGTGGTCGAGCATCGGACCCCGATCTGGGTCGACCTGATGACTCGGGTGATCGTGCTCGCCGCGGACGGAGGTCTCCTGGCGGACGGGGCGCCGGACCGGGTCTTCGGCGAGCACGGCGCCGCACTCGCCGATGCCGGCGTCTGGGTGCCGGGCCGTGGCATCGACCTGCCCGTGCTGGAGCAGGTGACAGCATCCGACGCGCTCTCGGCGTCCGACCTCTCGGTCGCCCGCGAGCCCGGCGTCGCCGTGCGATCGGGTCTCGAGGTGCACGTACCGCGCGCGAACGCGACGGTGATCACCGGCGCCAACGGCACGGGCAAGTCCACCCTGGCGCTGACGCTCGCCGGCCTCATCCCGGAGTACACCGGTGAGGTGCGCGCAGCGCCGGAACTCGCTGGGCGCCGCGGTCTGCGACCCATCCGTTGGACATCCCGCGAACTGCTCACCCGCATCGGGATGGTGTTTCAGGAGCCGGAGCATCAGTTCCTCGCCCAGACCCTGCGTGACGAACTCGCTGTCGGGCCGCGCGCGCTCGGGTGGACGAAGGCACGCACGGATGCTGTCGTGGACGAGCTGCTGGAGCGTCTCGGCCTCACCTCGCTCGCTCTGGCCAATCCCTTCACGCTCTCGGGGGGCCAGAAACGACGCTTGTCTGTGGCCACGGTGCTCGCAGGCGCACCCGAGATCATCGTTCTCGACGAACCCACGTTCGGACAGGACCGTCGCGGTTGGATCTCCCTGGTCGCCCTGCTGCAGGAGGAGATCGCCCGAGGTCGTTCGATCGTCGCCGTCACGCACGACGACGCGGTGATCCGGCACCTGGGCGGACACCGCATCGAACTGGAGACCGCATCGTGACGGTGACCGAGACAGCACGGTCGGTGTGGCTGGACGGCGTCAATCCGGTGACGAAGATCGTGCTCGCCGTGCTCCTCTCGGTGCCGCTGTTCGCATCGATCGACATCGTCAGCGCCCTCGTCGCGATCGCCCTTCAGCTTCTGTGTCTCCCGCTGACCGGGCTGCGTCTGATCACCGTGTTGAAACGGCTGCTGCCGATCGCTGTCTTCGCGCCGGTAGCCGGGATCAGCATGCTGCTGTACGCGGAACCGGCGGGCGAGGTCTACTGGACGTTCGGCTTCGCCACCATCAGCGACGACTCGATCTCGCTGGCGATCGCCGTGAGCCTGCGGGTGATCGCGCTCGGTCTGCCGACGATCCTCCTGTTCGGCGGGACCGACCCGACGCAGCTCGCGGATGCTCTCTCGCAGGTGGCGAAGCTTCCCAGTCGCTTCGTTCTCGGCATCCTCGCCGGCACCCGGATGCTGGGACTGTTCCTCGATGACTGGCGCACCATGGGTCTCGCCCGCCGCGCACGCGGTGTCGGAGACCGCGGGGTGCTTCGGCGGTTCTTCTCCATGGCCTTCGTGCTGCTGGTCTTCGCCGTGCGCCGCGGCTCGAAGCTGGCTCTCGCCATGGAAGCGCGGGGCTTCGGGTCAGACATTCCGCGCACCTGGTCACGACCGTCGCGGCTGCATCCACGCGATGGCGGGGCGCTGCTCGGCGGGGCCATGATCATGGTGCTGGCGCTCACTGCGGCTGCGGCTCTGGGCACCTTCCGCTTCGTCTGGAGTTGAAGGAGCGGTGGCCTGCCGGCCACGCGACGCGGAGGGTGCCTTTCAGCCCGCGTTCCAGAGGTCTCGGTAGTAGGCCAGGCGCTCGCGGTCGGGCTCGACGCCGTACGCCTCGATGAGTGTGTCCTCCCAGCCGGGCCCGTAGTTCCATTCGGTGCTCATGGCGGCGACGGCGATGTCGGCCCAGCGGTCGGCGACCCCGAGCAGGGCCAGGTCGACGTGTGCGAGCGGGCGGCCCTCTGCATCCAGGAGAGTGTTCGGGCAGCAGGCGTCGCCATGACTGACGACCAGGCGATCGATCGGGGGAGGGGTGTGCAGGGCAGCCGGTATCTCGATGCCGCGCTCCTCTGCGTTCGCGATGCGCCAGGCGACGCTCCAGTCCCAGGGGCACACCGCCACCGGGAGGCTGTCGTGGAGCACCCGAAGGCCCGCCCCCACGGCCCGAACGGCCGTCTCGGGCTGAGCCACCCAGACGGGATCCACGGCGCTGAGACCCTCGACCGCGGCGGTCACCAGCCACTCGTGGGTGTCGTCGTGACCGTGGTCGAGGACGGTGGGCACGGTGATCCACCGAGATGCCCAGGTGAGGCGCTCGGCCTCGTCTTCCAGTGTGGACTCGGCGTTCCTCGGGCCCCACTTGATGTAGAAAGGCTCATCGGCCCCCGTGGCTCGGAACGTCAGGCCCCCGAGGTTGTTGTGCCAGACGCAGACGAGGTCGGCGCCGTGCGCGAGGAGGCGGACCTGCTCGGGTACCACGACGGTTTCGGCGGGGATCGACATCGTTCCATCCTGGCGCAGCACTCGGCTTCTGGCGCGCACCCGAGACCACGTAGGCTGAGACTGCGTTTCACGACAGCGAGCCGCACGTCGACGTTCGAGGGAGAACTTCAGATGCAGATCAGCGAACAGGGCGTGCTCATCACGGGCGGGGCTTCCGGCCTCGGCCTCGCCACGGCGCGCAGACTCGCCACTGCTGGCGCGCACATCACCATCGTCGACCTCGCCTCGTCGAAAGGGGGGGAGATCGCCGACGAACTCGGCGGACTCTTCGTCGCCGCCGACGTCACGAGCGCAGAAGACGTGCACGCCGCGGTCGCCACAGCTCAGGCCGCGGCACCGCTGCGTGTCGTGATCAACTGCGCCGGCATCGCGCCGCCCGCGAAGGTGCTCGACCGCGACGGCAATCCGGTCGCGCTCGCCGACTTCGAGCGGGTCGTCCGCATCAACCTCGTCGGCACCTTCAACGTCCTGTCGCAGGCAGCCGCCGTGATCGCGAAGAACGACCTGCAGGACGAGGAGCGCGGCGTGATCGTGAACACCGCGAGCGTCGCCGCGTTCGACGGGCAGATCGGGCAGCCCGCCTACGCGGCATCCAAGGGCGGAGTGCACGCGATGACCTTGCCGGTCGCCCGCGAACTCGCACGTCACGGCATCCGCGTGTGCACCATCGCCCCCGGGATCATGGGGACGCCGATGCTGATGGGGCTGCCTCAGGCGGCGCAGGATTCGCTCGGTCAGCAGGTGCCCTTCCCCTCGCGCCTCGGCCGCCCCGACGAATATGCCGCCCTCGTGGAGCACATCGTGGCCAACCCGTACCTCAACGGCGAGACGATCCGACTCGACGGTGCCATCCGGATGGCACCGAAGTAGACCCCGCACGCTTTTCCGGTGCGGATGCAGGATGAGCCGCGACCGGAACGCACCGAACCAAGGAGAACTCATGACACTGGCAGGCAAGACCATCCTCATGTCGGGCGGCAGCCGTGGCATCGGCCTCGCGATCGCACTGCGCGCGGCCCGAGACGGTGCGAACATCGCGATGCTCGCGAAGACCGACACTCCGCATCCGAAGCTCGAAGGCACCGTCCACAGCGCCGCCGAACTGATCAGGGAAGCGGGTGGGCAGGCCTTGCCGATCGTCGGCGACGTGCGCGACGACGACCACATCACCGAGGCGGTGATGAAGACGCAGGGCGAGTTCGGCGGCATCGACATCGTCATCAACAACGCCAGTGTCATCGACCTGTCGCGCTCGCTCGACCTCGACGCGAAGAAGTACGACCTGATGCAGGACGTGAACGTCCGCGGCACCTTCATGCTCTCGCGTGCCGCGGTTCCGATGCTGAAGGATGCGCAGAACCCGCACATCCTCTCGCTCTCCCCGCCCCTGAACCCGACGCCCAAATGGCTCGGAGCGCACACCGGGTACACGCTCGCGAAGTTCGGCATGACCATGGTCACGCTCGGGCTGGCGGCAGAGTTCGCCCGAGACGGCATCGCCGCGAACACGCTCTGGCCCCGGACGACGATCGCGACGGCGGCCGTGCAGAACCTCCTCGGCGGCGACAAGGTCATGGCGGCGAGCCGCACGGCCGACATCTACGCGGATGCCGCGTACTCCGTGCTGCTCAAGCCGGCCGACACCTACAGCGGACGCTCCCTCATCGTGGAGGACGTGCTGGAGGCGGACGGCATCACCGACTTCTCCGGGTACGCGGCCATCCCGGGTACCCCCGACAACGCCCTGTTCCCGGATATCTTCCTCGACTGAGCGCGGCAGTCAGAACAGCAGGTAGAGGGCGCCGAGCACGGTCAGGACGATGACGATGCGGTCGAAAAGGCGCTGATCCATCCGTTTCGCGAGACGGATGCCGGCGAGCGCGCCGACGACGACCAAGGGAGCGAGCACGGCATCCATCAGCAGGACCTGTCCCTCGAACAGTCCGAGTCCGGCGAGGAACGGCACTTTGATCAGGTTGATGATCGCGAAGAACCAGGCCGAGGTGCCGAGGAAGACCTGCACGGGGGTGCGGGTGGCGAGGAAGTACATCGACATCACCGGACCGCCGGCGTTCGCGACCATCGTGGTGAACCCGCCGAGGGTGCCGTAGACGCCGGACAGCAGGATGCCGCCGCGTGCGGTCGCCACCGCATCCGCTCTGTCCTGTCGCCATCGCCGCCAGAGGGTCACCGCGATCATCAGCAGCAGAATCACGCCGATCGCGCGCCGGACGATCCCGTCGCCGGCGAGCGCGAGGAACGCGAACCCGGCGATGAGACCGGCGATCACCGCGGGCGCGAGACGAAGCAGAGTCGGCCAATGCGCGTGGCGACGGTACGTGATCAAGGCGAAGACATCGCCGACCATCAGGAGCAGAAGCATCGCGGCCGTCGACGTGCGAGCCGGGAGTACCGCCGCGAACAGGGCGATGGCGAGGATGCTGCCGCCGGGAAGCGCCGTCTTGGAGATGCCGATCGTGACCGCGGCCAGCCCGAGCGCCGCCCAGGCCCAGGGCAGCAGGTCGGGCATCACCCCTTCGCGGCGGCGAGGGCCGCGCTGAAGCGGGCGGCGCGCTGCTCGAGGTCAGCCCAGTCGGCTGCTGCGATGGAGGCGCCGTTCGCCAGGTCGCCGCCGGCGCCCACGGCCACCGCACCGGCCGTGAACCAGGCCGCGAGGTTGTCGGGGGTCACCCCGCCGGTCGGCATGAGCGGGGCGTCCGGGAACGGTCCGCGCAGCGAACCCAGGTACGACGGACCGCCGAGCGAGGCGGGGAAGATCTTCACCACGTCGACACCGAGCTCTAGAGCGGCCATCACCTCGGTGGGCGTCATCGCTCCCGTCATGACGACGCGTCCGGTGTCGAGCATCGCACGGGTCAGGGCGGGGAGAGTCCCGGGGCTGACGAGGAACTCCGCGCCGGCATCCGCGGCGAGAGTCGCCTGCTCCGGAGCGGTCACGGTGCCTGCTCCGACATAGACCGTGTCGCCGTGTCGCGCGATCAGCTCACGGATCACCGACGGCGCGTCAGGAGTGGAGAACGTCACCTCGATGCCCGTGACCCCGCCGCGGATGATCGCCTCGGACGCCTCCAGCGCTGCTTCGGGGGATGGTGCCCGGAGTACGGCGAGGATGCCGGTGGTGCGGGCGCGGTCGAGACGGTCGGACATCGAAGCTCCTTGGGGTGGGGTGTGTCCATTCTCGCGGACGGCCACCTGTACGGACAACCTCGCTCGCCGTTGCCGCGACAGCCGACCCAGGCCGCTCCCACCCGTCACCGCGTACCCTGGTATCCATGACCGATTCTCCCCGCACGCGCGAGACGCGCCCCGCGACAGCGCCCGCGTCGTCCCGTTCGGGGGAAGTGCGATCCACCAAGCCGGCGCAGGTGCGCCCGAAGACCGAAGGCTGGACCCAGCAGAAGGATGCCGAGGGGCGTCCGCTGCTGCAGTTCGCCAGTCCCAAGCGGGGCAAGCCTCCCGTGCACCTCGCCGACCTCACTCCCGACGAGCGTGTCGCGAAGGTGAAGGAGCTGGGGCTGCCGGGATTCCGGGCCAAGCAGCTCTCCACGCACTACTTCCGCCACTACACGTCCGACGCCGCCGAGATGACCGATCTGCCCGCCGGCATCCGGGAAGAGCTCGTCACCGGCATGCTCCCGCCGCTGCTCACCGAGGTGCGGCGCCTCGAGACCGACAAGGGCGACACGATCAAGTTCCTGTGGCGACTGCACGACGGCGCGCTGGTCGAGTCGGTGCTCATGCGCTACCCGGGGCGCATCACGCTGTGCGTGTCGAGCCAGGCGGGTTGTGGAATGAACTGCCCCTTCTGTGCGACCGGCCAGGCGGGGCTCACCCGCAACATGTCGACGGCCGAGATCATCGAGCAGATCGTGCGGGCGAACCGGCTGATCGCCGAGGGTGGGCTCGGCGGCAAGAAGTCCGACGACCACAGCATGGAGCGCGTCTCGAACATCGTCTTCATGGGCATGGGTGAGCCGCTGGCGAACTACAAGCGCGTCATGGATGCGGTTCGCAGCATGGTGGCCTCGCAGCCGGACGGCCTCGGGATGAGCGCTCGAGGCATCACCGTCTCGACCGTCGGGCTGGTTCCCGCGATCAAGAAGCTGGCCGACGAGGGCATCCCCATCACGTTCGCGCTCTCGCTGCACGCGCCTGACGATCATCTCCGCGACGAGCTCATCCCGGTGAACTCGCGATGGAAGGTCGACGAGGCCCTCGACGCGGCGCGCGAGTACTACGAGAAGACCGGACGCCGGGTGTCGATCGAGTACGCCCTCATCAAGGACATGAACGATCATGCCTGGCGCGCGGACCTCCTCGCCGACAAGCTCAACGAGCGCGGCCGCGGCTGGGTGCACGTGAACCCGATTCCGCTGAACCCGACCCCCGGATCGATCTGGACCTCGTCGACGCGCGAAGCCCAGAACGAGTTCGTACGCCGGTTGAACGACGCCGGCATCCCGACGACTCTCCGCGACACACGCGGCAAGGAGATCGACGGGGCATGCGGTCAACTGGTCGCGACGACCGAGGACGAGGCTGCCTCCGCCGCCATGGCCTGACCGTTCGAGGCTTCCGGTCGCGAGGAAGCCGCGAATTCCGGCTCGGACCGCGGAGAAGATGCGACAGCGGCTCGGGCGTCTTTCGTTCCGAGCTGGGCGGCGCGGTCGAGCCAACGCGCGATGGTCGCCTCTGACGCGTCTTTGACGCCCAGCATCCGGTGGGTGCGCACAGATCGGATGCCGCACAGTCGCATCGTGTTGCGGGCGACCTGGGTCTGAGCGGGCAGTCCGGTGAACGGTGCCGCAAACCAGGGGGTGTCGGCGAGCAGCAGCAGACGACCCCGACGGGCGGACAGAAGTCCTTGCGGCAGCCCGAGCTTGGTGTAGCGGTACTCCTGCTGCGGAAGCAGCGCTCGATCGAAGAATCCCTTGAGTACCGCGGGCACCGAGCCCCACCAGAGCGGCATCGCGACGACCACGGTGTCTGCTTCAGCGAGAGCGCGCTTCGCATCTGCGAGATCAGGCTCGAGCAGCATCCGCTCGCGGTAGCCGAAGCGCAGATGCGGGTCGAAGTCGAGGTCGCGAAGCGCCAGAACCCGGGCGCCGCCGTGAGCGTCGGCGTAGCGCTGGGCGAGAGCTGCGGTCAGAGAGCGGGCGTCGGGGTGGCCGTCGATCACGAGAGCGGTCATGAGCTTTTTCCAATCTGGACAGTGTCAAGCTGGTGGACACTGTCAAGATAGGAGAGAATGTTGCTCATGTCAAGTTCTAAGGGCGGGTATCACCACGGGGACCTCCCACGGGCGTTGGAGGATGCGGCGATGCAGTTGCTCGAGCGGATGCCGGCGGCCGAGATCAGCCTCCGTGAGGTCGCGCGGACCGCCGATGTCAGCCATAACGCGCCCTACCACCACTTCGCCGACCGGCTGGGGCTGCTCAAGGTTCTTGCCGAGCGGAGCATGGCGGACCTGCTGACTCAGGTGCGCGCGGCCGTCGGCGCAGCAGACTCTCCGCGAAGCGCGCTGGTCGACGGGGGCGCGGCCTATGTGCGCTTCGCGATCGAGCATCCGCATGCGTTCGATGCGATCTACGACCCGACCGTCTGCGTTCCCGGGTCCCCGACGGCGACCATGGCGCCGCTGATCGACGGACTCGAGAGCGTACTCGCCGATGCGGCGGTGGCCGTCGGACTCGACCGACCCGAGGATGTCGTGGCGCTGTGGGGCCTCATCCACGGGCTGGGCACCCTCGCCGCGGCGGGCCACTTCACGCTCGACGCGGCGCTCGCGGCGTTCGGCTCGACCGTGGATCGGGTCCTCGGGGATAGCTGAGCCTCCACGCCCGGGGCAGACGTGTTCCTGGGAGCGACTCCGAGCACTCTTCCACGGGACCCACAGACACCGTTCTCTACTCTGGTGGGATGCCTTATTCCGCCCACCGACCGGGTCGCTTCGACTCGCAGGGTCGGATCATCCTCGACAGCGACCCGAACGCTGACACGGACGATCTCGATTTCCTGCGCGAGTTCGAGCCCTCGGGCTCCGACTCGGAGCCGCTCGCCGACTCCGCGAGCTCCGAGGCGACCCCGGCGTCCGCCGAGCCGGACGCTGCCGCCGCAGCACCACGCGCAGAGAAGCCCGTCCGCGAACCGCGTGTCCGGGAACCGCGTGTCCGCAAGCCGCGTCCTCCCCGCACTCCCGGTTCCCGCGCTCGCACGCTGGCGATCCTCGGCGGGGCCGAGGGCGAGATCCTCGACCGCGTTCCCGGTGAGACACCCCGATTCGTGCAGATGTTCTTCGTGCTCGCAGGCACCGCGCTCGTCTCCGCCATCTCGATGCTGTTCGCGCTCACGACCGGCGTGCAGGCGGCGATCTGGCTCGCCGTGCCGCTGGCGATGGTGTGGGCGCTCATCATCTTCAACCTCGACCGGTTCCTCACGTCGACGATGACCTCGACGCGCAACGTCTTCAAGCTCATCGGTCTCGCCATCCCGCGTGTGATCATGGCCGCCATCATCGGCTTCGTGGTCGCGGAGCCGCTCGTGCTGCAGATCTTCCACAACGACATCGCGCGCGA
The DNA here is from genome assembly GCF_003626735.1 of Microbacterium sp. CGR2. Classification (NCBI taxonomy): domain Bacteria; kingdom Bacillati; phylum Actinomycetota; class Actinomycetes; order Micrococcales; family Microbacteriaceae; genus Microbacterium; species Microbacterium sp. CGR2. Next base: position 622,258 of record NZ_RBHX01000001.1, on the reverse strand, counting down.
GGTCGCGGCGACCAACATCACGCAGTCGCAGTCCGACCAGGAGGCGCTGGAGACCGGCCCGGAGAAGATCGCTCTCGACGCGGCAACCGCTCGGGTCGCCGAACTGGATAACCAGGCCGCGACGGGGATCGTCGCCGGCACCGAGTCGTCGTCGGCGACGGAGTCCGCGGCACAGGCCACGGTCGACGACGTGACGGCGAAGATGACCGAGCAGCAGGCCGTCATCGACCAGGCGCGGGCGCTGTACCAGTGCGAACTCACCGGCGAGGGTGCGGGCACCGTGCCGGGCTGCACCGGGGTCAACGGCGAAGGCGCCAGTTCGGATGCCGCCCAGGCGCAGCTCGCCGAGGCGCAGCAGACCTACGATGCCCTCGCCGCGCAGCTGCGCACGGCGAACGAAGAGCTCGCCGCCGCCGGCACCGCCGCAAAGGAGAACACCTCGTCGTCCGAGTCGCAGAACCGCGAGCAGGCACAGTCGCAACTCCCTGCCGCGCGCGACTCGTACGACCAGGCGCTCGCCGCGTACAACGCCAGGGCTGATGCCGTGGCCCAGGGCAACGCCGGAGCTGTCGGCCTCCTCAGTCAGATCAGCGGTCTCAACCGACTCAGCGAGAAGGAGCCGACGATCCTGTGGGCGCACATCCTGATCGCCGCGCTGTTCTTCATGATCGAGCTGCTCCCCGTCCTGGTGAAGGTGCTCACCAGCTACGGCGACCCGAGCCTGTACGAGAAGGCCGCCGCCATCCGCCGGCAGGTCGCGCTCGACAAGGTGACCGCCGAGGGGTTCCGAGACCGCGCGGACATAGTGACGACGCCGGTGACGCCGTCGCCACCGGCGGCTTCGGCTCAGGCGACCTGAGCCACCCCGGCGACGCAGGAGTCCGGGAGACTCTCGGGCGCATCCGCTCAGGTCACCTGAGACCGGTCACGGAATCCTGGCCTCCACCCGCATCCGAAGCAGTAGCGTGGAATCATGGTCAACTATCGCTATCTCGGTAACAGCGGTCTCAAGGTCTCGGAGATCACCTACGGCAACTGGGTCACCCACGCCTCGCAGGTCGGCGACGACGCAGCCGTCAAGACGGTCCATGCGGCGCTCGAAGCCGGCATCACCACCTTCGACACGGCCGACACCTACGCGAACACCGCGGCGGAGGTCGTGCTCGGAAAGGCGCTCGAAGGCCAGCGCCGCGAGGGCGTGGAGATCTTCACCAAGGTCTACTTCCCGACCGGCCCGAAGGGCCCCAACGACACCGGCCTGAGCCGCAAGCACATCCTCGAATCGATCAACGGCTCGCTGAAGCGCCTCGGCACCGAATACGTCGACCTCTACCAGGCGCACCGGTTCGACTACGAGACGCCGCTGGAGGAGACGTTCCAGGCGTTCGCCGACGTCGTCCGTCAGGGCAAGGCGCTCTACATCGGCGTCTCCGAGTGGACGGCGGAGCAGCTGCGCGAAGGCCACGCGCTGGCGAAGCAGCTCGGCATCCAGCTCATCTCGAACCAGCCGCAGTACTCGATGCTGTGGCGGGTCATCGAGGGCAAGGTCGTCCCGGCATCCGAAGAGCTCGGCATCTCGCAGATCGTCTGGTCGCCGATGGCGCAGGGCGTCCTCAGCGGCAAGTACCTCCCCGGTCAGCCGGTGCCCGAGGGGTCGCGCGCGACCGACCCGCACAGCGGCGCCGACTTCATCAAGAGCTTCCTGCAGGACGACATCCTCACGGGCGTGCAGAAGCTCAAGCCGATCGCCGAGGAGGCGGGCCTGTCGATGCCGCAGCTCGCGATCGCCTGGGTGCTGCAGAATCCGAACGTCGCCGCTGCGCTCGTCGGAGCATCCCGTCCGGAGCAGCTCGCCGAGACCGTCAAGGCCTCGGGCGTGAAGCTCGACGCCGACACCCTTGCCGCCATCGACACCGCGCTGGGCGACACGGTCAACCGTGACGCCGAGCACACGTACGGGGTCTCTCCGAAGCAGCGTCTGGTCTGACACCCGACTCCTGACGACACGTTCCGGTCGCAGAAAAGCTCCCATCTGCCGGGCGGATGGGAGCTTTTCTGCGACCGGAAGCAGGTGACGGCTACTCCTTCACCGCTCCGGCCGTCAGGCCCTGGACGATCCACTTGCTCGCGAGCGCGAACATCACCATGGTCGGCAGGATCGTCAGGACCGCTGCGGCACTCATCGAGCCCCAGTCGATGTTGAACGTCGAGATGAAGCCGTTCAACGCCGAGGGGACCGTACGGTTCGCGTCGGTGTTCATCAGCACCACCGACAGGAACAGCTCGTTCCAGCAGTTCACGAAGTTGAAGATGAACGCGGCGATGATGCCGGGCGTCATCACGGGGACGAGCACCCGGAAAAGGGCGCCGAGGCGGGAGCACCCGTCGATCATCGCTGCCTCTTCGAGCGCGTCAGGGACGTTCTCGAAGAACCCGCGCAGCATCACCGTCGAGAACGGGATGCAGATCGCGATGTACACGAGGATGAGCCCGGGCTTCGTGTCGACCAGACCCAGGTCGGTCATCATCGCGTACAGCGGTCCCAGCGCGATGAACGCGGGGATCATCTGCGTCAGCAGGAAGGCGATGAGGATCGCGCCCTTGCCCCGGAACTCGAACCGTGCCAGCACATACGCGCTCAGCAGGGCGATGAGCGTCGCGACCGCGCCACCGACGACGGCCACGAGAGCGGAGTTGGCGAGGAAGACGCCGAACGAGCTCTGCTCGAACAGGCTGGTGTAATTCGCGAGCGTCGGCTCACTGGGCCAGTACTCGATCGGATACGCGTTGATGGAGCCGGACGACTTGAGCGACGTCAGCGCGATCCAATACAGCGGGAACAGGGTGATGATGAGCCAGAGCCCGAGCCCGACGACGCGGATCACGCCGCCGACCGTGACGCGCGGCTTCGACGACCCCCGTGCGGCACCCTCGGGAACGGTGATCCGGCGGGTCTCGGACGACGGCGGCGCCGGCGTGGATATTCCGGTCATGGTCATCGCTGGACCCTCCGCATCGCCATCAGATAGAACGCGCAGAACACGAACAGGAACGCCACGACGATCAGACCGATCGCACTCGCGATGCCGTAGTTGCCCTGCTGGGTGTAGTTGATCATCCACGTCGTGACGATGTGGGTCTGGTTCGCCGGGCCTCCGTTGGTCATCGCGTAGATGATGTCCGGGAAGTTGAAGATCCAGATCACGCGCAGCAGAACCGTGAGCAGCAGCGTCATCGAGATGTACGGGATGATGATCGAGAAGAGCTGGCGGGCCTTGCCGGCACCGTCGATGCTCGCCGCCTCCAGCATCTCTTCGGGCACCGACTGCAGCGCCGCGAGGATCATGATCGCGAAGAACGTCACGCCGTACCAGATGTTCGCGACGATCACCGCGAACATCGCGAGCTTCGGATCGGCCAGCCACGGAAGTGGCGCGTCGATGAGCCCCGCCTTCATGAGCAGGTCGTTGACGACTCCGAACTCAGCGTTGAACATCCAGCGGAACAGCATCCCGATGAGGAATCCGGAGACCGCCCACGGGAAGAAGACGAGAGCCTGGTAGACGCCGCGGAACCGGAACCGCTTGCGCAGGGCCAGCGCGATGAGGAATCCGATGACGAGCTGGGGGACGAGAGAGCCGACGACCCATAGCACCGAATTCCACGCCACCACCGGGAACGACGGGTCCTGGAACACGGTGACGAAATTCTCGAAGCCGACGAAGGGCGTCGACGTGAGGTCCCACAGGTTCCAGTCGTGGAAGGCCATGCGTGCACCCTGCAGCATCGGCCAGTAGGTGAACCAGCACACGAAGATGATCGCCGGCGTGAGGAACGCCAGGAGGGTCAGCGCTTGGCGGCTTCGGAACGGACGCCGACGGGATGCCGGGGAGGCCCCGCCGGCAGTGCCGACGGAGCCTCCTTCACGGACGGTGCGGGCCACGGTCAGCCCTGCTCCGCGTACTTCTCGGTCCAGAACTCATCCCACGACGCCAGCAGGTCGCTGGTGCTCATGTCGCCGAGGAGGACGCGCTGCACATCCTCGTCGGACTTCTGGATCCACTCGGTCCACCAGCTCACGCCGCGCGGCTGGCGCACGTTGATGTAAGTCTCCGGGTCTTCGGTCATGGTGACGTAGCTCGTCCACGGGCCCGAGGAGTAGAACTCGTCGTCCGCCGCGTCGGCGATGATCGGCACCAGGCTGTTCGCCTGGGCGAACTCGGTGGCGGGCTCGGCCGACGACAGGAACTCGATGAGTTTGACGGCCGCTTCCTTGTTCTGGCTCTTCTCGGCGACACCCCAGCCGGCGACGGCCAGCGGCTGCGCGGCCTTCCCGGTCGGTCCGACCAGAAGCGGGGCGGTGTCCCACTGGTCTTCGGTGAGGTTCGAGTCCTGCACGGTCGCGATGACCTCGGGGTCCTGCAGCAGGAAGGCGGTGGAGCCGTTGGTGAAGCCGGCGACCATCTCCGGGTAGCCCCAGGAGACGGCGGACGGCGGGGATGCCTTCTTGAAGAGCTCGAAGTAGTCGTCGACCGCGTCCTGAGCCTCCGGCGCGGCGAAGATCGTCGAACCGTCTTCCATCAGGAAAGCGTCGTCGACGTTGAGGTCGTCGATGACGTACGCCTCGATCGCGGCGACCACGTTGCTGTTCGCGTTCGGTCCGCCGCGGAACGCGTAGCCGTAGATGTTGTTCGACGGGTCCTGGATGGCGGATGCCTGCTCCAGCAGGTCCTTCCAGCTGTGCGGCGGGCCGTCGAAGCCGGCCTCTTCGACCAGGTCGGTGCGGTAGAACAGTGAAAGGCCGTAGAAGCCGTAGGGGACGAAGTAGGTCTTGCCGTCTTCCGCGACCGACGCGGCCTGAGCGTTCTCGGTGAGGGCGTCCCAGCCGTCCCACGTCTTGACGTCGTCGCCCATGTCGTACAGCCAGCCGTTGTTGGCGAACGGACCGACGGTGATGTCGCGCACCTCGAGCAGGTCGACGCCCTTGCCCGACTGCAGCATCTGCTGGATCTTGGCGTCAGCCTGCTCGGTGGGTGGCGAGACCAGGTTCACCTTGATCTTCGGGTTCTCCTTCTCGAACTCGTCGAGGAGACCGCGGATCAGGTCGGTACGGGCGGGGTTGGTCAGGCTCTCGACCATCTGCAGGGTGACGGTGCCGTCGGCGGACGGGCCGCCGCCGGCGGAGCAGCCGGTGAGCGCGAGGACGGCGACGGTGCCGATTCCCGCCGCTGTCGTCAAGATCTTGTTCTTCACGATGTGCCTCTCGATGTGGTGGATGGTGCAGGGTTCGGGTGATTCGGGTGGGGTGGTGCGTTTCCGGTGGGTGATTCGGGTGGGTCAGGTGATGGTGACGGGTTCGGCAGAGCGGATGCCGGCACGCCGGAGGACCGCCGGGATGCCGCGGTCGACGAACGCCTCGATGTCGGATGCCTCGGTGTACAGATGCACGGAGAGGCGGAAGTAGCCGATGCCGCGGAAGCTGGTGAACGCCGTCTCGACACCGATCTCGTCGAGCAGCTGCATCCGCAGCTCGTCGGCATCTTCGCGCGAGGCGCCGAGGCCCTGGGGCAGGCGCACGAGTCGCATCGACGGCACGGGCGAGGGGAGCGGGGTCAGGGGGTCTTCGTCGCTGAGCGGTCGCAGCGCGTCGGCGATGAGCTCGGCGCCGGCATCCGCCCGCTCGGCCAGAGTGGCCCGGGCCTCGTTCCAACCGAACTCCTGCTCGATGAAGTCGATCGCCGCCGGGGTGCTCAGGTAGGTCGTCGCGTCGATCGTGCCCTGGGTGTCGAACCGCACCGGGAAGGGCTCGGATGCCGCCCACGAGTCGATCAGCGGCCAGAGGTCGTGGCGGTCGTGCGCCTCCGTCACCAGGAGCGCGGATCCCCGCGGAGCGCAGGGCCACTTGTGCAGGTTTCCGAACCACCAGTCGCCGCCCGCCGCCGCGGCCGCATCGGGGATGAGTCCCGGCGCGTGGGCCCCGTCGACGAGGGTGCGCACGCCCCGGAGTGCAGCGGTCTCAGCGATGCGCCGTGTCGGGAGGACGCGAGCCGTGGGGGAGGTGATCTGATCGACGACGATCAGATGGGTCTGCGCGGTGAGTGCATCGGCGAACCGCTGGACGACCTCGTCGTCGGAGGCGAGCAGCGGAAGCTCGACGACGCGAACGGTCGCACCGAATCGGCGGGCGAGGCGCTGGGCGCCCATCGTCACCGCCCCGTAGCCCTGGTCGGTGACCAGGATCTCGTCGCCGACAGCAAGGCGGAGGGCGTTGTAGACGACGGTGGCGGCCGCCGAGGCATTGGGGACGAAGGCGCTGTTCTCTGCGCGGGCACCGACGAACGGAGCCACTTTCTCTCGCGCCTCGCCCACGCGCTCGCCGATGCGGGGGAACCAGCCGACCGGGCTCTGGTCGGCCTGAGCGCGGAGGGAGTTCTGGTAGTCGACGACCGCAGTAGGCACCGCGCCGAACGATCCGTGGTTGAGGTGGACGATCGCCGGATCCAGCGGCCAGGCGTCCCGCGCGCGATCGAACGACTTCAGTCGGAGCGGTGCGGGGAAAGCGGTGGCCTGCATGGATCCTCATCAGTGCGTGGGGCGAGTTGTTGCACAACTTTGCCATAGCGGGTGGCATCGCGCGAGCTTTTTCTGAGAATATGACAGAGTTGTCATACGAATTGGGGTCACGGTCGACTTCCGACAGACTTCACGAAGAGTCAGCTGACGTCAGGGAGGACGACGATGGGCGCGTTGAACACGGCGTTGCACGGGTTGCGGGCGCTCATCGCCGATGGGGCGCTCCGCCCGGGGGACCGATTGCCCAGCGAAGGCGAGCTCTGTGAACGGCTCGGCGTCTCGCGCGGGTCACTGCGTGAGGCGATCCGGATGCTGGCCGCCCTGGGTGTGCTCGAGACGCGCCACGGGTCGGGCAGCTATGTCAGTGACCTGCGTGCCGCCGACCTGATCGGGAGCCTGTCTCTCACGGTCGGCCTGCTGCCGATGGCCGGAGTGCTTGAACTCACGGAGTTGCGCCGCGTGCTCGAGCCGCACGCGGCGGCGCTCGCCGCGGCACGCATCGACACCGACACCGTCGAGACGCTGGGGCGGGTGCTTGATGAGATCGAGGCGAGCGACGACTTCGAGGACCACTCGCGGCTCGACCACGAGTTCCACATGACGATCTCGCGGGTCGCGGGCAATGACGCGCTCACGAGCCTGATCGACGTGCTGCGGTCGCGGTCGCGGGCGTATCGCATCCCGGATGCCGGTGACGCCGCCGAACTCAAACTGCACTCGGATGCCGGGCACCGCGCGATCCTGCGCGGGCTGGCCGACGCCGACCCGGTGGCTGCCTCTGCGGCAGCATCATCGCACGTCGCCTACACGGAGTATTGGGTGCGCCGGTACACCGATGGGGTCACCCCAGCGTGATGTCGACCTGAATCTCGGCCGCCAGCTTCTCGAGGTCTGCACGCAGTTTCTCGAGATCGACGGATGCCGGAACCTTCGCCGTGACGGATGCTTCGAACAGCCGGCCGCCCGCCATCGCGGCATCGCGGGTCTCGGTGGCGAGCTCCTCGATGCTGAGGGCGTGCGCACTCAGCACGGCCGAGACTTCGCGGACGATGCCGGGGTGGTCATTGCCGAGCACCTGGATGCTCAGGAGCTGTTCGTCGTCGGTGGCCGGTTCGGCGGTCCCGGTGAGGACAGCGAGGGTCAGCAGCCCTTGTCCCTGCAGCGAACGCAGAGCCGACTCCAGCTCGGCGGCGCGCTCGACGGCGACCGAAACCTCGATCACTCCGGCGAAGGTGCCCGCGAGCTCGGCCAGAGAACTGTTCTCCCAGTTGCCTCCGTGCGCATCGACGACATCGGCGACGGCGGCGACCAGGCCGGGGCGGTCGGCTCCGGCGACGGTGAGGATCAGAGTAGTCATGCGGCCAGCGTAGCGAGGGTCATTCGTCCCAGGTGCCCGTCTCCAGGAACGACTCCAGCCGCGCGCGATGCGGGGCGAGGTCCCACCCTTGTTCCGAGACCCACTCGTCGGAGTAGTACGTGCCGGCGTAGCGGATGCCGCTGTCGCAGATCAGCGTCACGACGCTGCCCGTCTCCCCGGCGGCGCGCATACGCGCGATCAGCTGGAACGCCCCGTACAGGTTCGTGCCCGTCGAGCCTCCGGCCCAGTGCAGGGTGCGCTCGCGCAGCATCCGGATCGCAGCGATCGACCCGGCATCCGGGACGCGGAGCATCTCGTCGATCACGCCGGGGACGAACGACGGCTCCACACGCGGGCGACCTATGCCCTCGATGCGGCTCGGACGCCCGGCCGGAGCATCGGGAGTGCCTGCCCAGCCGTCGTAGAACGCGGACCCCTCCGGGTCGACGACGGCGATCTGTGTGGGGTGCATCCGGTACTTCACATAGCGGCCGAACGTCGCGCTCGTGCCGCCGGTGCCGGCTCCGACGACGATCCACGTCGGAATCGGATGCCGCTCCTGCGCGAGCTGGCTGAACACGCTCTCGGCGATGTTGTTGTTGCCGCGCCAGTCGGTCGCCCGCTCCGCGAACGTGAACTGATCGAGGTAGTGACCGTGGCAGTCGTCTGCAAGGCGCTGCGCTTCGGGCGACATGTCCTCGGCCCGGTCGACGTAGTGGCAGCGTCCGCCGTAGAACTCGATGAGCTCGATCTTCTCCCGGCTCGTCGAACGGGGAACGACTGTGACGAACGGCAGCCCCAGCATCCGCGCGAAATATGCTTCGGAGACGGCCGTCGAACCGCTGGACGATTCGACGAGCGTGGTGTTCTCGTGGATGCGGCCGTTCACGAGACCGTAAAGGAGCAGGGAGCGCGCGAGGCGGTGCTTCAGCGAGCCGGTCGGATGCACCGACTCGTCCTTCAGATACAGGTCGATGCCCCACTCGGGCGGCAACGGGAAAAGGTGCAGGTGCGTGTCGGCGCTGCGGTTGGCGTCGGCTTCCAGCAGGACGATCGCAGCGCTGGTCCAGGAGGTCACCGCTCGAGCGTATCCCCTGCGGTCACTTCGGGGTGTAGCCGCCCTCGCCGGTATCGCCGTCGTAGGTGAAGACCTCGTCCTCGAGCGTGATGGTGATGTCGTCGCCGAGCGGTTCCTCGGCGAGCAGACGCTCCTCGAGCATCAGCATCCGCTCCTCGTACTCCTGCGCCTGCTCGTCGGTCACGCCCCAGATCGTGGCGACCTTCATGTCGGTCAGCAGGTACAGGAACGCCGAGACGGCGGTGCGGTTGTACTCGTTGTCGGGGATGCTCTCCCAGAGCGCTCCCGAACCGCGCAGTCTCTTGTATTCGTTGATCTTCGCTTCCAGCTGCGCCTCGATGTACGAGGCGTCGGGCTCCGCAGGCTCCGCGGGCTCCGCAGGGTCGGCGGGGTCGGCGGGGGGAGCAGCCGGGTCTTCCGTGATCACCGACGGCGGGGGCGCTGTTGCGGGCTCCTCGCGGGCCGCGAGCAGCATTCCGACGACCACCGCCACACCGACGACGGACAGTACGACGAATCCGCCGATCACCGCGAGGACGA